>WQYM01000083.1 GCA_009781235.1 Bacillota bacterium
CGACAACGGCTGGCTGACACAAGAGGATTTGCGGAGTATCGCGTATTATCATCATGACGGAAAAAAAATAGTTTTTGATGATTCTAATTTTTGCTATGAATGGTTAGATGAAGAAGAAAGCTATATCCCGATTCCAAAAATTCCCGAGTGCTTAGACACGGAAACGGAAAAGCAAATCAAGCAAACCCGGGTAAACGAATTGCGCGAACGCAGCAATGTAAAAAAAGCCAAGGTTGATGGTATAAGTATTGTTCACTACTACGGCACGTATAGTGGTAGCGTTGCGCTAAAGACAAGAGATAAATATACCTTATTTTCACAAGGAGTAACTGTTATCGTAATTGCTAGCATTGTATTCTCGTTTACAGAACCGATAAGAATCTGGAAAGACAAAGACTAAAATCAAAAAAAGAGGATGATTATTATGAAGAAACGTATATCAATTTTATTGATATTTTTGATGCTTTTTGCAGTATGCATGGCACAGGGCAGCACCTTTGCCGATACCGCGAACGAATCCGTCGAATATGTCGAAATGCCTGAGGAAAAATTCTTAAGCAAAGCGACCATCGACCAGGATTTTGTCGGCGACAGCGTTCTTGTCGTCATGGATAAAAAAACGGGCGGAATTAATAAAACACATAGTTCGAGCTTTTTCGAGGACTTTGCAAAGGTATCTGTAAGGGATTTAACGTCAGTTGACGGGGACGTCGCTGAACAAAGATACTTAAACAGGGAAGAATTCCGACAAATTCTAGAAATCAAGCTGCCGCAAGACGATAAGAACGAAGTGTTAAACGCAATTCGCGTATTGGAAAAAATCGATGGCGTAATGTCTGCTGAACCAAATTATTTCTTACAAGCCCAGGCAATGCCAAACGACCAAAGTTTTAACGACGCGACTTTTAGAGCGGGGTATGGCACACAGTGGGCGCTCGAAAACCCAGTTTCGGGGACCAACTACGGTATACGAGCGTTTGACGCATGGAATTATTCATACGGCTCTCAAAATGTGCGCATAGGTATTATCGACACCGGAATTGCGGCGCATCCAGACCTAAATGCCAATGTGGTTGCTGGATGGAATTTTGTAACCAACAACGCGGACACAAACGATATTGGTGGACATGGTACAGCGGTTGCCGGAGTAGTAGGAGCACGTGGCAATAACGGAATCGGCGTTTCCGGAGTTTGTTGGAATGTTTCGCTGGTTCCATTGAAAATTGGGAACGACCATACCGATTTAACTATGGGACGTGCAGCCGACGCTATTAATTGGGCACGAAATCAGAAGAATATACCTATACTAAATTTTAGCCATGGTTCATACACCGAAACCAATCTTCTGAAAACAGCAATAAATAATTATACTGGTCTTTTTATTTGCGCTGCCGGAAACTATAATAGCCCTAATGATACGAGTAGCTTTTATCCGTCCAACTATACGCGTACCAATCCAAAACTTATCTCGGTAGGCGCAATAAACGCACTAGGCAATCGCTGGAATGACAGTTCTTCTTCAGGCTCCAATTACGGAACAGCTTCCGTTGACCTGTTTGCTCCCGGCGTCGCTATATTAACAACTACTATTGCCAGCGTACCCTATGACTATGATGAGTATACGGGTTCCAGTTTTGCCGCCCCTCATGTCGCAGGCGTCGCTGCATTACTACTCTCCTACGAGTCCTCCCTAACCGCAGCCGAGCTCAAATCGATTGTCGTAAACAGTGTTACCAAGTATTCTGCGGTTTCCGGCCTATGCAAATCCGGCGGCAGGCTCGACGCGTACGAGGCACTTAAAAGCGTGAACCAATATTACATACAGATGTATGTATACGCAAAATCCGGCAGCGAGTGGGCTTTTTATGCGGTAGCGCCCTCCGGCACCTCTCCCCAATACAACGCTAAGCTCTGCTTTGCGGACGACGCGCGCAAGTGGAAAAACTTATCCGACCTTAAGTCCTTTGCGGCCATGACGCAAGCAGATTTAAGGATTAAAGAAAACCTCTTTGCCACAACGGCGACGGCAAGCTATGTAGACCAATACGGCCACCGGCGTATTACACTAAAGTATAGCCTAAGCCTAAACAACCCGTCTGTGACCGAGGAGATAACCATTTACAAACCGCATGTAAACTCTTAACCGGTCACCCATCCTCAAAAAACGGCTGCCGCGCAAAGTAATTGCGCGGCAGCTTTTTACTCCGCAAACTGGCTGTTATATAATTCCGCGTAAAAGCCTTGTGCCGCCAAAAGCTCTCCGTGGCGGCCTTTTTCGATGATGTCGCCGTCCTTTAGCACGAAAATTACGTCGGCGTTTTTGACGGTGGAAAGGCGGTGCGCGATGACAAACGTCGTGCGGCCCGTCGTGAGCCGCGCCATGGCGTCTTGGATAAGGGCCTCGGTGCGCGTATCGACCGAGCTGGTCGCCTCGTCAAGTATCAGCATCGGGGCGTCTCGCACAAAGGCGCGGGCGATGGTGACGAGCTGCTTTTGCCCCGCCGAGAGGCTCGCCTTGTCGTCCATCACCGTGTCGTACCCGTCGGGCATGGCGCGGATGACATGGTCGAGATTCGCCGCCTTAGCCGCCTCGACAATTTGCTCCTCGGTGGCGTCTTGGTGGTTGTAGGCAATGTTTTCGCGAATCGTGCCCTCAAACATCCACGTTTCTTGCAACACCATGCCGAAAACCTCGCGCACCTCCTGGCGCGTCATACCGGCCACGTCTTGTCCATCCACCATAATTTGACCGGAATCGAGGTCGTAAAAGCGCATCAATAAATTGACCAGCGTCGTTTTGCCCGCGCCGGTAGGGCCGACAATCGCGGCCTTTTGCCCGGGGAGCACCTTTGCCGAAAAGTCTTTAATAACCGTTTTGTCGAGCACATACCCAAATTTTACGTTGCGGAACTCGACCTCGCCGCGCACTGCGTCTCGTGGCTCGTGGTTTGTGATTCGTGGCTCGTGATTGTTTTTCTCCTTATTCCCTAACCCCTGACCCCTAGCCCCCAACCCCTGCATCTCCTCCTCGTCCAAGAACTCAAACACCCTCTCGGATGCAGCGGCGGTCGATTGCAAGCTTGACAGGCCTTGCGCCAACTGTCCTAAGGGTTGCGAGAACAGGCGCACGTAAAACATAAACGAAATAATCACGCCGACGGAAATCATACCGTTTACCATCAGCACTGCGCCCACGACGCAAACCGCGACGTAGCCCAACGTCCCGACAAAGTTCATAAGCGAGTGCATCGAGATAGAAAAGAAATTGGCTTTCCGCACGGCACATTTGAGGTTTTCATTCGTCTCATCGAATTTTTTGACCGCGCCCTTCCCGGCGTTGTACGATTTAACCACCGCGTGCCCGGAATACGTTTCCTCAATTTGCCCATTCAGCGAGCCCAAATATTTTTGCTGTGCCTTAAAATGCTTTTGCGAGCGCGAAACGATGGCCAGCATCAGGGCAATCCCAAGCACCGAAGCGGCAATCGCCGTCAGCGCCATAATCCAATTGATGGTGAACATCATGATTAAAACGCCGGCAAGCATCGCAATGGACGAGAAGAACGCCACGACGGACTGGGAAAGCGATTGGCCGATGTTGTCCACGTCGTTGGTGAGCCGGCTCAAAATATCGCCGTAGCTTGCTTTATCAAAATATTTAAGCGGAAGGCGGTTGATTTTTTGCGTGATTTGCGTCCTCATCCGTTTAATGACCGCTTGCGTGACCGTCGCCATCATAAAGCCTTGCACGAGCGAGAGGACAAAGCTGCCGGCATACAAAACCGCGATAATAATCCCGAGCGCGATAATCGCGTCAAGGTCCATAGGCCCCGTGATGCCCTCTTTGACCAAGTCGCCGATTTCGCCGATAAGGCGCGGCCCGAAAATACTAAGCACGACGCCGCCGATCGCCAGCACAATCGATATTAGCAAGGCGATGCGGAACTTGCCCATAAAGCCGAGCAATTGGCCGATTGCTTTTTTGAAATTTTTGGGTTTCTGCCCGCCCATCCCGGGTCGCCCGCCGCCCGGCCCGAATCCGCCGCGACGGGCGGGCGGAGGAGCCTGTATGGAGGTTGTTTGGTCTTGCCGTGTTTTTATGTTAGCCATTATCCAGCTCCTCCTTGGATAATTGCGAGTATGCGATTTCTCGGTAGACGGAGCACGTCGCCAACAATTCGTCGTGCTTGCCGCAGCCGACCATTTCGCCGTTGTCTAAGACGACAATTTTGTCGGCGTCGCGGATGGTGCCGATACGCTGGGCGACGATTAGCTTGGTGACGCTGTCCATCTCGGTTTTCAGCCGTCCGCGCAATTTGCGGTCCGTTTTATAGTCGAGCGCCGAAAACGAATCGTCGAATATTAAAATCTCCGGCTTTTTTGCCAGCGCACGCGCAATCGAGAGCCGCTGCTGCTGGCCACCGGAAAGGTTGGTTCCGCCGCGCGCAAGCTCGGCCTCAAGCCGGCCGTCTAAAGCATCCACAAATTCCTTGGCTTGGGCGGCCTCAAGCGCCTTCTCGATGTCCGCGTCCGTAATCTCCTTGCCCGGGTCGCCGAACGCCGTGTTATAGCGCACGGTGCCGCCGAATATAATGCCCTTTTGCGCGATGAAGCCAAGGCGGTTGTTTAAGTCCTCTAACGCATAGTCCGTAACGGGGGTGCCGTCCACCCGTACCTCGCCCCCCGTCGCCTCGTAAAATCGCGGGATAAGGCTTATAAGCGTAGATTTGCCGCTGCCCGTCGAGCCGATGAACGCGACCGTCTCGCCACGCTCTGCCCGAAAAGATATATCTTTTAGTACGTACTCCTCCGCGCCGGGGTATTTAAAGCAAACATTCTTAAATTCGACCGTTCCGGTTTCCCTAGGACATTTAACGCCCGCGCCGTCAACAATGCCCGGCTCCGTATCCAGCACCTCTAGTATTCGCTTGGCGGAAACCGCCGCCCTCGGCATGATGATGAACACCATCACCAGCATCAAAAACGCCATAATCGCCTGCATCGCGTACTGCGTAAACTCCTGCATGTCGGTCGCGAGCGTCACCTTGTCGGCGATGTTTGCCGTGGAGTTAATCAAAAACGCGCCGATTAAGGTAATGCCCAGTGTCAGCCCGCTCATAATCAGCGTCAGGCCCGGCATCATGATTTGCATGGAGCGGTTCGTAAAAAGCTGGGTTTTGGTCATCTCGGCGTTGGCTTTTTCAAACTTGTTCTCTTGATAATCCTCGGCATTGTAGGCGCGGACAACGCGGATGCCCGTCAGGTTCTCACGCGTGAGGCGGTTTAGCCGGTCGGTCAGCGTTTGGATTTTGCGAAATTTTGGCAAAACGGCGACAATCAAAAACACGACCAGCATCAGCATCAGCATAATCGCCGACGCCGTGACCGCCATAAACTGCCACGTATTGGACGAGATTTTGATAAGCGCCCAAGCCGCCATCACGGGAGCGCGGATTAAAAGGTTCATACCCATGCCGACCATCATTTGCACCTGCGTCACGTCGTTGGTCGAGCGCGTGATGAGTGAGGCCGTAGAGAACTTATTTATCTCCGCCGCCGAAAAGCTCTCTACCCGCGTAAACATTAATTTGCGCAGCTTTGCCGCGTATCCCGCCGCCATGCGCGTCGCCAAAAACACCGTCATAATAGAGCCGGCAAGACTCCCAAGCGCACACAAAAGCATCATGCCGCCGTTATAAAGCACCGTATTCATCTCAAGCGGCCCGTCGCCGTAAATCGGCGTCAAAATCCCCGTCATAAACGCGGGGATTTCTAACTCCAGCCACACCTGGAACACGACCAACGCCGCAACCGCTAAAATGGTGAGGATTTCTTTTTTATTTAAGTATTTGAATATCCGTAGCATAGTTTTTAGGAGTCATGGGTTAGGGGTCGGGGGGTCAGGGGATAGTGACGATTGAGTTTATGCCTATTGTTAAACAAAGATGTTAAAAAAACATGAAATACGTTGGCTAATTTTTATGGTGATTTAATAATTTAAAATCTTCAACGCCCGCATGACCTTTATCAAAATCGACATAAAGAAGTAACTGCCCATGATGGCGGCGGTGACAAAAATCCACTCCTGCGGTCGCAGAGATTTGAGCCTTAACCCGAATAGCGGCGAGGTATCCGACATCAAATTCGGCATCGCAAACACGCCGACAATCAATAGCCCCGCGACGGAAACAATCAGCACGATGCGGAACATGTTGAGGGGCTCGCAAATTTTAACCAAAATGATAAAGCCGGCAAACGTCAGCCCCAACACCAGCATGGTCTGATACGCTACCTCCGGCAGGTACGCCAATTCCGCCGCATCGCCTAAATTGCGCAACACAAAGAAATTATACAAGTAAATTGCCAAAAACGTCGCCCACATCGTAATGCCGCCGGGCGCGCTCCGGCCGATGACGTTTAAGAGAAATTTGCCAGTGATGAGGTTTTTATTGGCCTGCAAAGCGAGCGCAAAGGAAGCGACCGCGATGACAAACATCTCGAGCAACAGAAGGTTGTCGGTCGTGTAGGGATAGGGCCTCCCCAAAAACAGCGAGGTCACCGCCACCAGCATCGTCATAAAGGTTTTCATCAAAAACAGCGACGCGGACTGCTGGATGTTATTGACCACCTTGCGTCCTTCCATAACGACCTCCGGCATCGACGCAAAGCTTGAGTCCTGCAACACCAAGTGCGCCACGTTGCGTGCGGCCTCGGCGCCGGAGGCTATCGCCACGGCGCAATCGCATTCGCGCATCGCTAAAATGTCGTTTACGCCGTCGCCCGTCATCGCCACGGTCTTCCCCTTTTGCTTTAAGGCTTTTACCAGCAGCATTTTTTGCTCCGGCGTCACCCGCCCAAACACGGTGTACTGCGAGGCTGCCTCAAAAATTTCGCGGTTCGAAAGCCCGTCGAGCGAGATGTAAAGATCCGCGTTCTCTACGCCGACCCTGCGCGCCACCTCGGACACCGTAATCGGGTTGTCGCCGGAAATTACCTTGATGGCGACATTATTTTCCTTAAACCACTTAATCGTTTTTACGGCGTCCTCGCGCACGTGATCTTCTATCACCATTAGGCACAGCGCGCGGCGAGCACCCAAAATTTGGCCGTCCTTTATGGGCGCCGGGGAGTGCGCCAGCACCAAAACGCGAAAGCCCTGAGAGGCAAAATCATTGATTTGGCGCTCTAAGCGGATGCCGATGTCTTTTAAAACGAACTCGGGCGCGCCGTAAAGGAAAGTCCCAACCTCGCCGAAGGTCGCCGCCGCCAACTTTCTCGCCGAGCTAAACGGCAGGACGGCCGTGGGCTTTAAGACTTTGGAGTACCCGAAACGGTTGGCGAGCGCCATCGCCGTTTGGTTGTTGTCCTCGGTCGCCGTTAAAATGGAGCCGACGATTTCATTCAAACTAAGCCCTTGCGTTTCCGCCGGGCTGGCCCCCCCGCCCTTAATTTCGATTACCTCTTTGACCGTCATCGTGCCGTCCGTGATGGTGCCTGTTTTATCGAGGCACAGAACGTTGACCCTCGCCAGCATTTCAATCGAGTTAAAGTCTTTGGCGACCGCCCGCTTTTTGCCAAGGCGTATAACAGAAACAAACAGCGCGGTACTCGTCAATAAAAACATGCCCATCGGCAGCATCCCAATCATAACAGCGGACGCGCGCTGAATGTTTTCGCCCCACCCCCCTGCCGAACCCGCAACGCGGGCGGCGGGCGTCAAGTAATTAAAGTAGTAGCTGATTACCGTCCCCAGCGTGATGAGGAGCGCGATGGGGATAATAATCTTAATCAGCAGCCCCACCGAATTATACAGCTCGGACTTGGGCTTACGGTATTTTTTGGCGTGGCTTGTCAGCGTTTCGACGTAATTGGCCGCACCGACCTTGTTGACCCGCGCATAACAGTTGCCCGACGCGACGAACGAGCCCGCGAACAGGTCGGATCCCGGCGATTTTTTGACCGGCACGGACTCGCCGGTCAACAGCGATTCGTTTAACTCCGCGTCGCCCTTTAAAACAATCGCGTCGGCGCAAATCTGCCGGCCCGCCTCGACAAACATGATGTCGTCCAACACGACTTCGGCGACCGGCACTACTTTTCGTTCACCGTCGCGCACGACAACCGCGGCGGGCGCGGTTAAAAGGCTCAGCTTTTCAATCGTTAGTTTGGCGCGGATTTCTTGGAAGATGCCGATGCTCATGTTGATGAGGATAATCAGCACAAAGAACAATTTGGGGAGGTCGTCGGCAAGCTTTTGCCCGTCGTCACGGATGAAAATAATCGCCAGCGCGACGACCGCCGCGATGATGTTGATGGGCGTAACCATGTTAGAGAGGAATATGGCGCGGTACGTGCGCGACGCTTTTTTGCGCGTCACATTGACAAAGCCCCCCGCTTTGCGGCCCTCGACCTGCTCCGAGCTTAGGCCGCGTTCCACCGACGGGCTGAACCGTTCCGCCGTGTCCGCGGATAGCGATGCCGTTTTAATTTTTTTGTAGGTCGTATTTTTATAGCGATCGCGGTGAAGCAGGGCACTTTCGTCCACCGTGCGGGAGCGCGGGTAGTACCCATCTCCGTCGTAGGTGTTGTCCGACGCCGAAAAGCTCTTAGAGGAGCCGCGCTCGGCGGCGGTATCCACATACTCGGGATCGCCCGGGCTGGCCACGCGCATCAGCTCGAACGGGATATCGTCGAACTCGCCCGGCGCCTCCGTAACGGTTTTTGGCGCTGTCGCAGCGGTTTTTTTGGCCGCAGGGCGCGCGGGGCGCTTTACCGCAAGCTTGTCCGGCGCGGGTTTGCCCGGCGCGGTTTTTTCCTTGTCGTGATTGTCCATGGTTACCTCTGTTTCACAGTGAAAAGTGAAAAGTGAAAAATGAAAAGTTATGGATAAGTGATTCTCTGTTCAATCTGTTTCACTTTTCATTTTGCCCTCTTATTCGGCAGAGCCGAATAAGAGCGTGATCTCCCCGATCCCAAGCGCGGCAAAGCCCGCAAACATGTCATCAAAGCCGCCCTCGCCGGGGCCTGGGAATTCGACGTCGGAAAGATCCGGGAACTCGATACGCAAATTCACTTTGCCGTCCTTGTAGACAAAAGCGCCGGGGAAAGCGCCCTCTAAAAGAGGCGCGCCGCCCTCGTCTACCAGCACGATGTCTTGACCCTCCAACCGGTAAAGAGACGATTGGCTAAACGCTTCTCCGACCGCCAACGTCACCGTCCCCCCGTCCTCAAACGCTATGCCCAGCCCGGATAACGCGTCAAAAACGCCCGAAAACGCGGCCATGGCTTCTAAAAAGGCTCCCGGGATCTGCGCGGAACCGGGAAGCTCGTACGTCCCGTCCGCCAGCCCCTTGAGCTGCCCGGCATTGAGCGTCAGCGTCATCTCGAAGCCGCTCATCGACATCGGGAACGAAATCGCCTCAAATTTAAACGCCCCTTCTATGCCGCCCAAGGACGGGTTGTTGCCGGGATTATTCGGATCCGGGTTAAGGGGATTCTCCGGATCGCCCGGGTTTCCGGACGCGGCGGGCTTTACGGCAATCGGCACGGTCGTGTAAAAGCCGCCGTACGTGACGGTGACGTGCTCGTCCGTGGCAACAAGCGCGCGCGTCGGCGCACACTCAAAGCCGGTGATAATCTGCGAGGATTTGCCGAATGTGCCCGCGATCACCATTCCCGTCGGGTCGAACGTCTCGCCCGCCGTATATTCCGTCTTGTCGGGCTTTGTGACCACCGTAAGGCCAGAGAGCGGCTCGGAGCCCTGCCCGTCCGCCGACCCGCACCCCCCGCATGCCGCAAAGAGTACAAGCGAAAACACGAGCAACGCGGTGAGCGCGGCCGATGCAAAAAATAATCGTTTTTTCCTATTCATGTATGTATTTTACCACGATGTAACGGGTTTGTCAAGGGTTGGTTCGTGATTCGTGATTCGGGATTCGGGATTCAAAAGTGAGTGAATTCTCAAAGAGTCTGCGGAACAATTATTTTTTAGCGATTTGATTTAGGTGGATCGCTGCCAAAATTTTTATGGAGCGGTAGAAGTGGGCAAAGAAGTTGCACATAAGACAAAAAAGGAACTTTTGCGGCATAATTGCCACATTGTTCGGCGCAATTTGAACCATGTTCCGCAGTCTTTTTAGATTGTAGCACGTAAAAATCAGCGCCATTTTGCCCGTTACCTTGGCGTTACCGCGCGTCAAAAACTGGGTGAACCCTATGGATTTTTTTACAGTCCCGAACGGATGCTCGCAAATCTCGCATCGCTGTTTGTGGGTATCGTCATCCATCACCCACCCCTTGATGGTGTATTCCTTGACGATGTGGTTTGCCCATTTGCGGAACTGCACGGCGCGTTCGTTATTCACCTTAAAACCGACGGCAATTATCATTTGAAGGCAACAGTGGTCTTGCTCCCGCTCAATCTGTCTTTCGCCCTCGGTTTGAACTGTCCAATATTTTCGGACAGTTGCCATCTTATCAAGCTCGCTGTCTCTATATACTTTGCCGATGTGGTAACTAATCGTGCGCTTGTCCACCCCGTAAAGCGTGGCCATCAGTTTTTGCGTGAGCCAAATATTCTCATCCTCGTAGCGCATCTCAAAGCTCTGCGGGTTGTCACCCGTACTCGCTATGTAGGTTAGGTACTCCGCCGCCGAACTGCGAATAGATACCTCTTTAATTGCTTTTTTCTTTGCCATGCGCAAACTCCTCTTAGTAATCCTAATTGCTTATTTTTATATACGCCGCATTCCTGCCGCTGCCGACAAGAAAAACAACGCAGCTTGTGGTAAAAAATCCGTCCAAAAGGATTGGGCGGAGCAATTTGTCGTTGATAAGACGGTTGAAAAGCTGTTCAAACACCCCCGACTTTTACAAGCCAAAACCCCCAGCTGAGGAGGCCGGATCCGAGCCGCTTTTTAACGAAGAGTGCTTGGATGACAAGGGGAACCGAGAGCCAATATTTGTAGTTGAAAGCCCTCTGTGCGCTTTGAGTGTTGAGCAATGCGGAGGGAGAGCCATAGCCACCTGCGGCGGTAGCGGGAAAAACAAGCTAGTGATACGTTAAATCTTTTGCTTGACTAATTGACAATGACAATGGGATAAAGTCTCTTTAGCTTAACTCTTGCGTCTTTCGTAGTGAATTGCCAGTCTACCTCTTTTGAATTGTTGTTC
>WQYM01000084.1 GCA_009781235.1 Bacillota bacterium
CATCTCCACGTTCTCGCGCTCAGTCGCCAATGCAACACTTACTTCTTCAATTTGTTCAACCGTATATCTTAACATAACTCAAGTATAACACAAAATTTTTAAATTAGCAACGGAATAGTATTAGAATTTTTTCTTCAACACCGCGCCCTTGTCCGCGCCGGTCACCAAATAGCTGTACCGCAACAGCCAGCCGCCGGATGGGGTGCAGTCTTTGGGCTTCCACTTTTTCTCGCGCATTTTAAGGTCTTTTGGGTTAATCGAAACCTCTAATTTGCCTTTCGGGATATCTATGACGATAGGGTCGCCGTCCTCGACGTAGGCAATCCGACCGCCCGCCGCGGCCTCGGGGCACACATGGCCGACGCAAAGCCCGCGCGTCGCTCCGGAAAACCGGCCGTCGGTAATAAGCGCCACGTCCTTATCGAGCCCCATGCCACATAAGGCTGCGGTGGCCGATAGCATCTCGCGCATCCCGGGGCCGCCTTTTGGGCCCTCGTAACGGATAACCATCGCGTCGCCCCTTTTGATTCTCCCGTCTAAAATATCCCTTACCGCGCTTTCCTCGTCGTTAAATACGCGCGCGCGCCCCGAAAAAACCAGCGCCTTATCGTCCACCGCGCCGCGTTTTACTACTGCGCCGTCCTCGGCAAGGCTTCCGTATAAAACGGCGATGCCGCCCTTTGCCGAGTGGGGATTGGACGCGGGGCGGATTACGCGCTCGTCTAAAACCTCCGCGCCCCGGTATGAATCGGAAAGCGGCCGGTTGGTTACCGTAAGCCTGTTGCCGTCGATAAGCCCGGGCAGCTTGGCTAATTCCGCCAGTACCGCGCTCATGCCCCCGGCCTCGTTAAAGTCCTCCATGTCAAAGTCGCTTGCGGGGCTTAAGCGGCATAAAGTCGGCGTTTTGTCGGCAATTTTTTGTATCGCGTCTAAATCAAGCTTAACGGAGCACTCGTCGGAAAGCGCCAGGATATGTAATACGGTGTTGGTAGACGCGCCGATTGCCATTGTGGCCGCAATCGCGTTATTAAACGCTTCCTTGGTTAGAATCATGCGCGGCGTGACGGCGTTGGACACGAGCTTTGCGAGCGCTTTGCCCGACGCTTTGGCAAGCCTCACCCTATCCGCCGATGCCGCCGGAATGGTGCCGTTGCCGGGCAATGCCATCCCGATGGCCTCGCACATGCAGTTCATGCTGTTTGCCGTATACATGCCGTTGCACGCCCCGCACCCCGGGCACGCCTTGTTTTCAATCTCGGTAAGCTCCGAAACGCTTAATTGGCCGGATTTTGCTTTTCCGACGCCCTCAAACACGGTGGAAAGCCCGATTTTTTGCCCCTTATGCCGCCCGCTTTGCATAGGCCCGCCCGAAACAACAATCGACGGGATATTTACCCGCGCCGCGCCCATCAGCATCCCGGGCACAACCTTATCGCAGTTCGGCAAAAGGGCAACGCCGTCAAATTCGTGGGCGAGCAGCATACTTTCTACCGAGTCGGCAATCAGCTCGCGTGAGGGGAGTGAATACCGCATCCCGGCTTTGCCCATGGCGAGCCCGTCGCAGATTCCGATGGACGGAATCACAAAAGGGATACCGCCGCTCTCGTAGATGCCGGCTTTTACGGCATCCGCCACCTTGTGTAGATGCGTGTGCCCCGGCACAATTTCGCTCTGCGCGCTGATGACGGCGATCAGCGGCTTAGCAAAATCCTCGCAACTAAGCCCCAAGGCCTTTAATAGTGCGCGGCGCGGCGCCCTTTCGATTCCCGTGGTTGATTCGTTCGGCATATTTAGCTCCTAAAGTAGAATAATGAATGATAAATGATGAATTGCGGATTATTTTTATGTTTTTATCATACCATTTTACCCTACGCATGTCAAATTAAAATGTATTAGAGGGACAAAAAAACGAAAAAATGTTTTTATAAATCGCTTGCCTTTTTATGGGCTATATGATATCATGTCGTAGTGACTCTAAAGGGAGCCGTGCTTTTTGCGTGTAGTCTTGTTTTAAATGTCACTCCTTCAGTTTCGTTCCGCCGGCCGGGCCGACATGCGATGTCGCAAATTAAAACGCGCCGTGAACGAGAGGGAATTGGCCAAGGGGGCCATAGTAACCATGAACAGCGTCATTGAAGCCATCGAAAAAGAGTACATGAAAAAGGAAGTTCCCGAATTTTCCGTCGGCGACACCGTCAAGGTGTTTGTAAAGGTTGTCGAGGGGAACCGCGAGCGCCTGCAAGCGTTTGAGGGGATTGTGATTGCGCGCCGCAGCGGTAGCGTTAGAGAAACCTTTGTGGTGCGCCGCATGTCGTTCGGCGTCGGCATCGAGCGCGTCTTTCCGTTGCATTCGCCGCGTATCGACCGCATCGAAGTTATCCGCAAGGGCAAAGTCCGTCGTGCCAAGCTGTATTACCTGCGCGCGCTTTCGGGTAAGGCCGCCAAGATTAAGGAGAGGATGTAGTTCAAGGGAACGTTGATAAACAGACGAACGGTTTCAAGATAAAAGATAACAGATAAAAGATAAAAGAATGCGGATTGATTTGTATGTTGAATCAATACATATCGCTCCGTACTAAGGATGTAACCTTTTTCTGTTATCTTTTATCTGTTATCTTTTATCTGTGTTCAGACTTTGCTATTACTTTCAAAATCGCATGGTATATTTCCTCCCCAAAAGTACCATACTAACGGTACTAAAAAGGAGGTAAATATTTATGCCGACCAAGAGCGCTAAGCCCGGACAGGAAGCGGGCGAGGACATTGTGCTTTACGTAAAGGACTCGAAAGGTAAGACCATGGGCGAGATTAAGGTTCCCGCCGGGCACCGCGTTCCCCCCACCGCCAAGGCGGGCGCCGCATCCTACCAAACCAAGTCCGCAGCGTCCGTAAAAGCCGCTCCCGCGTCAAAGAGTTCCCCCGCGTCCAAATCCAAGAGCATGGGTTCATCTTCGACCGGTAAGAGCACTTCCGGTAAAGCCGTCAGAAAGTAAGAGTTTGTATAGACAGGCTCTAAGATTGAATCAAAGGAATTCCTTGCATAAAAAATCCCTCGTCTGCTCGGGCAAGGGATTTTTTATTGCTTACGTCAGGGGGACGGACTCATTGACATAGCTATGTCAATGGGTCCGTCCCCCTGACATAGGTTATACCGATGCCCATATGGCGTAAAGTGTGGTGGTGCTCGGGATCGCGTTGTACTCGACGGCGGTAGCCATCGGGTAAGCTGTCCCGTTCCCGTCTGCCGCCGTATTCCATTCCACAAAACGGCAGCCGGCGCGGTACGGCGCGGATAGGACGAGGTTGGTAGCGAAGGAGCCGCCGACCTTTGTAAACGATTCCACGTACGTTTTCTCCGCGTCCAACGTGCAGCGCCACACGACGGGCCGTCCGGACGGGTTCCAATAAAGGGTGTCCCAGTTTGTGGGGCGGCTGGAAGGTTCCGCATATATCGTCAGCGCGCCGCAGTTAGAAAACGCGTACGCGTCAATCGTCGTAACGGTTGAGGGTATCGTGATGCCGGTTAAGTTCTCGCAGCCAAAAAATGCATACATCTCGATGTACGAAAGCGATGCGGGAATCGAGATGTTTACAAGCTTTTTGTGGTTATAAAACACGGCGCTGGCGATACCGGCCACCTTTCTGCTCGCGCCCGCCAACGTTACCGTATTTAAAATCGTGACGGAAGCCGCGTCAGGATTCACCCCTATCACCCTCGCGTCCTCCTTCGCCCCGCCGCGCCAGCCCTGCCGCCCGTTTAATCCATACCGCACGCCGCCAATTTCCACAATACTGCTGTAGTTTAGCCAAATGGCGTACAGTGTGATGCCGTTGGGAGCCTGGTGGACGTTATCCTCAGTGTAGGCGGCGGTGTCGGAACCGGCGGCAAGCGCCCAACCGCCAAAGGTATAGCCCGCTCTTGTGGGCGCGGTGGTGCCGTAGCTTTCGGCGACAACGCTGGTTGCGGTTTTGGCAAACGAAACCACGTAACTTTTATCCGCGCTTAACGTGCAGCCCCAAAAAACGCTGCGGCGGGACGAATTCCAGCTGGAGTTCCAGCCGGAGGGCCTTGACGTCGCTCCTTCGATGTAGACGGTGCCCCAGTACCCCTTACCCGAGTTGACCGGGTTGAACGCCGATTGCCCGACGGTAGTTACCGACGCGGGTACGACGATGTCTTGAACGTTGGAGCAACCCTCGAACGCATAAGCTTCGATTTGCGTCACCGACGCAGGAAAGCGGATGGCGGTAAGCCCAAAGCAATACCGAAACGCGGACTGCCCGATTTGCGCTAAGCCGCCCGGCAGGGTGACGCCGGTTAAGCCTATGCAGTCATAAAACGCGAAGGTTTCGATGCGCGTCACCGACGCGGGAACCTCATACGCGCCGCCTCTTCCACGCGGGTAGGACACCAGCGTAGCCCGGTTTTTGTTGAACAGCACCCCGTCTACCGAAGTAAAATTCGTGTTTTGAGGGTTGACGTTAATGTTCGTCATGGACGTGCAGCCGGAAAACGCCAGTCCTGCGATTTCCGTCGTAGAAGCCGGAATCGTGACTTGTGTCAACGAGTAGCATCTCGTAAACGCACTGCTTTGGATGTTAACGACATTCGGCATAACGATTTCCGTTAGTGAGGAGCAACTACCAAACGCAAAATCGCGTATGATTACGACCGATGACGGCAGTTCCATCCGGGTCAAAAAGTCACAGCCGTAAAACGCATAACTGCCCAAGGTATGGCCGCCCGTCAGCGTTACGGCCTTCATCGACGCGGGGATGTAATAATAATAATCCCTGGTGGGTGAGGCGTCATAATCGGTGTACTGGCGGGTAGTCCCGGCGGGAGCGCTGCCGGAGGTCTGCGACACATAGCCGAATATCGCGCCGAATGTCGCGGCAGCCTTCGTCGCCGATGCGCTTTCGCCGACAAACGGGAGCGTGATGTCGGCGAGTTTGCTGCAGCCCCTAAAGGCGCCGGAATAGATATTGGTTACGGACGGTGGAATGACGATGGAAGTTATGCCGGTACAATCCCGAAACGCATCGTAGCTGATAGCCGTTATCGACGGGGGAATAATGACGGAGGTAATGCCAAAGGTGCGGGCGTAGCCGTTTGTCGTGTAATTGTCGTAAAAGCCGTTTTGCGAGACCATCGTTACGGGCTTGCCGTCGTATTCGTCCGGCAGCACCACCTCGCCCGAGAGCGTAACGCCGCTTGCCACGGCGATAGCGTACGCCGTGTTCAAGGTGATAGAGGTAAACCTGAAATTCGACAAATCGGTAAAGGGGAGCCACTGCGCATACAGCGTAAAGTCGCCTTCGATTGTCACGACCGTGTCCGCCGCCATCCGCGTGCCGCCCTCCCCGGCGGTGAACCAGCCCGCGAAAGAATGCCCGGTTTTTTGCGGGGCGGGCAGCGCCCCTATCGGATCCCCGAAAACGGCCTGCTTGCTCCCCGTGCCGTCGCCGCCCGTCGCGCCCTGATAATTAAAGCTGACCGTTGCCGGCCGGACGGCCCATTTTGCATACACGGCCGTGTCGGAGGTAAACCTATAAACATAAGCGGCCGAAATCTGTATGCCGCCGCCGTCTGTTTGGGTAAACCAGCCCGCAAAATCATAATTTGCTTTGGTGGGCGCGGGCAGTTCTCCGACGGCGGAATCGTAGGCAACCGCTTTGCTTGTAATGACATTTTCGCCGGTTGCGCCGTCATAATTGAAAGTTAAGCCATAGGTGTTTGCCGTCCATACCGCCGAAACGGTTTTGTTGCCGGTGCTGCCTTTTTCGACGGACGGGATATCCCACGTCCCCGTGTATCCGGCGCGGGTCGTGACGGCAAAGGCAAACGTCTCGGTTTCTATCGTATAAGTAGTTCTTCCGGCGTTCGGGTTTATGGCGCCCTCTAAACCTTGGTAGCTTATCGTGTAGACGATAGGCGTCCAGAGGGCGTTTGCCGTTACCGCACCCGTCGAGCCTTTCGGGATGGATGAGGCGCTCCAGGCGCCCGTATAGCCCGTACGCGACGGGGTAGTCAGCGTAATCGTGTCGGATTCTATCGTGTAAGAAGTCGTCCCGGCGTTTGGATTTACACCGTCCAGCAAGTTCAAATACGCGATAGGGTAGATGTCGGCCGTCCACACCGCCGTAACCGTTTTGTGCCCCGTGCTGCCTTTCGGGATACTTGCAATGTCCCATGTACCCGTATAGCCCGGGCGTGTCGGCGGGGCAAAGTTGATCGTATCGCTGGTGTAGGTGAAAACCGTAAAGGCGTTCGGGTTTTCGGTGCCCGCGTAGTTGAGATTTTCATAGGTGATGGTATAAACCGCCGTATCCGACGGCTTTTTCCCGCTTGAACCGTTCAACGCGATTAAAACGATGGTCAGCGCGATAGCAACGACGGCCACAGCGCCCGCCGCCGCGCCGATTAGAATAAAAAGCTTTTTTCGCTTGGCCGGAGATGACACATGTGACACATGGGGGCTGCCCCCGTGTGTCGTGGATGTGCGCGGGGCGCCCGATGGGTCGCTTTGCGGGGCGCCCGATGAGTCGGGCGCCCCGCAAAGCGACCCATCGGGCGCCCCGCCCGGCGGCGCGGTTGTAGTATCGCGCCCCGCATCGCTCCGCCGACCCTTTAAAAGCTCGTCTACGCTCACGCCGAACAATTCCGCCAAGGGCGCCAAAAGCTCCGTTCCGGGCATCGTTTCGCCCGTTTCCCATTTAGAAACCGCGCGGTTGGCCCGCCCAAGCTTCTCCGCAAGCTCCGCCTGCGACCAGCCTTTTTCTTTGCGTAGCTCGTATAAAAAATTTCCGAAATCTCTTCCCATAGAGCTAAAACCTCCAAAACCGTTGTGTGCTCTCATTATACCTGATTTTTAGCCAAAAACAAAATACTTACGATAGAACTTTATCCCTTTTTGCGGGATTTTATGAAAAATGGCCAGTTTTATATGATTTTTGCGCTGTAATTTGTGAATTGGCTTGACAAACGCCATGCAATGCCATATGATGTACCCATGAGAATCGCAGACCAATACAAACCCGGTAAAACCGTCATATCGTTTGAGATTTTTCCGCCCAAAAAGGAAATCGGCGCCCAAAGCCTGTATTATGCGTTAGATGAATTATGCGCTTTAAAGCCCGGCTTTATCAGCGTTACGTGCGGCGCGGGCGGCAGTGCGGGCGGAGCGGGTGCGACGGCGGAAATTGCGGAGCATATTATTAAAGAATGCGGCACGGAGGCTCTTGCCCACGTTACTTGTGCCGATATGAGCGCCGGGGAAGTTGAAACCGTCGCCGCAGATTTAAAACGGCGAGGGATAGAGAACGTGTTGGCGCTAAGGGGCGACGGGGGAGAAGTAAAAAGTAAAAAGGAAAAAGTAAAAAGTGCGGATGAAGCCGAGGGGCCAGGGCTCAGGGGCCAGGGGTCAGGGAATAAGGATGTTTTTTTCGGCGGGGGTTTCCGGTACGCCAAGGATTTAATTGTTGCCCTAAAAAAGCACGGATTTTGTTTGGGCGCCGCCGGCTATCCCGAGGGGCACATTTCCTGCGATTCGGAAATTGACGACATCGCGCATCTAAAACAAAAGCAAGACGCCGGCGCGGATTTTTTCATCACGCAATTATTTTTCTCCAACGACATATTTTATAGGTTTTTAGACCGCGCCCGCGCCGCCGGGGTGACGCGCCCGATTTGTGCCGGCGTTATGCCGATTTTATCAAAATCCCAAATCGAGCGCATGATATTTATGTGCGGCGCGTCGCTCCCGTCGCCGATTATTAAAATGATTAACCGCTACGGCGACGAGGGCGATAGCCTGGTTAAGGCGGGGCTTGAGTATTCCTGCGCACAAATGCAAGGCCTTTATGCCTACGGCGTCGACGGCATCCACATTTACACGATGAATAAGCCCTTTATTGCAAAGTATTGTGTGGAGCGGCTGTGAACGAATCATGAATAACGAAAAGCGAAAAACGAAAAACGAAAAACGATGGATGGTATTAACAAACAACTAAAAACCGATGCCGCGCCGAAATTTACCCATAAGGAATACGCGGTGCAGGTAAAACCCGACGGCGTGCATTTTGCCGGCGGCATTGTTTTTACGGGCAATTCAATCGTCAATCACTTAAGCGGCTGTGTCCGCTGCGCCGTTTTGGCGGCGACGCTCGGGCACGGAGTAGACCAAGCCCTGCGACGGCTGCAATACGCGGATATGGCGGATGCGCTTTTGTACGATGCGGCGGCCAACGCGCTCATGGAGCAGGTTTGTGACGAGGCTCAAAAGCAAATCGCGGAATCCGCCGGCATGCGCGGCTTTTCGACGACGGCGCGCTTTTCCCCCGGCTACGGTGATTTTTCACTCGCTCACCAACCCGCTATACTCAAACTGTCGGGCGCATCCAAAGAGCTTGGTATCGTTTTATCCGAAAACGGGCTTATGCTGCCGCAAAAATCGGTCACGGCGGTAATCGGCCTGCGAGGCAACGCAATAATTAAATAATGCAGTAATGCAATAATGTCGGATATGTATTTGCGTCACTTGCACAGAACAAAAGATAACAACAATAATTATTGCATTATTGCATTACTGCATTATTGCATTTATGAAGGAACGCTATGAAGACAAAGTTTGCCGATATGCTCAATTCCTCCCTCATCCTCTTCGACGGCGCCATGGGCACGATGCTCGAGGATGCCTTGTCGGCGGGGGAGCCGCCGGAAATTCTAAATATCACGCGCCCGGAGCGTATAGTGCAAATCCACCGGGAATACGTGCTGGCGGGCAGCGATGTTGTTTCGGCCAATACGTTCGGCGCAAACGCACTTAAATTAAAGGGGAGCGGATACGGCGTGAACGAGGTGGTCGCGGCCGCCTTAAAAAACGCGAAGGCGTCCGGCGCGGGGCTTGTCGCGTTGGATGTGGGTCCGCTCGGACAGCTTTTAAAGCCCGCCGGAACCCTTGAGTTTGAAACTGCCGTTAATCTCTTTAAAGAGCAAATCGCGGCGGGCGCAAAATGCGGCGCGGATTTGGTGCTGATAGAAACGATGTCCGACCTCTACGAGCTAAAGGCCGCCACTTTAGCCGCAAAAGAGTCTTGCGATTTGCAGGTTATCGCCTCTTTAACCTTTGAATCAAGCGGGCGCACCTTTATGGGCTGCGACGCGTTGACCGCCGCCGTATTTTTAAACGCCATCGGCGTGGACGCCATCGGCATAAACTGCTCGCAAAATCCTTTCGACATCGCCCCCGTGGTCGATACATTTTTGCGTTACAGTGACGCGCCCGTTTTGGTGATGCCCAACGCGGGCCTACCGGTGATTTCGGGTGACGGAAATACTTCTTACAAGGTAACTCCGAAAGCGTATGCCGCGGCGCTTAAAGGTTACTACAAAAAAGGCGCGGCGCTTTTTGGCGGTTGCTGCGGAACGACCCCCGCCCACATCGCCGCTTTAAAGAAAGCATTGGGTGGAAAGAAGCCCGTTAAAAGAAAAATCGCCGAAATCACCTCGGTTACCTCGGGAACAAAAACCGTAATTATTGGTTGTCAGTGTCAGGGGGACTGTCAGTGTCAGGGGGACTGTCAGGGGGACGGACCCATTGACCACAGAGGCGTGGTCAATGGGTCCGTCCCCCTGACAACCATCGGCGAGCGTATCAACCCGACCGGCAAGCCTAAGCTTAAAGAAGCGCTAAAGAGCGGCGACATCGGGTTTGTTGTCAACGAGGCGCTTTCTCAGGTGTCGGCGGGGGCACAAATCATAGACGTAAACTGCGGCCTGCCCGATATTGACGAGCCCGCCGTAACCGTCCGCATCGTAGAGGAATTGCAAAGCGTCCTCGCCGTGCCCTTGCAAATCGACAGCGCAAGTCCGCAGGCCGTCGAACGTGCCGTCCGAATCTACAACGGAAAGCCGCTCATTAACTCGGTCAGCGGCGAAAAGCAAAGCATGGAACGGATTTTTCCGATTGCAAAAAAATACGGAGCGGCGGTCGTCGGTTTAACGTTGGACGAGCGAGGGATACCCTCAACCGCCCGCGAACGCTTAAAAATCGCCGAAAGGATTGTGAAAACGGCGGAAAAATTCGGCATAAAGCGCCATGATATTATCATCGATTGTTTGACCTTAACCGCCGCCGCCCAAGGCGAACAAGCCGCCGAAACGCTGCCGGCCATCCGGCTCGTAAAAGAGAAGCTCAAGGTAAAAACGGTGCTGGGCGTCAGCAACATTTCCCACGGGCTGCCTTCCCGCCCTTATCTCAACGCCGCGTTTTTGACCGCCGCATTCGGCGCCTGGCTTGACGCGGCGATTGTAAACCCGCTGTGCGAACAGGTAAGTGCGGCGCTGAGGTGTATTAATCTGCTGGGCGGAAAGGATAGCGGCGCGGCGGATTATATAAAGCAAATTACAAATACGGATATTTGTTCCGGCGGGTCGCTCGGGAAGCTTGCAACCCCTACGGGGAGTGCGGTAATCTGTGGTTTCGGCTCTGCCCGGGGACGGGTTTACGGCGACACGGAGCGCAGCGAAGTGCCCCGCAGGGGTTTCGGAAACTTGCTTTCCGAAATCGACGTCCCCGTCCCCCTGACACCTCCCCCCGGCACGGCTTTTTCATCGCACGACGGTAGGCGGGTCGATGTGGACATCGACCCCTACGGAAATGTTTGTAACCATCCCGAGCCCCGAGCCTCGAGCCCCGAATCCCGAAACCTATCGTCGCTTATCGTTTCCGGCAGGCGCGATGCGGCCAAATCGGCGGCCGCGGCGCTCCCCTCCGACATTGAGCCGCTCAAAATTATTGAAAGCGAGATTATCCCCGCGCTGAACCACGTGGGCGCGGAATTCGAGGCCGGCCGACTCTTTTTGCCGCAATTGCTTCAATCCGCCGAGGCCGCGAAGGCCGCATTTGACGTGATAAGTCAACGAATAACAAATGGGGACGGGGGCGTTTGTCAAGCCTCAAATGCGAATTACGAGCCCCGAACCCCGAGCCCCGAACCCCGAACCCCGAATCCCGAACCCCGAGCCCCGAGCCATCCGCTACACA
>WQYM01000085.1 GCA_009781235.1 Bacillota bacterium
ATACTCTAAAATATTTTCGCCGCTGTACTCTTCGCTGATGGAAACGTATATCCATTTGGTCGGCATCTTTTTGGGAACATTGACTTTCTGCGTTCCATAGACCATTACCGCAGGAAGTTTTTCGGTTCCCTTAAAGTCGTTAACAAAAATGTTCTTAATCGCATCCCACTTATGCGCCTTGACAATACCAAAGATATTTCTTAATCTTATGCCTTTATTATCAACTACCATCCAACATACGCCGGACTTCATGAGATAAAAAATCATTAAAATAACAACAAGCCATAAGGCTATTGATACTAGAATCAATGATATAACATCAACTGGCGTTCTGGCGTAATTTGCTTCATAGCCGTTATTAAGAACCTGCACGTTAATAAGACAGACTATTTTGTTCTTGTTCAAGTTGCGCAAGTAATTCTTGCCGTCTTTTTTTATAACCCCTCATCATAATTGGATATAAAAATGCATTAATTACCGTAGGAATTAAAAGCAAGAAAATAAATAGCGGAATATATTCAACAAAGACAATAGACAATACTATAAACGCTACAACAAAAACAACGAAAAACCAAGGTGCGATTATTTTGTTAATTTTAATCGCAAAATCAACTTTTTTTATTCGTTCCTTCGTAGTTAATTCTTTATTCATTTAAAACCTCCAAATACCCAGCTCCAAAAGTTTTTTATAAGCTGGTCAATTGATTTGCCGTTAATTTTAAAACCCGGAACATGTATCCCAAATAGGTTCCATTCGCCTTTCCATAGTAAATCAACTATTATGCCTACTCCAAAGGCAATTGGTACTGCAATTATTCCTATTCCAGTGGGGGCTAAGGCTGTAGCGACTCCAAGAGTTGTGAGTGCACTAAGAGTAATGTATTGCCCTTCGCCATACAAGTTGCCAAATTTTCGCGCCATTGAATAGTCATTAGAAACAATGAAATTGTCATATACACTTATTCCAAATTGTGTCCCTGCCGCCACCCACATTAGGGCATTGGAAGCTTTCTCAAATCCAGAAATTTTGCTCAAACCTTTATGTGTTCTAAGACCATTGATTGCACCTGTAATTGAACCAAATCCATTTTCAGCAACATTTGTTATATCATCAAGTAATTTCAAGCTTGGCCATGCTCCACCACCATCCATCCCCAAACCGCTCACGTCAACGGGTCCTCCTACCCCATCAAACGTGTTACTGTATATATTATACCCATACGCCGGGAATGTCAAGGGATTTAATACGCCTAAACTGCGCCGGTCTAAGCCCCCGACTTTAAGCGCACGCGAAAGCGTAAGTTCCAGCGTGTCGGCGTCTAAAAAGCGGCCGAACAGCGGGTAGTAATAGCGGGTGCGGCCGTGCATGTAGATGGCATAAAAGCCCGTTTCGGCGTCGCAATAATGGCTTTTCCAGCGAATCGGATTGACAAACGCTATTTGGCACAAAACCTCCTCGATCGGATAGGCATAGATATCCGGGTCCAGCGTAAGCTCGTATTCGTCGGTGACCAACACACTCGGCGCCCCGTTATAATCGTGCCCGTAGACGGTTTTTCTCTGAAAAACACCGCTCACATATTCCTCGATCGTATACTTCAGCTCACCGTTGCGCATATCCCGTTCGCACACCGTTACCCTGTACGATGTAGAAGTCGGCGTGTCAAAATCAAAGGCCGTAATCTTGCATTCCCCCAGCGCGTCGTAGTGGTACCGGGCGACCGGCAGGCCTTTTTCGTCCACAATCGCCGTCACGTTGCCAAAGCCGTCCTTTACATACACGAAATGTTTCCCTATATTATATTCCCCGTGCGTTTGGCCGCTGTCATAGTGCAGCCCACAGATGCCGGACGCGTCGTAAAAATACCGCAGCTTTTTCTCGGCGTAATAACCACGGTTTTCGCCCATTAATTTTCCGCCGTCCCACAAGTACTCGGTTTGGTCGGCTTGGCCTTTGTTTTTGAATTCGCGGACCCCTTGGTAATTGTACGTGTACTGCGCGTTCCAAGACGAGATGCCCCCGCTACCGTCCGTAAGCCCGACGCCTGCCAGCCAATTGCCGCGCTGCCAAGCGTAGCGGATATCGTCTTCGTCTTCAAAATTGCCGTATAAGTCTAAATCGACTTGTTTACTCCACTCCTCGTTATTCGACTGCTTAACAGATATCCACTCTTTCTCGAGGTCCTCGTCGTGGTCGATTCTGTACCCGTAATCGGGATTTTCCGTTTCATACCGGCTTTTTAACCGGTTGCCGTCGTACGCGTACATCCAGTCAATGCCAAACGCCGAATTCGTTTCCCGCTTAATCCGCCCCAATTCGTCGATATTGTAAGATACGGATACCTTATCCGCCACCGAGTTTAGATGTTGCAGGTTAGAAACCCCGCCCATGGTCGCCCCGAAGGTTTCCGTAAACGCCACAATCTCGCCCAAAATGCTTGCGTAGCTATATTTTACATGCGTGGAGGCTTGCACCACCGAATCTACCTTATAGTCGGCGGAAAACGCTATCCCCAATATCTCTTGCCCGTTGTTCGGGTTATAATCCGTTGTGGTTTTGTACTCTTTTAGGTGGGTGTGCCCCGCCAGCGCTTCGCTCCGGCTGTGTTCGGAGATTTTAATATTCCCAAAGCAATCGTAGGTATATGACTTGCCCATCAGCGGGGTTTCGGTATACTGGCCCGCGATAAGCTTATATGTGTTGGATTCTTTTAATCGCGACGCAATGGTTTTTTCTTCGTCGTAGAAAAACCCGTTCGCATACCTTTCTAAGCCGCTATACCAAAACTTCGTCGCCGCCCCGGACTCCTGCTCCATCGCAAAAGTACCGTGACTGAATCCGTTTAGGCGCCCGTCTTTGTATTGGTAAGTATGGTATCCGGTATTTCCGTCGAATATGCTTTTAATCGGCTGTACATACGCGCTTTCTTTGTCGGCGTACGAAGGAAAATCGCCCATGTATTCAAACGATGTTTCGTGCTTAACAATCGGGGGATCTTGGTCCGACGTTACCTCGTACGTCACATTTTTTACGCGGCCGTACGGGTCAAGTTGCGTGTGTACCGTATCCGATTTGCCATCCGGCGACCGGAAATACCGCGACGTCAGCGTCGTCGTTCCGCTTCCGTTGTTAAACTCCTGACTGTTTAGCTGCAATACTTTTTCAACCGAGTCGTCAAACACCGTAAACTCTACCCCGCTGCCAACCGGATGGAATTTGGCGCCGAAGGTCGATTTCGCGTCGCTCGCCGTCCGGATGCGCCCGTTTTCGTAGGTAAGCGTATTGCCGGCGTTTACATAATTCGCGGCTTTTTTGGTTTTGAGTTCTTCGATGCGGTCGTAAAACGAATTATAGTCATATTCAATCTTCCCATTATTCTTTGTGACGCTTTCCAGTGCGTACGGGTCTTTGTAAGTGTAAATCTTGAGCCCGGACAATGAGCTTTCTTGCGTGACAAACTCCCTACTACTTTCGGGAGTAGACGGATTGGAATTGAAATGCATGACATAATATAAAGTTGGCAGGCTGCCAAATGCATCGCTTTGTTCAACGGCTTCCACATTCCCATAGGCGTCGTATACCTGCTTTGTTTTTATGCCGTAAGCATCGATAGTATAGAGCAACAGCCCGGCATAGGAGGTTTTTGTGACCGTAGACGTACTTACCGGCACCCCAAAACTATCCAGCACGTCCGGCAACGTGGTGGTTGTAACCGCCTTAATCCCGCCCGCCTCGATTAGATTGTTGCTGACATCGAATTGGTCGTCCTCAAAAATATATTCCGTTTGCGTCACGGTTTTTTCGTCCGGCGAAACCGTTTTAGTGTACAGCGACGCGCCACCCGAGGCGACTAAGGCAATATCTATGGCATGAGAATAGTTGCCCAGCGCGGCCGCCGTTACGTCGCTAATCCTTTTTGTGCCGCCGGAATACACAAAGTCGAACGCGCCGTTTCCGTCGCTCCGCAGTTTTTTGTTGAGGATAGTACGGATAATGTCCTCGGCAGTTAAGAAGTTTTCGGATTCGGTATACGTCCCGCCGGGTAAAGAGATGTGCGTCGGCGAGTACTGATTCCAACGGGTCAGCATTACATGACTGCTCTTTAAAACGTCCTCGATACAATCCTCTAGAGCGGGAGGAGCGGCGGGAACGGATAATTGAAGCGTGCTGTGCGGCGCGGATGCAATCCGGCAGTTTGCCGCGTAAAACCGGCAATGATTTAGGCGTCCGTTCAACAAACACAACTCGACTTCGGTGCCTTTTTTATTGTTTGATTGATCCAGCGTGAGCGGTATTGAAACAAACTGCCATACCTCGACGGCGTGCGGGTTAATATCCGCAAAAAACGACTTGGGGACTTGCGCCTGATTCTTATATGAAAGTTCCAGTCTTGCCCGCAACATGCCTTCCGATCTAATTTTAATCCATGCCGTAAAAACGTAACGCTTTAAGTGCGTTTCCTGCGGCGAGGAGAGGCTTGCCGGTAAGTTCTCCAGTGCAATCCTATCGAAATTTCCGCTGCTATACATAGTTCTTGAACCGTTTATGGTTTCGCTATAGCCATTGCCGCTTGCGGACGCGATCGGAACGCCGGTATCCTTTGCGAGCGTCTTTAAATTCAACAGCCCGTCTTGTTCAAATACGCTCACCGTAAAACCATGATTGTCAAAGTAGTATTTTAACGCGGTTTTCTTCTCGCTTGATACGATAGTGCGCTTTTTCGAAGTAACAATATCCAATTCCGTCCATGCTTTCCAATCCGGGACATTTAATTCGGGAGCGCAGAACGGGTCGGGGTTGCCGAACGATATCTGCAACGGCTCGGCAGAGCAGCAGAACACGCCCGCGTCCCCGCAACGCACCGTTCCGGCATACAGCCCGGCCGGAACCTCCGCATACACATTTGGGTCGCGTTGCGTCACCCGCACGCCGCAAAAACCGGAACGCACCATCCAAATTCTTTTTGAACTGTCATATTGAAACCCGAGCGCGGAAGAATCCACGCCGCTCACCGCTTTTGTGAGGGCGCACGTCCCTCCGGCCAACACCGGGCCCAAATATTCAAAGTACGCCACGGTTTCGGATTCCGGGCCGGCGCTGCGGGTGATGCGGATTAAATTGCCGCTAAGGTCGTAATCGTAGTAAATCGTCTGTTGAACCGCGCGGGGATAAATATTCGTGTCCGGCTCGTATTCGATGGAAGAGAGCCGGCCGTCTAGGTAATAATTCAATAGAAGCTTGCGCGTCGACTTTCTTGCGTCGTAAATCTCGGCAAGCCTACCCTCTGGATTATACACATAGCATTTTTCAATCGCGTTATTTAGTGCCGACACGGTTCCGGTAATCCTTCCGTCCGAATCAAAGATCATTTCATTCCCCGACCCTACGTCATCTGCAATGGCATAGTAACGAGAGGAGCCAGATCCACTTACTTCCATCGTTAAATTCAAACCGGATTTGTCATAAAAGTACCGTACCCCGCTCCCAACGTAATATACAAATTCATGGCTGTAACCCATGGCGTCGATATACGTGAACGTGTCCGTATCCGACCCGTTATTCCCGACAGCCGGAATAATATACTGCTGTGCGTTCAGCTTCCAGCCGTTCCCCATGCCGACATCGAAAGCATTGAGCTCCGCATTATATACATGCGCGATGTCCATGGCAAAATTGCCGGCGCCGACGCTGATGTCCGGACACGCGAAAATAAGGTGCCCCGACCGCACGCTCACCGATGCCTCGCCCGCGCCGCAACTAAACGGCAGCCGGGTGTGATTGATATGTTCTTTGATAGGTGTGCTCATGATTGTTTCTCCGTAAACGGTATTTAATTTGATATTCGATTTGGTTTTTGAGGTTTTAATGCTTGATGGAAAATTTTTGATGCTAATGGGTGCAGAAAAAAGATACGGGGACGGCCTGTTTGGAAAAAGCGCGAGACTATACCTCCCACGGCAATAAAGCGCTTTTCCGGCCGTCCCCGTAAAAGGACTTTTTATGTAAATATTGACGCGGGCTACGCCGAATGAGTCTCTCCTGCGGCAAAGGCTGCGGGAATTGCTCCCGGAAGGATTAAACTCGCCGACGAAACAATCTGTGGATTTGCTTATCGTTCGTTATGGCCGATTCGCCATAACTTACCGCCGGGCATCCCGCAGCGCCGTTTCGAGTTTGCCTGTGATTTCATTTAGCCTGCCGCGCAACTGGGCAATTTCCTTGTCCTTTTGCGCGATAACGGCGTCAGTGTCCGTTTTTTCTTTGATTTCCGCTTTGGGAAAACGATTGGCGGCTTCCGTTAAGCCGCTGTAGCTGCGCGAAATTTCTAGCTGGCTTTTTCCGGCTTGCTGCGGTTGAGGAGCGATAGGCGGCCTTGCCGGAGCATTGGGTTGCGGACGCGAAGCCACAGGCGGTCTTGTCGGCTGAAATACTTGCGGTTGCGGAGCCGCGGGCGGCCTCGTCGGCTGAAATATCTGCGGCTCCGGAGCGACAGGCGGTTTCATTGAAGGCGCCATTTGCGGAGGCGGAACCACGGGCGGTTTTGACGAAGGCGGAACCGGCATTTGCGACCTTGCACCGAGCGTGGGACTTCCCATTCCCGTAGGCGCGAAAGGGCGCGGCAGCTCCGAGTTCATGCCTTGGACTCGGGGTTTAAACTCAGGCCTCAATAGCCCATGCGACGCTTGCGGCGTTTGCGGTTGCTTCGCCGCCTGCATCGCTTGCAAGTGCGGCGGGACGAACGGCCTTGCGGCTCCCGTGCCCCGCATCTCCGGATTTATCTCCGGCGTTACGCCCGACGTGCCGGGCCTCATCTCCGGCATTCTCGCGCCCGGAGGAATGGGCGGCCTCATTCTCTCCACCGGCTGCGCTTGCGTGATTCTCGCGGCTTCCGGAGGGTTATTACGCATCTCGCGCCGCTCTCCAAAGTTGCGCACCGCATCCGGCAAAACGGGCGGCCTTACCGCACCGCCTTGTGCTTGCGGAATTACCGGCCTTACCGACACCGCCCCCTGCGCTTGCGGCGGTGCCGGAGGCTTTGCCGGCGCGGGCGCAGGTGGCGGGAACATCGGCGACTTCAAATCCCTGTCCCGCCCTTGCGGCGGAGAAACGGACGGCCTCGGCGGTTGCGGTATCGCGTCCCGCCTCATGGCTTGTGCGCCGGGCAAAATGGACGGCCTCGCTGTTTCCGGCGCTTGCCCCGATTGAATTCCGGGAAATCCCCTTCCCGCCTCTAGTGCTTGTCTAATCGGCTGCCTCGCCGCGTCCGCCGGCTTAAGAATCTCCGCTGGCTTACCCGCAAGCGGCGTTAAATCCTGGTACTCCACACCTTTGGGGAGCGGAACCACGTCCAACCCGTACCGGATGCCGTGCGCCAAAGCGACGAAGCCTTTGATTTGACCGGATTTTGCCATCGCCTGCACCTGCGGAGCCGCGTTTACAATCGCCTCCCGCGTAACGTCCTTATCTAAGACGAATATATCTCTTACGATTTTCATAATATTTTGTTCTCGTATAATGATGTTACATTGGATTTAACCGGGTTACGGTTATTAACATCAATTTTGGGGATGTCAGCTTTTTTGGAAAGGGCGCGGGGAAGCCTTTTGAAGAAAAAAGATTCCCTCCGCATGAGGTTAATAGAGAAAATCTGAACTTGCCCACGCCAAGATAAACGCTGCAATTGTTCTCACCATTGCAAAGCTTTCTTTTGCGCGTCCTCAATGATTTTTCTCAGCTTTTCCTTGCCGATTTTGCGGCTCTTTTGGTATTCGCACTTAATTTCCGATTGCGCATCGCCGAACAGCTCATGAAACACATTGTTCGCGATCTTCTCCAAATCAGGGTTATGTTTAACAAACTCTACGAGCGATCGGCGATAAAACTGGGCGCAGTCGCCTCTGAGAATCTTATACACCCATTCCTCTAGCGAACGCGTAAAGTAGTGCCGCACCTTACCGATACTGTTGGCTGTTTTAGCGTGCGCTTTGGCCGCTGAGATAATCGCTTCGTCCGCTTCCACTGCCCGCCCGCCCAATCGCTTTAACTCGTACGACTGCGGGATTTCTCCTAAGGTGTCTATGTCGTATATACCGGAGCGGTAATCGGCGTAATGTATGTGCATTTTTTTCACTTTGGACGTTCTTACAATCGACTTTCCGACATTGCACTCAACTTTATTGGCCTCGCTTATTTTATTGAAGCGTTCGCGTAACTTGCCGTACCTCTTATGCGTTTCGCCGTCGGCATTGTACGTTTCCCAATTGAGATAAACGCCACCCACGTCTTTTCTGCGAAATTTCGGATTAGCCATGAACTCCCGAATCGTTTTGCCACCGAAGTCTAAGAGCTCGTCCGTGTCGATAAAAGCGACGTATCGGCTGAAAATCCCATCCTCCCGCAACCAAAGATTATAAACCCAGTCTTGGAGCATAGGCCGCGATTTTACGCGCTTTACGGTAATTTTCGATAGATCAACGCCCACCATTTTCGTTAGAGCTTCCTCGACCGACGGACTGGACATATTGTCGTATATGTAGATGTGATCGAAACCAAGGGCGAGGTGGTGCTGCAGAAATTCCTCCAAATACTCGTGTTCGTCTTTGGTTATCATGCAAATTGAGAAATCATATTCGTGCATTTTCTCAAAGGCAATATCCCTGCGCTCTTGCTCCGCACTTTCGGCGATTTCTTTAGCGGCGTTATATTCTTGCCCTAATTCTTGAAGTTCCGCAGATACGGCTTCTAATTGCGTTAAAAGCCTATCTTTTTCGTCTTTTACGCTATCAAACGACCCGTAATCGGATAACGCCCAGTTTAAAAGGGATTCCTCGCGCAAGGCTTTTCTTATGCCGGCTATTTGCGCCTTTTTCTCCATCAACTTGTTGTACAACAACGTCCCGTCCCGTTTTTCATGCACGTAAATTTCCAGGTCGGTTCCGTAAACAAGTTCACGTTGAGCATTAAGGTCTGTTAACCGGATTCCCTCGGTTTCATCGTCCCATAAAACAAGTTCGCCGATGGCGAATACATTCTCCGGGTCATGTAAATTCACGGAGGTGATTATGCGATCTACGGGCTCAAATTGTATGATATATTTTTTCATATATTTTACCTACCACTCTAAATTTGTATTGAAGTCTCGGTCGTCACCTTCTTTTTCTCCGACGACGGCGCGGACGGATTGGATGTATGTTCGCATCTCATTGGGGTATTCGTCTTGTCCTTGATTATTCGATTCGATTTGTTCATTTATAAGCTCAAACTTTACCGTTCCAACCGTTCCGTCAAAACTGTATACGCCGGAGTTCCCTATTTCAGTGTCTACCGAAATGTCTAATCTAAATGTAAGATTTGCCAAATAATTATATTGACGCCATTGCTCCGGAGTATAACCCCAGTAAAAATACGCATCCCCGCGACGCGGATTGAACTTAAAAGGAATTTCTAACACATATGGAAAAGCGTTAGCCTGCGGATTTTGATACACGGTAGTACTATCGGGGTTAGGAATAACGGTTCCTTGCGCAATAATCAGCGGGATTACGACAGCCATGCAACCGGAATTCCTATACTGGTCCCCCCAATAACAATTGACAATTAGGTTCACCGTTTCCCTGGCTCGGAATGCTTGCAAGACCCTCATGTCAATTTCGACGGTTCTTGCCGAACCAATCCATAACACCGGACTTTCTCCTGCATAGCCGCCGGATTCACTGATTGCATCCGTCACCGCCTTTTGCGTCATCGCGCCGTCGTCGTTTTGACCGGCAGAAGGATACAGCTTCACGTGCCCGTAATGAGAACCGTTCCCTACGCCATAAATGTTACTTTCTCTCATAACAATACAATCTCCTGTGATTTAGATTTTTTGATTTGCTCTAGGATAACCGACTTAATCACGTCCCCGGCCTCGTCCTTGCCGAACAGCTTGTTTACCATAGCCCACTCGGCTTTTGTTAAAAGTCCGACCACCGCGTCCTTTGCCATCTCAAGCGCCTTGGCTGTGTTCGACTTATACAGTTCCTCGTCCGACGTTTTCCAGGCGCCGCTTTTTCGCAAACGGTCCACAAATTCCTGGTCGGCGACGGCAATGCCTTTCACCGCCATTTGCTCTAAGGTCTCCAGCAATTGAATCTTAACTTTTCCGCTCTTAAAAACATTTCTCGAATTGACCCAAGCAAAAAATTGCCTTATCAATATACCTAAGCCGGCCAAAACGACGCCGGCAGCCGCCGTATATATCGCTTCCATTTTACTTTTTCTCCTTGTGATTTTTTTCGTTTTTGCTTATACGCTCGATAAACTGCCCAAACGTTTCCACCTCAAAGCTGCCGGTTTTTTCGAAAACATTGCGCCGTTCTTGGGCGTATAAATTGGCCGCCATCGGGGGCGGGACTTGTCCGAAATGCTCTTTGTATGCCAAGTGAAATGTGTCAAAAAACTCCCGCTCGACGATCCGTTTAAATTCCGCACGCTTGGGTTCCAGCCATCGCGGCGTCTGCATCTGAAAGTAAGTATGGTAATGAAACTGCACCACGTACAGCGAGGCCCGCTTGTTATCCCTTGATAGAAGGTTTTCCACGATTTTTTTAGCCGTTTTAATGAGCGACGGGTACTTGCTGTATTGAGACTCCGGCTCGCGGGAAATGCTGAGCGGGTTGTGACACCAAACATACACGGGCTCGGGCATGATGCGGATATTCTTTGCCAAGCTCCGGCACATAGCGTTAAAGTATACGTCGCCGTCTTTGACCAATTCGTCGCAAAACGTAATGGCGTGCTCGTCTAAAAAAGCTTTGCGGAATACCTTCCCGTGCAAAAAGATAAAATCTTCCGTGTGTTTTACGTACCGGAAAGCGTTGTTGACAAGCGCTTCTTCGAGGAAGTCCCAGTTGTAAATATCCACGCCTTGGTTAGCGGTCGCGTCCTTGTGGATAGACGACATGA
>WQYM01000086.1 GCA_009781235.1 Bacillota bacterium
TCCCCCCCGACACCTCCCCCCGGTAGGTTTTGTTTACTCCGATTGATTTTGGACGAGGCACGTACTATTCCTACGGGTAATCGACGTGTCCGGCCTCTCCCCCCGGCACGGCAATGGCCGTCCGTACAACGGCAGGCGGGTCGATGAGGGCATCGACCCCTACGGGAATATTTGTAACTGTCCCGAGTTCCGAGTCCCGAATCCCGAATCCCGAGCCCCGAGCCCCGAGAAAATCGGTTCCGGCGGGTCGCACGCCGTGCGACCCCTACGGGAATATTTGTAACCGTCCCGAATCCCGCAAACTCCATTCACAATTTATCATTCATCACTTATCACTTATCACTTATCACTAAGTAAAGGAGATATTTTAAAATGAGTAAGACTTTTTTGTTCAAACTGTTGCTGGGTCTGTCGATTCTGGCTGCTGCCGTGTTGTGGCTGCTGAGCGTAATCCCCGCGTCCCAAGCCATGCTGGAAGAAGCGGGCATCAAAAACGGCGATATCGGCTCGTGGGCCGCGCTGTTCGTTTCGGGCGGGTGGGCCGTCGCGTTCATTTTGTTGGGGATTTTTTCGAAAGATAAAACGAACATCCTCAAAAAATGGTATGTGTATTTCGGCGTCGCTTTGGGGGTAGTCGCGGTGGTGATGCTGATAAACATCTTTGCCTGGGAAGTCCCCATGCTGCCGGTGATCGCGGTCGCCGTCGCTTTGGCGTTGCTGCTCGGCATGATTGTCGTGGGCGGCAAGAAATGGGACCAGGGCGACAACCAAAATGCCGGGTACAAAAATTACCACCAGCGCAAGGCCGAGGAAGAAAAGAAGAACAAGGAATGAGAATCCTTGGCATAGATTACGGAGATGCGCGCATCGGATTGGCGCTCTCGGACGAAACGGGCATGATTGCGGGGGCGCTCCCGACCTACCAATCCGTTTCGATGCGCAAGGACGCCGACTACATCGCCGCGTTGGCGCTTCAGCATGAGGCGGGGCGCATTGTGCTCGGGTTGCCTCTCAACATGGACGGCACAAAAGGCGAGCGCGCCCTAAAAACTGAGGCGTTCGGGCGCGTTCTTGGCCGTATTACGGGGCTTGAGGTAGTTTATAAAGACGAACGCCTTACAACGAAGGCAGCGGAACGCGACTTGGAATCAGCCGGCGTTCGGCGTTTAAAGCAAAAAAATTTGGTCGACGCCGTCGCAGCGACGCTCATATTACAAAGCTATTTGGATAAGCTAAGAGCATCAGTAGAGGTCGATTTATAAATCGACCCGTGGGCCGCATTTCGCAGCCTGAAAAAGGAGAATAATATCATGAAAAACGAAAACAACAACGTCGAAATCTTTACCGAAGAATCCGTCATCACGCTGTATGACGACGAAAATAAGCCGATCGACTTTTTTGAGATCGCCAGTATCGAGTTCGAAGAAAAATTCTACGAGCTGCTTCAACCCGTCGATGAGGTCGACGGGATCGAAGAGGATGAAGCCGTGATATTTGAGTACACGGTGGACGAGGCGACCGGCGACAAAATGTTTAAGCCGATTTTTGACGAGGCGCTCTTAGATAGCGTGTTCTCGTTGTATTTGTCCGCGTCTGCCGATTTTGAAACCTGCGGTTGCGGTTGCGATTCGTGCGGCCACGCCCACGATTGCGCCGACGAAGGGAACAAATAACGAATCGTTATTCGTTATTTGTTAAAAACGCTTGTGTTTTTTTAAAGCATATGCTATAATTAATTACGCTATGGAGATTCAAATACCGGCGGCTCTAAAGAAAATCGCGGAGCTGTCGCAGTTCGACGTGTATATCACGGGCGGCTATCTAAGAAATCATTTTGCAGGACTCGGGGAAACGGATATCGACCTTGCGGGCCCGTTGGTTGCCACTGCGCTCGGGCTGCCCAAAAACTATATCGTCCGCGTGGTGAATTTTCGATTGGGCACGTCCGTCATCAAAATCGGCTCGGAAGAGTATGAATACACCCCTTTTAGGATTGAGAGCTACGGCGCGGGCGGCCGCCATACCCCCGTAACTGTGGCGTTTACCTCCGACATCGCAAAGGACGCGGCGCGGAGGGATTTTGCGTGCAACAGCCTGTACTACAACCTAAAGACCGGCGAATTGGTCGACTTATACGGCGGAAAAAAAGATTCGGAAAATAAGATTTTACGCAACCCCGATCCCGAGCGCATTTTTGCCGACGACGGCTTAAGGCTGATGCGCCTCGTGCGCATCGCGGCGGAAACCGGCTTTAAGATAGAGGCCGCTACCGCCAAAGCCGCCATCGCCAACGCGTCGCTGTTGGCAGATATTTCCCCCGAGCGAAAGCGGGTGGAGCTAAACCGCATTTTGATGGCCGACACAAAGTACGGGGTCGCGGGCGGGCATTACCGCGGGCTGAAATTACTGCATCAGTTCGGCCTTTTACAGTACGTCGTCCCGCAGCTCTGCGAGGGCGAGGGCGTCGCGCAAAACCCGCTCTACCACCGTTACGACGTTTTAGAGCACGCGTTTCAGACGGTGCGCTATGCCGTGCCGGATTTGTCCGTACGGCTTGCCGCGCTCCTGCACGACGTGGGCAAGCCCTATTGCGTCAAAAAGTTCGGCAACATGCACGGCCACGAGACGGCGTCGGAGCATATGTCGCGCATCATTATGGGGAAATTCGGGCTGCGCTATTCCAACGCGGAAATCGATGAGGTAGCAAGGCTAACCCTGCACCACATGTACGATTTGGCGGGGAACACCTCCGAGCATAAGATGCGGTTGTTCGCCGCGGCGAATTTTGATATTGTCGACAAATTAGCGGCGTTGATCCTCGCCGACCGGAAGGGCAGCGGTATGCGCGAGGCGCCCGGGGTGCACAGGCTCACGACGGTCAAAGAAAAAATGCTTAGTGACGGCGCGCCGATTCAGATGCAGCAAATGGCAATCAACGGCGGCGATTTGTTGTCGCTCGGTATCCGCGGCGAGGCAATCGGCATCATCTTGCGCGACATGCAGGAAAAATGTATTTTAGAGCCGCGGCTGAATAACAGAGAGTGGCTGATGGAGTATGCGCGGCGCCGGGCGCCGAAGTAGGGTTTTTGAGATAAAAAATATAAAATATAAAATATAAAATATAAATTATGGATTATACGATGAATTTTATTTCTGCGACTCAAATCATCCCCTACGCCGCCATGGCCGTCATTCTTGCGGCTTCGCTTTTGGGCGGAGGGTTTTGCGTGTTTTTTGCGGTGACCCTCATCCGTCGCCAAATCCGGCTGACGCGCTCCATCATTTTAGTGGAGCTACAGAGCGGCAAAATGCTGTATCTGTTGTTTTTGGCGGTGGCCGCGGCGATGACGGCTATGGCGACGATTGCGCTTTGCGGCGGGAATTTCTTTGAAAAACAGCTCCTGACCGATGCCGCAGGCTACGGCATGGCCGGGTGGCAGGCCACGATAGCGCTTGTGGGCATTCTCATACTGTCGCTATCCGCGGGATTCTTGCTTTGCGTGCTGTTATTGGCAAAGTCCGCGGCCACCGATTTAGGGATTTACACCGCGCTGAATTTTTTCGGCTGGTATTATGTGCGCGACTATGTGATTGACGAGGGGCGCTCCGTGGTTTTAATCGGCACAAAAAAAGAGGCCTTCTCGGCCATTAAGGGCGTAATGCTCCCGCTGCACGTCAAGCGCAACGACATCCCCAAGCTAAAGTTTATTTTAAACAAGAACAAGAATAAGTTTACGGTATGACGACTAATATTGATGACAACACAGCGTCGGCGCAAGCCGAACCCAATGAGGCATCGGACAACATCCCGTTCGCGTGGCGGCATCCGTTGGTCATGCCCGGGCGGAAAAAAGTCAGCAAGGTGCTTAAAACCATCGCGGCAGGGGAGTCCGAGCGCGCCGCCGCTTTGGTTGCGACCGGCAACCCGGATGAGTGAGGAAGAATCCCTAACCCCCAGCCCCCAGCCCCTAAAACCGGAGGTATATTAAAAAATGAGAATCGAATTCGTTACCAAAAACTACATCGTAAATGAGAAAATCAAAGACCTGATTTCCAAAAAGCTGAGTCGGCTCGACAAATTCTTTCACGAAGAAATCCCGATTAAGGTGATGCTGAAAGAGGCCGGCGCGGTTCAAACCTTAGAGCTGACCATTTTGCTCGACGGCATGATTATGCGCGCCGAGGTGTCTAGCGACAACATGTTCGGCAATGTGGACGCGGCGCTACCAAAGCTTGAAAAGCAAATCGTCAAGCACCGCTCAAAGCTGACCGACCGGTCTAAAAAGCTCAGCATCAAGGAGCTTGAGCAAAGCTATGTCCCGTCGGTACACGACGAGGCAGACCGCAAGGTGGTGCGTACCAAAATGTTTGCGCTAAAGCCCATGACGGCCGAAGACGCGATTGCCGAATTAGAGCTGGTCGGCCACAATTTTTACGTGTTTTTAAACAGCGACAGTATGCGCGTCAACGTGCTGTACATCCGCCGCGACGGGGATTACGGGCTGATACAGACGGTTAATGATTAGAGTAATTCAGTGATAAGTGATGAGTGATGAGTGATAAGTTTCGGATGTATTTTATCTGGGCTACTAGGCTTGTTCTCTAAATACAAAAAAAGACAATAACTTATCACTTATCACTTATCACTATACGCAAGAAGCTAATTTAGGAGAAAAAAGGTATGAAGTTATCATTCGACTACAACAACATGATGGAAAGCGCGATCGGCGATCAAGGGATTCGCGACGCGCAGGTAAAAGCGGACGCGGGTCTCTTGCAAAAGGCGTTCGCACAGGTTAAAGCTAACCGCGGCAAGGGCTGGCAGGAGTGGACGGAGCTTCCGTATCTTGACAAAAGCGAAATCGCCGCGATGGCCAAAGACGGCCAAGTGGTTCGAAGAGCCGCAAAGAGCTTTGTGGTGCTGGGCATCGGCGGCTCCGCATTGGGGCCCTTGTCGGTTGCGACGGCGCTGTTGCATTTTAGGCACAACGAACTGCCGCCCAAAATCCGCAAGGCGCCCAAATACTACATCGAGGACAACGTAGACCCCGAACGTATGCGCGCGCTGCTGGACGTCATCGATTTACGTTCGACGTACTTTAACGTGATTACCAAAAGCGGCGAGACCAGCGAAACGCTGGCGCAGTTTTTGACGCTGTATTCCGCGCTCAAAGACGCCCTCGGCAAGGAAGAGGCGGTTAAGCGCGTTTTGGTGACGACGACCATCGGCAAGGGCGCACTCTACGACATCGCAAAAGCCGAGGGCTTTAAGATTTACGGGGTAGGCAAGGGCGTGGGGGGACGTTTTTCGGTGTTTTCGCCCGTCGGCCTCGTTCCGCTCGCGTGCCTTGGCATCGACATCCGCGCACTTCTAAAGGGCGCGCGCGACATGGCGGCCGCCTGTATCAAAACGGCAGGCAAATCGAATCCCGCGCTGATTACGGCGTATTTGCAGGTTAAGGCGATGCAGGCGGGCAAAAACGTTAGCGTGATGATGCCGTATTCCGATGCCCTTAAATTCATGGCGGATTTTTACGGCCAGTTGTGGGGCGAGTCGCTTGGCAAAGCCGTGGATGTGAGCGGCAAAACCGTGTATGCCGGCCAAACCCCCGCAAAGTCGCTCGGCGTCACCGACCAGCACAGCCAAATCCAGCTTTATACCGAGGGCCCGTTCGATAAGGTGGTAACCTTTATCGCGGTGGAAAAATTCCGCGCAAGCGAGGTTATTACGGACGACGCTTCCATCGCGGGTTGCGAATTTTTAAAGGGGCGCACGTTTAATGAGCTCCTAGACGCCGAATTCCGCGCTACCCGTTTTGCTTTAGCCAAAGCCAAGCGCATGAACTTTACTGTCACATTGCCCGAGATTTCCGCCGAAACGGTAGGCGAACTCCTTATGTACTTTATGTACGAGACGGCCTTTGCCGGCGCCCTTTTAAACATCGACGCCTACAACCAGCCCGGCGTCGAGGAGGGCAAAAAAGCCACCTTCGCCCTGATGGGAAGGAAGGGTTACGAGGATAAGATGCAGGAAGTAGAAGCCGCGCCGTTTGATAAGAGATATGTGATTTAGGTGAAAAAAATGTAGGAATAGTGCGTGCCTCGCCCTTTCCACCGGATTAAACAAAGGAAGCATCATGAGTAATTTTATCGGCACCATCAACGGCAATATCGCCACGTATGCGGTTATAAAACGCACGGGCGGTTTTGGCGGCGAAAATATGTACACCCTCACCGACGATGCGGGCAATGTGATGGTGTTCGAAACGGATAAAATGTTGGAGTATGCCGACGGCGGGCACTACTTTTTGATTGAAGGAAAAGTTAAGGAACATAAAACGCTCGGGCGCGCCCGCCAAACCGTGCTTTCCGAATGCGACTTTGAATTAATCGACAGCACGGATAAGATAATCGGCAGTCTTTTTGGTAAAATCGGGGACGTCGTCGAGCTTGACAACGTAACGGCGTCGTACCGTAAGGTTTCCGGTACGGAGTGGCTCATAAACGGTGAATTCGCCGTCACGGCTCCCGTGTCCGAGTACCGTTTAGTGGTTGCTAAAGCGGATTACACCTTCTTGCTCCCGTTCGATTCCGCAAAAAAACTTTCCCTTAAATCCACGGGAAGGTTTAATCTCAAAGCCAAAGTAATCGGCTACACGATTGAAAAAAACGCCCGCGCCACGTTTTTATACCCCGTCTCGGTGGAGGATAAAAACGGCTCGCTGCACGGCGGCTGGATGTGGCACGGGTTTTTAAGGTAATAACGAAAAACGAAAAATGAAAAACGTCGGACGGAACTGCGTGTTCGAATACATTAATACATTAATACTCGCTTGGAACAAAAGAAGGAATATCTTGAACTTTCAGTCACGTATCCCTCGTTTTTCATTTTTCGTTTTTCGTTTTTTGTTAAATCAGCGGGTTTCCCGCCGCAATATAAAGCCTGTACCAATCTTTTCTCTCCAACTCAATCTCACTTGCCGCGCAAATCTCCTTAATCCGTTCGGGCTTGGTCGTTCCCGTAATCACTTGGAAATTTGCGGGGTGGCGCAGAATAAAAGCCGTTGCAATGCCCGCCTTAGTGGAATTATATTTCTCCGCCAACTCCTCCAAGCCGGCATTCAGTTCTGCATACTTTTCCGACCCGATAAAAATGCCGTCAAAAAATCCGTGCCCAAACGGCGACCACGCCTGAATCGTAATGTCAGATCTGCGGCAGTATTCGAGTATCCCGCCGTCGCGGTCCGTCGCCCCGTCGAATAACGTGTTGGCAAGCATCCCCCGATTTATCATGCCTGTGTGCGCCGCAGAAAATTGCAGTTGATTGATTTTAAGCGGGAACGAGATATTTTTTTGTAAAAAGCTGATTTGCGAGGGGGTTTGATTGCTGACCCCGAAGTGCTTTACTTTGCCGCTCTCGTAAAGCTTAGTAAACGCGCTTTGCACCTCTTCGGGCTCCATCAACGTGTCCGGCCGGTGCAGCAGCAAAATGTCTACGCTGTCCACGTTCAACCGCTTTAGGCTTCCGTTCACACTTTCTAAGATATGCCGTTCAGACAAATCGTACATCACACCCGGAATAATGCCGCACTTGGTCTGCAAAATTATTTTATCCCGCAAACCCTTGTTGCGCGCTAAAGCTTTCCCGAACACTTCCTCGCTTGCGCCTTTTCCGTAAATGTCGGCGTGGTCAAACAAATTGACGCCTTCCTCAAGGTAGGCGTCTAAAAATGCGTCGATTTGCTTGTCGCTCATCTTGTCGATGCGCATGCACCCCGCCGCAATATTGGCGGTAGCAATTTTCCCGCCCGCAATGGCGATTTGTTTCATATGGCCGGCTTTCTCCCAAGTAAAAGTAAAATCCCATAAAACTTACATTTTATGGGATTTGGTGGGCAATACTGGACTCGAACCAGTGGCTTCCACCATGTCAAGGTGATACTCTCCCAACTGAGTTAATTGCCCCTAAGCCTTACCCGCCTATAATAGCCCATACTGCGGCGTTTGTCAATCGTTTAAGATTATGTTTTTGCAAATTGGAGTATAAAAATTAGGAGGCGTTTCATGGAAAAAATCGATCGCCCGCTGCTGACGGATCCGGCCGTCCCGCCTACGGACGAAATCATCGCCGCAGGGCTCGGGGACGCAAACGCAGCGTTCATTAAGTTTGTCGCGAAGCTGGGGACATTCGGCATCTCGCTCATGGATTGGCGGTATTATTACGACGGCAAGGCGTGGCTTTCTAAGGGCGAGTACCGTTGGACGACGCCGCGCGGGACGCAAAAAATGAGGCCGCTTTTTTGGCTCTCAATTTGGGAGGGCTTTTTTCAGGTCGGATTTTTCTTTTCCGAAAGCGTTCGGACGGAATTGCTGGGTTTGGAGCTGAGCCAAGCGGCAAAGGAACTCGTACAAAACGCAAAGCCGATGGGGAAAACCATGCGTTTTTTGCCGCTCGCCTTTCGCATAGCCGATGCCGCGCAGCTTAACGACGTGTACATCGTAGCGCAGTTTAAGAATGCAATCGGGAAGTAGTCAAAAAAGATGCAAAAAAAGCAAATATTGATTCTTAATGAGATAAAAACGCTTGCATTCCGCATATTATTGTGTTATACTCATCCAGTTGTCGAGATTTCGGCGGCAAAAATATACGCTCCATAGACGTTGCAACATTTCAGCGTCTCGGGAACTCTTAGGAAGCTTGTTATGGACAACTTATTGCAATTTTTATCCGTGGCCGCGTGGATTACCGTGTCTTTTCCGATTATCCGCATCGTGCTGGCCGTTTTACTGGTGCTGGTTTGCCTCGGCCTTTTGGTTACCGTTTTAATGACGCCTTCGCAGGGCTACGGCATCGGCGCGCTGACGGGCCAAGCCACCGACACCTACTATTCTAAGCACAAAAAGCAGTCGCTCGAGGGGCTGATCAAAAAGCTGACGGTCATTTTCGGCATCTGCGCCGCAGTCCTTTCGATTTTGTTTTTCGTATCGCTGATTATTTACCCGGCATATTAGGGGCTAGGGGCTAGGGACTAGGGGCTGAGGTTGTAATAAAAACAATGGCTTATGTACAAAATAAAGGAATTGCGGGCTGTATTCTTGCCCGCTTTTTTTATTAGATGAAACACAATAAAACACATTGCAAAGGCAAAAAGAAAACAGGAGCGCAGAAATCCGGTTCAAGCCGCGCTAAAATGCCCGCAGTGCGTGCGCCTAAAAAATCCGGTTCCAAAGCGGCTGGACGGCGTGCCGACGCTTCCTGCACCGAAAAAGTGACCGGCGTGGTCGAAATGAGCACGCGTGGCTTCGGCTTTTTAATTTGTCCGGGGCGTGCCGACGTTTTTATTCCGGCGCGGGACTTAAACGGCGCGGTGCACGGCGACACGGTGCAAGCCGCGATGACGGGCTACGAGCGCGCGGGCGGGGAGTGCGAGGTCGTAAAAGTCCTGCGGCGAAAGCACCAAAGCATCGTCGGCACGTATTTTAGCGAAAAAAACTACGGTTTTTGCGTGCCGGACGATATTCGCATTGCCCGGGAGATTTATATACCGCAGGGGAACGGGGGCGGCGCGCGGCATTTGGACAAAGTGGTGATTCAAATTGCAAATAACAAATTACAAATTACAAATGACCGACGGGGCACGGTAAGCGGGAAAAAAAGCGGAAGTACTTTTCACGAATCACGGGCCGTGAGCCACGAATCACGAACCACCGGTACGGTGATTGAGGTTTTGGGGAAAATCGGCGCAAAGGGCGTGGATATGCTGTCCGTTGCCCGCAGCTACGGATTATCCGAGGTTTTTCCCCCCTCGGCGGCCAAAGAGGCAAAAGCAGTCGCCGTGCCGGTTTCCGCATCGGAAATCTCGCGCCGCTGCGATTTTAGAGGCGAGCATATTTTTACCATCGACGGCGACGACGCCAAGGATTTTGACGACGCGGTGGGTTTGACGGTAAACGGGCGCGGCAATTACCTTTTGGGCGTTCACATCGCAGACGTCGCGCACTATGTGACTGAAAATTCGGCGCTGGATAAGGAGGCTTTGCGGCGCGGCACCAGCGTCTATTTTTGCGACCGCGCTATCCCGATGCTCCCCGAGGAGCTCTCGTGCGGCATTTGCTCGCTAAAAGAGGGAGAGGAGCGGCTGACGCTGTCGGTTTTGATGGAGATTGACGGCGCGGGAGGCGTAATAAGCTTTGAGCTTTGCGAGGGTGTGATCAACAGCCGGGCAAGGCTGACATACAGCCAGGTGGCGGAGATTTTAGGGGATAGGGGTCAGGGGTCAGGGGTCAGGGAAGAGGAGGAAAAAAACTGTCATGGGGTCGGGCTTATTGACAGCGATGCTGCAAGCCGACGAAGTGAAAACGGCAGTTCATTGAATCAAAACGGCACTGCTGTCAGTAAGCCTGACCCCCTGACAGCGGATATTGGCAACATGCTGCGGGAGATGGAAAAGCTCGCCGAAATTCTCAACCAAAAGCGAAAGGGGCGCGGGTGCATCGACTTTGATTTGCCCGAGTGCGAAATCGTGCTGGATGAGTCCGGCAAGGCCGTCGAGATTAGGCGGCGGCCGCGCCTTGTTTCGCACCGGATTATCGAGGAATTCATGCTGGCGGCCAACGAGGTTGTGGCCGAATTTGCCGTAAAGCGTAATCTGCCGTTCATTTACCGCGTGCACGAGGACCCGCCCGCAGAAAAGGCAGAGGCGTTGGCCGATTTTTTAAAGGGGCTGGGACTTGGTTTTGGAGAAGTAAAAAGGAAAAAGGAAAAGGGGAAAAGTGCGGTTGAGGCCGAGGAGTCAGCTTTCAGGGGTCAGGGATTAGGGGATAAGGATGAACAATCGCAAATCCAGAGTTCCGAATCCCGAACCCTGAATCCCGA
>WQYM01000087.1 GCA_009781235.1 Bacillota bacterium
ATCTTTTAGCCGCAATCTTAAAAAAATCACCGGGCTTTCTCGGGAGACAAAGCGAATTGACGGTTGTCGTTATGATGCACATCAGATACTCGGTTCCGTTATAATGCAACGACAGCCCGAGCGTGGTCAAAAAGTCTAAAACTGTCGCCTCGGTTTTGCAATCAGACGAGAAATCAATGGTAAAATCCTGATATTCGCTGAGTATTTCGGACACGTCAAAAAGACTTCCCTTAAAAATCCGGCTTATACTTCTTGGCGGAACAGTCATAGCAAAGCATCTCCTTAAAAAATATGCGATCTGTTACTTTCGAATACGATACAGGCCCATCAGTACCGAATAGTCCTCCAGCCGCTTGCGGATTTGCTGGCTTTGCGGACAAATTTCCCGTACCTTTGCCCAGAACTCCTTGCCGTGGTGGTGGTACTTTGTGTGACATAGCTCATGAATTATAACATAATCTCGGATATCGGGGAGGAGCATTATAAGACGCCACGAGAGCCGGATCCGGTTTTTTTGGTCGCAGCTCCCCCACTTAGATTTTGCGTTGGATACGGCGAATGCACTAAAAACAAAACCAAATGCCGCGGAAAACTGTTTCAGCCGATCCAAGAGCACCGATTTTGCCAGTCGCTCATACCATGCGCGCGCCGCCTTAATCAGCTTTTGCTCCGAAATCACGAGTGCGGACGGAATCAAGACCTTCCCTTCCGAGAACGTAATCGTTTTAGACCCGCCGCAAACTTGGGTTGGGTACTTCTCGCCGTCCAGCAAAAACGCACGATAGGTTAAAACGTCTAAAAATGTGCGCTGTTTTTTGTCATATTCTTCGACTTTAGCCGATATCCACCTCCGCTTTTTAACAACAAACGCCTCGATGGCGGAATACGCCGTGTTGAGCGGCGCAAACACCGACACGCGGCCGTCCAAAATCCGGATTGACAGCGTACGCCTTCGCTCCCGGCACAAGCGGAACTCTAAGCCTTCGACAAAATACCTCTCTTCGCCATTTTTCATGTCTCTTTTGCACCGTCTGACAAGTAGTGTAACACATCGACAATTTTTTCGCAATAGTTTCTAAAAAATATTCTGCAAAATTTTGAATTTTTTTTTGGCTTCAACGGCAATTCATTGACAAATTGTATTTAAGCGTATATAATTCTCTACAAGGCGGTATACATGCAAAACACGATTCACAGCGATTTGATTCGCGGAAACATCAATACCATCATCTTAAAGGCGCTTTTTGAGGGCGACCGCTACGGCTTTGATATCGTAAAGGAAATCGAGCAAAAATCGTCCGGCCAGTACGTACTTAAGCAGCCCACCCTTTACAGTTGCTTAAAACGGCTGGAGGTGCAAAGCTTTATCCGTTCGTATTGGGGCGCAAAAACCAGCGGCGGACGGCGCAAGTATTACACGCTGACCGACACCGGGCGCGAGCTTTTTATCCGCAACCAAGAGGAGTGGGAGTATTCGCGCACCGTAATCGACAAGCTTATTTCCGACAAGGAATACGATTTTTCCACGTTCGGGGACGGCGCGGACGAGGGAGCGGAAGCGGTTTTGAGCGAGGAAGCGTTCGACGGCTTAGAGGAGGTCGACGGAGCGGAAGCGGCGGATGAGACGGACGCGGAAAGCGTGCAAGCCGAAGAACCCCCGCAGCCGGCCGACGAGGCCGAAGCCGAAGCCGAAACCGAAGTACCGCCGGTCGAGTTTTTGGATTCGGCCAAAATTTTGGACGGGCTTTTTGCCGACAAAAACGGCGAAAGCTATACCGGAAACCTGATAAACGACTCCTATACGGCGGTTCCGCAAAAAAAGCCGCCTTCGTATGAGGCGACAGACGGCGGGCTGTGGACGGACGACCGCTTTGAGGCTCGGGAGCAGGAATCGGAGAGCGGTAAAGCGGAAGAGCTTTCGCTCGCCTTTAAGCCCTCCCCGCCTACCCCGTCGGCAATCGGCGGCCGGGGGCAAGCGGAAGGCATCGACGCGGAAGAAGCCGGAGACTCCGTCGCAAAAAAACCGACGGAAACCGAGTTTATCAGTTATAAGACGACCCTTGCGCGCGAACCAAGCGATGACCGCGTACATTTAGAGCGGGATTACCGCGATATTTTATCAAAACTGGTTAGGCCGCAGGCTTTGCCTGCCGACCCCGTAGAGAGCGGCTCGTCGGGCGGCAATGCGGACGAAGGCGGGGCGGCAAAATGGCAGGGAGGGGACGATGAACCGTCCACTGCGCAAGCGTGCAACCAACCGCCTGTCCAAAATCCCGCCGCGCGAGGCTGTACGACTCCGTCTACGGCGGAGGAAAGCCGAACCCCGAACCCCGAATCCCGAACCCTGAATCCCGAGCACACGACGTTTGACCGCGTTTCCCAATCGTTTAAGGAACTCGGCGCCAACGTTTCGGTGCGCACGCACAATGCAAACGCCGCCAAAGAGCATACCGAAAAGCTGTATTATTACTCGCATCGACTGATGCTGCCGCAATATTTTATACTTTTCTTTGTTATGCTGGCGATGATCGGCGCAACGTATTTGACGGCGTTTTGGCTTGGCATCGTCGGGCCGCTGGATTTGTATGTTTACATCGGCGCCGGAATCTTGGCCGCCGCGTTTCCGTTGGCTTCGGCCGTTTTGCGCTTGCGCGACCCCGATAAAAAGGTGCGCGCGCGCTATCATTTTAAAAGCTCCCTTTTATACCGAACCATTCTGCTTATCAACGCTTTGGCGATCATTTATTTTATCAACGTGATAGCCAAAATGAACCTCTCCTTTTCAAACGCGTTAGAGCCGGACGGCTACCTTTGCTCGTTGATGCTGCCCGCGCTGCTTGCCCTTTGCCTGCCGCTCGACACCCTGATTTTTTCCGCGCTGTACGGCTCGGGGAAATACGCCGTTAAGCAATAATTTTCGGAGGAAAAACAAATATGGAAGACTTCATGGACAAAGCCACAGTCAAAAAAATGACTGCGGAAGCGGTAGGCACGTTTCTGCTGGTATTCTTAGCGGTCGGAACAGCAGTTCTGACGGCCAACCTTTTGGGTGTAAACGTCGTCGCCACGGCGCTCGCATTCGGCCTTGTGATTGTCATACTCGCCAACACAACCATAGGTGCGGTCAGCGGATGTCACATCAACCCGGCGGTATCCTTGGGCGTATTTGTGGCGCAAAAGCTAAGCGGAAAAAAGGAATTTGGCTCTAAGGAGTTGATATCTTACGTCATCGCGCAATTCATCGGCGCGGTTGCGGGCGCGACGTTGCTGTATGGCATCCTGCGCTTATCCGGCTTTAATTTTCTGATTTGGGGAACCAATGAGATTTATAAGAGCGCAATAGCGACAAGCGAAGCGCAACGAATCTTTTACTTAATCGGAAGCGGCGCAAGCGCCTTTATCATCGAAATTGTGTTGACGGCTATTTTCGTTTTTATGATTTTGTTTGCGGTGAACAACGAAAAAGCCAAAAAACACGCCGGTCTCATTATCGGAACCACGCTGACGCTGGTACACTTGGTTGGCATCGGCTTTGCGGGAACCTCGGTCAACCCGGCGCGTTCGTTCGGCCCGGCGCTGATGCGGATGGTGTTTGCCGGCGGCTGGGAGGTTTTTGTTCAGGAAACCTGGATCTTCCTGCTGGCGCCCCTGGTCGGCGCAGCAGCCGCCGCGATAGCCTACCATTTGATTTATCAGCGCGGCAAACCAGAAGAAGCGAACGCTCCGGGCAACGAAGCGCAAAACCCAAACACCGAAGCGGCAAGCGGAGAAACTGCCGAAGCGACAAGCGAAGTGACGCCCGGCGCGCAGTGGTGAGTTGTGGTTAGGGAACAGAGGTTAGAACGAGTGATTACAACCTAACCGCCTACCCCTTTGTCACCCTGTACTTATCTAACAGCATCGCCGGATAATACGATAATTTCGCCTTTTTGAGCCCTTCGATGTCCATGTCCTCTTGACGATTAACGTATTGCACCTCCCTAAAATAGGCTTGAGCGGTTTTTTGGTTGATTACTTGATACGCGCCCTCAAAATCCGTATCGGCTTTTTCGAAAAACGTGTGTGCAACGAGCGGGTTTGCAATCGATGAAACCGAAAACGCGGCCAGATGACCGTCGGCGCAAAGCACCGCGATATTTAGATCCAGCGCCTTGCCGTAGTCAAGCGCCCTGGTAATTACTTTTTCTTCAAGCCAAAACGTTTCGTGGGCGGCAGTGTCGTTCCACTTTTTGTAAAGCTTCAAAATGTTTTCCCGGTCGGTTTTTTCACAGTAAGGGCGGAATTCGTAATCGTAACGCGCACAAAACCGCGTGACGTAGTTGCGTTTTGCGTGGTATTTTTTGCCTTTCAGCTCAATTAAATCTTGCGCGTTATAAATGTAGTCCGAGTAGCCGCGGCTTGTGGTTATCCGGTATTTTTTGGGGTCTAAAAGCTTTGCCTGCTCGGCCGTCAGCCCGCGAAGGTCAAGGGTACTCCCCTCTTGCGCGCACATCTCTTCGATTACCTTAACGGCGGCAGGAAGCAGGGAGGGGTCTGCCAGCATGGGCGGATAGCTGACGCGCGTATCGAGGAATTTGGTGCACACAAAAGCTATCTCGCCCGAGTCATATATTTTTGTCTCGCCAAACGCGTTCCAAACGTAGGTCATGGCAAAACAGTACTCCCACCCGAGAAAATTTTTCGTTGCGGATGCGTATTTAAGGTAGATTGCCTTATCTTCTAGGGTTAGGGGATGAAAATCCATCATGATTAATACCTAAGGTAGCTGTCGAACGCATTCTCGATGTGCTCGACCCGCCCCTCATTTAGGTACACCTCGACAACATCAAAACGAACGGGCACATCGCGCATTGACTGTCTTGTAAGGAACTGGGCGGCAACCTGATTGATTTTGGTGCGTTTAAAATGGGTCACCGCTTCGGCCGGCGTCCCGAACAGCGTTCCCGAGCGGCTTTTAACCTCAACAAATACCAGCGTATCCTTGTCAAAAACAATTAAGTCGATTTCGCCTAAATTCGTCTTGTAATTGCGGTGCAACACCTTGCAACCCTTTTTTTTGAGGAATTTTTCCGCCGTTTTTTCGCCGGACTTACCTTTAACTTGATTGCTCATTTATTTAGCTTCCTAATAAACGTCTCCCGATGCAACGGGGTTTTGCCGAATTCTTTAAACGCTTCGATATGCGCGGCGGTGCCGTAGCCCTTGTTTTGGGCAAAACCGTATTCGGGGAATTGGGTATCGGCCTCGCGCATCAGCCGGTCACGGGTGACTTTTGCGATTATAGACGCGGCGGCGACGGCATAGCTCTTTTCGTCGCCTTTGATGAGCGCGGTGTAGGGGCGATTGACATTCAACCCTTTCACCGCGTCCACCAAGATTACGTCCGGGCAAACTTTCAGCGAGAGGATTGCCTGCTCCATACCGCGCTTGGTTGCCTCGAGGATGTTGATTTCGTCGATAGTTTGATTGTCGATTACGGCAACGGAGTATGCGATTGCCGATTTTATTATCCGCCCGTACAATTCCTCGCGAAGCGCTTCGGAAACCTGCTTTGAATCGTTTATGCCGGGAATAAGACTTCCCTCAGCCCGCGGCATAATACAGGCGGCGCAAACTACGGGCCCGGCAAGCGGCCCCCTCCCCGCCTCGTCTACGCCGCATATGAGCGCTGTCACGGGGTCAGGCTTATTGACAGCAGAAGTCAAATCTGAATCAGGCACTGTCAATAAGCCTGACCCCGTGACAGCGTTTTCGCCGAAAAAGCCGTCGAACTCAAATGATGGAAGCGTTTTATCTAATGTTTTCATGCTGATTGCGTCTCAATTGTCGACGGGATTGTCTAAACAAATCTTACCGAGCCTGCCTTTTCGAAAATCGTCTAAAACCGCCGATGCGGCGCGCTCAACGTCCGCTTCTCCACCGCGCAGCAAAAATCCGCGGGAAGCGGCAATGGAGGACATGATTTTTAGCGGAATTACACAAGGGGGCGGGGAACTTTGTGTAATTCCGTATCGCGTTTGCAACGCCTCCGGGGCTATTTTTTGCATGTCCTCAATAAACGCGCAGGCCAGCGCAAAGGTGTCTACTACTTCGTCTTTGACGGAACCGATGTAGGCTAATTTGCGGGCAACCGTTTGATCGGAAAGCTTTGGGTACAGCGTGCCGGGCGTGTCGAGGAGCTCAAAATACTCGTTGACGCGCACCCATTGCTTGCCGCGGGTCACGCCGGGCTTGTTGCCGGTAATGGTTTTGGCCGAGCCGCAAAAGTTGTTAATCAGCGTGGATTTTCCGGAATTGGGGACGCCGATTACCATGCCGCGCAATGAAGCGTTGACGCCCTTTTTAGCGCATTTTTCGATTTTTGCACGCGCCAGTTCTTTAATCAGCGGCAGAATTTTTTTCGCGCTGCCCGACGCGGTACCGTCCAAAGCAACCGCCATCCTTTTTCGTTTTTCGTTTTTATCGTGGTCAATGGGTCCGTCCCCCTGACCACCCTGACCACCCTGACCAATGGGTCCGTCCCCCTGACCATCCGAATTTGTAATTTGTAATTTGTAATTTGTAATTTTGCCTAATAACCTCTCTTTCCATACCGTTACTGACGCTTCCGGTGCTAAATCCGCCTTATTCAACACATAGATAACGGGTTTGAATTCGACCAGCGCGTCAAAAGCGGGGTTGATGCAGGAATACGGCGCGCGCGCATCCAACACGTACAGCACGACGTCCGCAAGTTTTAAGCTCGCCTCAATTTCCCGCAAGCTTTTTGTCATATGCCCCGGAAACCAATGGATCAAAGAATTTTGGTGGTTACTCACCCCCTAAATATAGCATATTTTTCACCGAATAGCCACCGTTTTAGCCCTATTTTAGGGCTTTTTTGATGGTTTTTTAACGATTTTTGGTTTTGTCGAATTTTCAGAGAAAAAAGTGTCAGTAAAATCGCCAGTAACTTTTCCCGAAAAATTCCCCGAACGCACTTCAAAAAATCGTGTAGAAAAATGACATTTTGCCCCGTTTTTCCAAGGAGAACCACCGATAAATGAATGAAAAAAAAATACAAGCAATCATAAGGAAATTTGAGTATTTCAGATACAAACGCGAGATGCTCAGCGTGTTTCAGGACGCGCTTGCGATGTGGTCATTTGCCCTATCGAATAAATTTGACCGTCTAGGTATCTTGCTGTCGTGGTCGTAGATGTAAAAATGCTCCACGCCCTGCCCGATATGCCACCTGAGCCATTCCTCTAAATACTCGCTCTCGTCGCGGATAATTAAACAGATGCTGCAATCGTATTTCGTTATCTGTGTATTGCTTTGTGTTTCTTTAAAATACCTCATGATGCTTTTAGTGTCCTCCTTCTTTTCGATCCTTCCGACGATTGACTGCGACCGTCGGCATCATACTCCACCGCTTGCGGCAAGAACTGCTCGGTGCGCAACGATTCCGGAGCGGCCGAGGCATCGATCGCTTGCGACTGCTGACTTTGTAAAGCGACATCCGGAGCAGCGGGGTGCTCCGGGGTATGACTCCGGTCTTTCGTCGCTTTCTTTGCCAAGTTGATCTCGTTCATCCGCGCCAACAGCGGTGCGTCGTCTCCCGCAAAGCTCACGAGTGCGGGAACGTCCTTGTTAAAACAATGACTGTCATAATACGGCTTATCCGGATAGCAAAACGTGTGCGATGGTCCGATGCGCTCGTCCGCGATAAACAGCTCCCGTAGCTCCGGATAACTTACACCGAAGCGTTCGGCTAGTGCGGCGAACTCATTACAAAACGTCACCTTTAACGCGAGAAACGAATTCAACATGTATTTCGACAACTCCGCCGTAACCGAATCGGTAAAAAGTATTTTGTAATAGCCGTTTTTGACTTTGTAGTAAGCTTGGGCGATCACGACGCATAAGCTCTTTTCACCGCCTAAAACGACAAAGCCAGGATCGGTTTTGCAGTGCTGCGTTACGCCGTAATGCTCGGGGGAAAATATAACTTTCTTGCCTGTGAGCGCGATGAGCCGGCATGTCGTTCCCGGCGGGATCGTGGATTTAATTACGATGATTTCCGCGTCTGTGTCCATAACCGCTTTTTCGACAATGGACGTATCGCAAGAACCACCGGGCAAGCTGTCTGTTGGAACGCAGATGAACGCAATGTCGTAATGTTTGTCCTGCCTAAAGCTGTACGGCGGTATATGCGGATCGTAAATATCCGGCTTTAAAGTCTTAAATTCGTCATAGATATGCTTACCTATATTGCCGTAACCGACAATTAGAATGTCCATATCGTTCGCCTCCTATTTTTGGTTTGGTTTGATTTTTTGCAATTAAAAATCCTGTGCGGGTGTTAAAATACATCCGTAGGTTTTCTTATGACTATTGTAGAATAATTTTTTAAGAATAGAGGAAAGATAAGGCGCCGAAGCACCCTATCTTCCCCTCTATTCAAAATTGCTTTGCTGGGCTTCAACAGGTTCTAAAAGTTCATCTTCTGTCAACAAATTTTCTGTCCAATTTCACCCAACCACTATACATTTTTTTGTCCGGGTTTTCCATACCTAATATCATAATAGATATTAAATCCAGCCGTAACTACAGTTAAGCCTATATGCGAAAAAACAAGGATTGCACTCGCTAATTGTAACGGCTTCGTTTGAATTATTATGAATGCAACCCAAACAGATAGAAAGGCTACGCTTAAAATATACCATACGATGTTAAGCCAAAAAACATATTTTGCTATCTCTCCCTTTTTGCGGGCATAGTAGAAAAACAACATTTTTATTTTGTTTAATTTGTAGAAGTTGGTCAGCAAATATTTCAGCTTGTACTGCTTATCGACAATGCGAAAAGCACTTAGGTTTATCCAACTGAAAAACAGCCAAATAACTCCCATCGAAATTATTTTTTGCGTAATTGTCATAGTCGGTCTCCTCGGTAATGAGTGTCTGCTCAAAACCATATGCCTAATAATTCTTCAAGACCTGTTAAGCCAAACATACTGATTCCTACTGAGGGACCTTTCCATAAATATGTTCCGCCAGCAAGTCCGCCGAAGAGTGCCGCAAATCTTACTTTTGACCAGTTAATAGACCCGCCAAAAATTGCCTGTTGCGCTATTGAAACAGTCGCATTTACAGCAGCATTCCCAAGCATTTGTATTCCATAATTAGCAACTCCATAACCAAACTTTGCTCCGGCACTTAATGTTCCTGCTTTTGCAGCAGCAACCCCAAACTGATGGACTGAAGTTAATCCTTGAGATGCAGCGCCGGTTATTCCGCCAGTTATCGCTCCCATTGCAAAACCGCTTGCTGCGCCATTCCAACCACCTGTGATGCCTCCAAATGTCGCCCCCATCACGCCGCCAATAATAGCTCCTGCAGTAGCAGCTGACAGAATACCCACGGCGGTGGCAGCTGCTCCAGTCGCCGCTACGCCAGCAGTCGTCATCAAGGTTGCCCCGAACCCAGCACCGATAGCAGAGCCAAGGGTAATTCCGGCTGCGCCTGCTGTAATTACTGTTGCGGCAGCCAAAACTACAATTACTCCGGCACCAATTACCCATTTTGACCAATTAGGTAACCTTGTCCACCAGTTGCCGCCACTCGAACCGCCGCCGCCACCGCTATATCCCTCATACGACGGATCCGGTACCAGCCCCGTCTCAGAGAATATGTTGTAAAGAGCGCCCACCAACGCAACAGCGTTGTCTACGGTGATGCCGTAACGATTCAGACCGTACACCACGCCCGCAAGCGCAGGCAGATTCTCCGGTGCATCGGCTGTTATGAATTGGCAGATTGCAGGGTCATAATAACGGCCGTCGATGTAATATAATTTGGTATCGGCATCGTAGTAATGAGACTTCCAACGGAATGGATTTAAGTAGGCGATGACGTTCAAACCGGTCGAAGTCGGATTGCCGGCGGGATTCAGCACGGTGCATTCACCGAATGCGGTATACCTATAAAGACAAATAACGTTTTCTCCGCTTTGAATTCCGGCAATGTTCCCTAACGCGTCTTTAAGGTAAATGTAGTTTACGCCGTTATATCTTATCCCGGCGATTCCGGTCGCGTCATAGAAATAGCGCAGCTTTGTACTGTTCCGGTTTTCGCCAAGGATCTTAGAACCGTCCAACAAGTAGGTTATCTTGGTACGGTTGCCGTTGGCCGTGACGGTTTTTTCAAACCGTACGCCTTGATGGTTGTAGGAGTAGTTCGTTCTATTTTGGGTGTTTTCCCTGTAGCCTGTGAGCAAATTTCTGCGATCCCACGATAAGGTTTTTGAACCGATCTTGGCTACATTGCCATAGTTGTTGTAAGTGTAAGCAATTCCATCTGCCGTCTCAAGTCTGCCGAGCCGGTCAAACGAGAACGATCTGAGCGTGGCACCCGTCGGCTCGTCCTTAATCGCCTTAACCTGACCCCTATCATTATACTCGTAACGGTGACTAAAGTCAACTAAATTATTACGCTTATATTCCTCCGTTTCAACCTGATTTGCCCCGTTGTAGGTGTAGTGAACATTATTAACGGTATGTATGCTGGTTTGGGTTATATCGGTTTCAATATCGGTTACGTTGCCTCTTGCATCATACTCATAATGATACTGATGACCAAAACCGACTATCATTGACGGAAACTGATATTACATTTCCGCCTAGATGTCCGTAAATAATTTGACAAGTCGACTTTTTTATGTTATACTTGTTGGTATGGAAGAGAATTTGAAACGTTCAAGTGTTGCCGAATTGAAAGCGGCATGGAA
>WQYM01000088.1 GCA_009781235.1 Bacillota bacterium
AAAATCATGAACATGGACGGAGTAGAGCCGTATTCGCCAAAATCGCGCGACGATATTCTCAAAAAAATGGGTGATATGGGCGTGTATACGTCCTCAATCGACCCCGCCCGTATGCTCTATCGTATGGACGACGACCAAGCCTTGCAACGTGCCATGAACCTCAAAGAAAACGACCCGTCGCTTGGGTTTTGGGGTACTATCGGGGCGGCGTTCAAAAACCTATTCGGCGGCGGGAACACGTCAAAGGGCTTTTTATCGAATTTCCTCGACGTGTTGATACTCGTCGGCGTGGTTCTCGCGGGGTTTTTAATACTCTATTTCGTCATTAAGGGCGTATCCATGCTCAAACGTGCGCGGCAAATACGCAATATTAAATGATTACGGCGTTCGTGCTGCTAATTGCGCTGCTTCTAAAATTAGCGTGGTTCCTGTTCAAAGGGCTTGTCCGTATCGTATTCGCGCCGTTTCGTGCGCTGTGGCGGCTGATTAGACGCAAAAAGTAAAGAAAAAAAGGGATATTTGCAATCATGGAAAAGTATTTCATGTACGGCGGCGCGGGGTTAGTTCTGCTGATTCTCGCCGCCGTGTTTATTGTCATTATACTACGCTTGCGCTCCCGCCGTCAAGAGAAAAAACAAGCGGATTATTGGTACTATCAAAACGAATGGCTGAAAAACGCCTTTGATAATTTCGACGTCGCCGTATACGGTCTTAGGGGTACGGGCAAGGACGTTATTTTTTGTCATGTAGCGAATTTGCACGGTAAGAAAAATTACAGCAATATTTATTACAACGACCTAACCGAAGTCCGCGACTTAAAAGATTTACACGTCGGCGGCAACGAATATCCGGCGTTCATTAGCGGCGATATTAAAAAATTCACGCCCAATTTCGACGAAGGGTATCACTTTTTTATCTCGGACGCGGGGGTGTATCTCGGCTGTCAGTACAATAAGGAATTGTGCGCGAATTACGGTGAAATGCCCATACACTTAGCTTTGCGGCGGCACCTGTATAATTCGCACGTCCATACCAATTCCCAAGCCCTTAATCGCCCGTGGGATAAAATCCGCGAACAACAAGGGATTTTTATCCACGCTTTGGGGGTAAAAGACTATGGGGATTTTTTGGTCGTTAAAGCAATTTCGTATACCAAATACGAGAGTGCGCTTGAATGTCTGCCGCCGCCGGATAGAGAGGATAAATACCACGATATGAAATACGGTGAAATTTTGGAGCATGATTTTTTGGTTCCCGTCAAGTCGCTTACCTACGATACAAGGCATTTCAAAACGATTTTACTAAACTATACAGAGGGGGTGAACAAAGAAAATGAGCGAGCCGCAATTATTATCTAATCGGCAGAAAAGAAAACAGCGCAGGGCGTTATTAAAACGGCTAAACAAAAGCTATGCCGCCGCGCACGCCGCTTGGGTTGCAATGAATTACTACGATTTTTATTTTGATGAGCGCATCGCCGTAAAGCTCGGCATGACGCTTGAACAATTCGAGGTCTTTCAAAAAACCGTCGTAAACGCGCTTTCGCAATACTGCAAAATACGCCAAGAGCGCATTTTTGAGCTGACAAACTCCGAAACATTGTAGAGCGTAGGCGTTGGGCGCGTTCTGTCGGGGAGCGTCTGCGCAGCAGCCCCCGACACGCGCCAACCGCCGCGCTTCGTACCGTAGGCTTCGCGTTGCCGTTGGCAACACAAGGAAAAAAATCATGACTATTTATTACTGTATAGAGTGTAACAAAAATTACACCTATTTTTTATACGAGGAATTTATTTGCGATTCCTGCGGCGCAAGAGTAGACGAGTTGCCGCCCGAAAGCGACGAATAATACCGCAAACTGTGGGGGCTAAGTACACTACGTCCTTAGCCCCCACAACACATAACACACCTATATCTATTACATTAAGGGGCAATCAAAATATGGACTATTCAAAAATTTTCTCAACTTGGTGGTCTGGCACTTGCTACCACCTCGAACAATTAAACGCAATTATCAATTCGCCCGATATTTACGGTTATGCTTACATATTACACGATAAGGACAAACAAGAAAACAGCGGCGAACTAAAAAAACCGCACTATCATTTTTTAGTACAGTTTGCGCGTAATCAGCGCGGCTCTTGGTTTAAGGCTTTCGGTACTGACGATATGGGGCTTGTATTTGTTCAGCGGTGTACTATCCCTAAAAGCGCATACGATTATTTGATACACGACACTCCCGCTTGTAAAAAACAGGGCAAGCACCTTTACAACGCTTCGGAGCGCGTCAGCACGATTGAAAACCTCGATACTCCCGAAAAGGACGAGAAAAAATCAAACACGGAAAAGTTTTTTGAGCGGTTACATTCGGGCGCGTCAAATATGGAATTACAAAAAGAGTTCCCCGCGCTTTACGCGCAATACGGCGTGGATAAAATAGAAAAATTCCGACAAGACAAATTCAAAGACGAATACGGCGACGCTTTCCGCGATATTACAATCACTTTCATATACGGCGCGACACGGCTCGGAAAAACCTCTTTCGTCTATGACCAATACAAGCCGAGAGAGGTATGCCGCGTTACGAATTACAAGGTCGGCACATTCGAGGGCTACCGCAATCAAAAAGTTCTTATGTTAGACGAATTTACGGGACAACTTGAAATTACCTTTGTAAACAATTTGCTTGACCGTCTGCCGATAGAATTACCCGCCCGATTCACAAACCGTACCGCTTGCTTTACAGAGGTTTATATCATTTCAAATCTTACCCTAAGCGATATATACAAGGAACAACAAGCCCAAACGCCCGAAGTTTACAGGGCGTTTTTGGAACGCATAAAGAACATAATACGCTTTACCGCGTTCAAACAATGGCACTACGAATTAAAGGACGGCAAGCTCATACCGCCGCCAAAGCAATTAAAAATAACGGACTTAAAGCCCATAGAGGACGACGGCAGCTTGCCGTTTTAGAGGGGGGGACAGATATGGCAAAACAACAAAAAAACACATTGCTCGATAACGAGTTTGTCAAAGGCGTTGCCCGTGCGCTTGCCTATGACTTATTCCGATACAGCGAACACGGCGGCGATATGGAAAATATCACCGCCGCGAAAGTATATGAATTTTTGGAAAGGCTCGACAAGGGGGGCGTTTCCGCTTGACATAGGGGGGTGTTTTCGTTTAATATTAGGCTATTATGCGGAAATACCCTTTTCCTATGCGTACTTTGATAAAGAGTTCGGATTCGTTATCGGTCAGTCCGCCAAGAGGAACCGCGTTTGAACACCCGTGCGGATTTGTTTTACATTTTCGTATCTGGTGTCGCGGGCGTGGTGTCCAAACGCGAGCCGCCGACGGTTCTCGTGCCGCATAGCGTGCGCGGGGATTGCGGCAAGTTCGCAAAAGTGCAGTAAAATGCAAAAAAGGCAACGAGGCGTAACAGCCAAGTTGCTTTTTTGCTAACTCCCACCCGAAGTTCCCACCCTTGCATAGAGAAGCCGTTTGGGGATAATTCCCGCCCGAAGTTCCCACCCTTGGACTGTGACGGACTTTTAGAAAGGTAACGTGCCGTCGTCCTCGATGGGCGTTAGGTTGACAAATGATTGTTGGGTTTGCGATTGATTCCGCGGATGGGGTTCAGGTTCGCCGTCGCAATTCCAAACAAAATGAATGCGGCGCAGAAAGGCTTGGAAAGTTTCGGGTTGTTCGGACTGCATTCTCACAAATTGGCTCGACAGCGGAATATTGGAAATGATGTAGACCGTATCGAAGCAAGCGATTTTGTCACCGTACCGCGCCGGGAGCGTGATTGGGTATCCGTCTAAGAAATTCAGCATTTGCTCGATTTTTTGGCTCGACCGAAATTCCTCGAAAATTATGACCTTTTGCCCCTTGTACATATCAAACGGGTGGTCGTAATTCGTGACGCGATAGACATTTTCGTAGCCGTACTTTTCCATAACATGGCGCGTTTTGCCCTTGCCCGTCGAACCGTAAATGTACGTTACGGTGAGGACGCGGAAAGTTTTTTCAAACTTCGCCTCCATAATCACCTGACGGGTTCGGGCGATGGAATTAGCGTAGCGGAGATACTGCGACGGGTAGGCTTTGCGAATCTCGTTGTCGGTCGCGCCGTCCTCAATTAGTTGGATAATTTCCGCGAGGTCGTTCCGCTTGCCTTTTTCTTCGGCGGTGTCGATTTCGCCGTTCCCGAACACGTCGCCTATTTTGGTATCGGACTTGGTGACGTAATCGAAAGCCTGTTTGCGCGTACCTTTGCGCTGTTCGACGTGCGCGTTCGGAAGTTTCTTTTTCGCCGTCCACCAAGCAACGGTTAGAGGAGTTGGAAAAGTCGAAAGAGGATATTTCTTGCGAAATGCTGTTGCAAGCGATTTACAAGGCAAGCCCCATCGACGCCGCGACGGTGTACGCCTATTTTCTAACCTTTCGGGATTTGGATTACACCATCACCAAAAACCGCGAACGGCTTATCGAGATGTTTGTCCGTAAGGTCGTATTGTTCGACAATGGCGGCAAAAAGGTGTACTTTAACTGCTCCGAAGACCCAAGCGGCGAGATAAATGAAAAATCCGAACGCGATGTCGGGTTCGGATTTGATTCGTTTGGCACCGAGTACGGGGCTCGAACCCGTGATTCCGGCGTGAGAGGCCAGCGTCCTAACCGCTAGACTAACTCGGCGCGTTTTTGGGAGATAAAAGATGACAAATATCAGATAAAAGAATAGGGACATAGAATTATCTGATTTCTACAACATTCTAGCACAGCCGCGCAGAAATTGCAAGTGATTATAATACAATTTTCGTTTTTTTTGAATTTGTGAGTTGCACGTTTGCTTTTTTTAAAACAATATGCTAAAATGCGCTTATGAATTACAAGACGAGCGCACAATTGCGCGACCTGTGGCACGATTTTTTTTCTAGGCGCGGCCACACGATAATCCGTTCCGCAAGCTTAATCCCGGAAAACGACCCGACCGTCCTTTTTACGACGGCCGGGATGCACCCGCTGGTGCCGTACCTTTTGGGTGAAAAGCACCCGGGCGGCGTCAGGCTTGCCAATGTGCAAAAATGCGTCCGTACGGGTGACATTGACGAGGTGGGCGACGCCTCGCACTGCACGTTTTTCGAGATGCTCGGCAACTGGTCTTTAGGGGATTATTTTAAGGCCGAGATGATTCGCTTTAGCTACGAATTTCTTACCTCGTCCGAATTTCTTGGCATCGACCCACAGCGCTTGGCGGTGTCCGTCTTTGCGGGCGACGCCGACGCGCCCCGCGACGAGGAAAGCGCGGCGGCTTGGCATTCTTTAGGAATCCCGGTTGAGCGCATTTTTTTCCTCCCTAAAAAGAACAATTGGTGGGGGCCGGCGGGAATTACCGGGCCGTGCGGGCCGGACACCGAGATGTTTATCGACTTTAATAAACCGTGCAGCCCCGATTGCAGCCCCGCGTGCGACTGCGGCAATTACTTAGAGATTTGGAACGATGTTTTTATGCAGTACAACAAGACGGCGGATGGCAGTTTTGAGCCCCTCAAGCAAAAAAACGTCGATACCGGCATGGGTTTAGAGCGCACCGTTTGCATCCTGCAAGGAAAGTCGTCCGTGTATGAAACCGATGTGTTTGCACCGGTCATTGCCGAAATCGAGAAATTAACGGGAAAAACGTACGGCGCCGATGAGGAGACGACACGCGCGATGCGCATTGTGGCCGACCATGTACGCACCGCCGTGTTTATGATTGGCGACGAGAAGGGGATCGCGCCTTCTAACGTCGGCCAAGGGTATATCCTACGAAGATTGCTTAGACGGGCCATCCGGTATATTAAGGGGCTAGGGGTTAGAGGCCAGGGGACAGGGGAAGCGGATGGAAAAGAGGGTACATCTACTCACGAATCGCGATTAAGCACGATTGCAGCCTCTTTTATCCGTCAATACTCCGCCGCCTATCCGGAACTTAGCCAAAATGCGCAGAAAGTCATCGACGAGATCGCGCGGGAGGAGGAACGGTTCGAAAAAACGCTGGCAAACGGGCTAAAAGAATTCGATAAACTCTGTGGATATTTAGTAGGCGATACGGTAAGCGGTAAGGCGGCGTTTAAGCTATACGACACGTACGGCTTCCCCTTAGAGATGACCGAAGAGCTGGCAGCCGAGCGCGGCCTAAAAGTGAATTCCGGGGACTTTTTAAAGCAGTTTAACGAGCATCAGCAGTTGAGCCGGGCGGGCGCGGAAGCGGTTTTTAAAGGGGGGCTTGCGGATCACTCGGAAATTATCACACGCTTGCATACCGCGACGCACCTCATGCACCAAGCCTTAAAAACGGTGCTCAACGATGATAATGTCAATCAAAAGGGCTCTAACATTACGGCAGAGCGGCTGCGGTTTGATTTTTCCTTTAGCCGCCCGGTAACGCCCGATGAGCAACGAAAAGTCGAGCAGCTTGTCAACGCCGCAATTGCCGCAAACGTCCCCATCGATTGTACTGAGATGACGGTGGAGGAGGCAAAAGCATCCGGCGCTATCGGCTTATTCGCCTCAAAATACGGCGAAAAAGTAAAAGTATACTCGATGGGCGCTTTTTCTAAAGAGATTTGCGGCGGCCCCCACGCGCTAAAAACGGGCGAGCTCGGGAAATTTAAGATTGTCAAAGAGGAATCCTCCTCCGCCGGCGTGCGCAGGATAAAGGCGGTGCTGGAATAAGGAAAAACGAAAAACGAAAAACGTCGGACGGAACGGCGTGTTCGAATACAATAATAGTCATTTGGAACAAAAGAAAGGATTTCTTGAGCCATAACACACTTATCCATCGTTTTTCATTTTTCATTTTTCGTTTTTCGTTGATAAGCACTTATCCCTCGTTTTTCGTTTTTTGTTAAATTTCACGTCTTTCCGTGCCCTTGCATATAACGTATAGATACGTTCGTACAAACGGGAGGGCGCCATGAAAATCATTTGCATAAGACCGCCGGGATTCATCCGGAGATTTTTAAGATTGTTTGTTAAGAAAGAAAAGAGCTAATTTAGTGAATCGGTTATTTATTTAGCACACCAATTTATTTATCCATTTTCACCGATTCACTCAATTTGGACAAGCCTCTCAACTTATGAAAGAAAACGCAACCCCAATCTGCTATATCGTCGGCGCGGGCGAACTGAACGCGCCCTTATCTTTTGTGCCGTGCGAATCCGATTTCGTTATTGCGGCGGACGGCGGGCTTCGCTATTTGGCCGAGGCGGGAATCAGGGTTGATTTATTGATAGGGGACATGGACTCTGTTCAAAGTACAAATTACAAATTACAAATTACAAATTCGGATAGGAATGCGACGGAACAAGCCATCCTTCTTCCCGTCGAAAAAAACGAAACCGACTTATATGCGGCCATCCAAGTCGGGTTACAAAAAGGCTATAAAGCCTTTCATATTTATGGGGGGTTGGGCGGTTCCATGCGGCATACCGTCGCATCCATTCAATGCCTTAAAATGTTGGCCCTAAAAAATTGTCGCGGATACTTATTCGGCAACGGGGAAGTGCTGACGGCGATTCATAACGAATCCATTGCATTTTCCGCCGATTGCCGCGGCTTCATCTCCGTATTCTCGCTCGGCGAATATGCCGTCGGCGTCACCCTGAAAAACCTAAAATACCCGCTAAAAAACTATACGATGCCTGACATTTATCCCGTCGGCGTCAGCAACGAGTTCACGGGAGCGCAGGCTTTGGTTTCCGTGCAAGACGGCACATTGCTTTTAGTATACAACAATTGCCCGTAAGGCATAGGGCATATGGCACAAGGCACAGGTGTCGGACTGACGCGTAAACCATTATCTGTGCCCTATGCCCTATGCCCTATGCCCTATGCCATGATACCTCTATTTCTCTTGACACTTCCTTTGTTTTATACTATTATATCAACGTTATGGAATACGATTTTAGAAAAATCGAAAAAAAGTGGCAGGATTTTTGGAAAAAAACCGACGCATTCAAGGCGGAGGATTTTTCTTCTAAGCCTAAGTTTTACGTGCTGAGCGAGTTTTTCGGGCCAAGCGGCAAGGGGATACATTTAGGGCACGTAAAATGCTTTACGCCCACCGAGGTCATCGCGCGCTATAAGCGGCTTAAAGGTTACAATGTGCTTTACCCCGTGGGGTGGGATGCGTTCGGGCTTCCGACCGAAAACTCCGCCTTAAAGGAGAATCGGGCGCCCGCCGACGTTACGGAAAAAAACATCGGAATTTTTACGAATCAGCTCACAAAGCTCGGGTTTTCGTTCGATTGGAGTCGCGAGGTTTCCACGACCGACCCCGCATATTACCGCTGGACGCAGTGGATATTTTTACAGTTGTTCAAAAACGGCATGGCGTACAAGGCGGACGGCGTGGTAAGTTTTTGCCCGAGCTGTAAAACCGTTTTGTCCAACGAGGATTCCCAGGGCGGCATTTGCGACCGCTGTAAATCTGCCGTCGAGCAGCGTAAGCGCAGCGTTTGGTACCTGCGCATGAAAGATTATTCCGAAAAGATGCTGGCTGCGATTTCCGACATCGACATGAAGCCGAGCCTAAAGGATTCGCAACAAAATTGGATAGGGAAGTCCGACGGCGCGGAGGTCACCTTTCAAATCGCAAGCGATTTGAGAGGTGAAGTGGACAGTGGGCAGTGGACAGCGGACAGTAAAGCAGATGGGAATTTAGTCGGTAGCCAAGCCCAATTAACCCCGCAAAAACTGGCCACTGACCACTGGCCACTGGCTACTCTCAAAATCTTCACCACGCGTCCCGATACCCTCTACGGCGTTACCTACATGGCGATTGCACCCGAGCACCCGTTGATTGAGGAGTGCGCGGACCAAATTGCGAATATTAAGGAAATTCGCGCGTATCGTAATCAAGCCGCCAAAAAGACGGCGGAGGCGCGGGCGGAAAATAAAGAGAAAACAGGTATTCGGATTGACGGGTTGTGGGCGGTCAATCCGATAAACAACGCGCAAATCCCGATTTACGTCGCCGATTACGTGATGATGGGTTACGGCACGGGTGCGATTATGGCGGTTCCCGGGCACGATACCCGCGACTACGAATTTGCTAAAAAGTTCGGTTTGCCGATTATCGAGGTTATTTCCGGCGGCGATATTTCAAAGGAGGCCTACACGGGCGACGGCATTTTGGTCAACAGCCCGCTGATTGACGGGTTGCATGTGCCGGAAGCCAAGAAAAAAATCACCGCGTATTTAGAAAAAATCGGCGCGGGGATAGCCAAAACCAACTACAAAATGCAGGATTGGCCGTTCAACCGCCAGCGCTATTGGGGCGAGCCGTTCCCGATTGTGATTTGCGATACGTGCGGTTACGTCGCGGTGCCGGAATCCGAGTTGCCGCTAAGGCTTCCGAAGCTCAGCGATTACTCGCCCGACGAGAGCGGTAACGGACCGTTAAGTAAAGCTGTCGAGTGGGTGCAAACGACATGCCCCAAATGCGGCAAGCCCGCAAGGCGTGAAACCGACACCATGCCCAACTGGGCGGGCTCGTCGTGGTATTGGTTAAGGTTTTTGGATCCGCACAATGAGAAAGAGTTTGTTTCGCCGGAAAAATTAATGTACTGGGGCGCGGTGGACCTCTATACGGGGGGTACCGAGCATGTCACCCGTCACATGCTGTACGCCAGCTTTTGGCATAATTTCCTTTGCGACATCGGGGCCGTGCCGCACCGGCTCCCGTTTACCCGCCGCATGTGCAACGGCTTAATCCTCGACGATAAGGGCAAAAAGATGGGTAAAAGCTCCGGAAACGCCATCGACCCCATAAAAATTATCGACCAGTTCGGTGCGGACGCGTTTCGCTTGCACATCTTATTTATGGGCGACTACGAGCAAAACACCATGTGGAGCTTAGACGGCATCAACGGCTGCACCAACTTTTTAAGGCGCGTATGGAATTTGCCGGAGATTTTACGGGATTCAAGCGAGGTGTCGAAAGAACACGAACGCGCCTTGCACCTTATGATTAAGCGCGCCGACACCGGTATAATAAGCGACGGGCAAAAATCCTACGACGAGCGCGGCGACTTTAAATTCAATACCGTAATCGCGTCCTTTATGGAGTTTATGAATGCGGTGCGCAAAAGCGGCTTTATCACCCGCGAGGAACTGCGCCAATACCTAATCGCCATGAATCCCTTTATTCCGCACATCACGAGCGAACTGTATGAACAAGTTTTCGGCGGCGACATTTTAAAAGAATCGTTTCCCGCGTTCGACGAATCTAAGCTGATTGAAAACGCCGTCGAAATCCCGGTTCAGCTATTAGGCAAACTCAAAGGCACGATTACAATCGAATTAGACGAACCGCAAGCCTCCGTTGAACAAAAAGCCCTCGCCCTGCTCGGCAACGTTACGCCCAAAAAAGTAATCTACATCAAAAGCAAAATCATCAATATTATTGCATAGCCGATGAATAAAGAGAAAAAAAAGAACATATTACCCCGTGTGCTTCATATTACGCTTGTCGGCTATGTTCTGACGGTTGTCGTTTTTGGTATATTGGGATATTATTGGATAGCACTTATTTTACTATCGCCGCTTCTGTTGTTAATGCTAGTGATAAGTTAAATCTTTTTCTTGACTATTTATCTTAAACATGATATACTCCCTATTAGGAGGAATATCATAATGAAAAAAATTGAAAAACCAATTGAACTTGGTCAAGCCGAGAGAGA
>WQYM01000089.1 GCA_009781235.1 Bacillota bacterium
CATACGCCACGACAACGCTTGCAAACGCTTAAACATCTCCACGTTCTCGCGCTCAGTCGCCAATGCAACACTTACTTCTTCAATTTGTTCAACCGTATATCTTAACATAACTCAAGTATAATACAAAATTTTTAAATTAGCAACGGAATAGTATGGCAATCTATTTTTCTTGGGAGGCAGAAGATAAAATAGTGCTTATAGGTTCTTTGCCAGCGCACTTAGAGACAAGAATCACCTAATTTATAAAAGCCATAAGGGAAAGCCTTAACTGTTTAGCATTGCACGACTGCGACAAAAGTTTCTTAAAGGGTATCACTAGGGCAAAGCCCCCCTTTAAGAGCGCGGCTTTGCCGCGCACGGGCGGTGCCGACGGGCGCTGCTACGCAAACGCTGCCCGATTCGGCACCGCGTCTGTTGTGCGCGTCAACACGGACACGATTTCATGTGCGACGGCGACGCGGGAAATTGCCGTAAATTGCCTTGCGACGGCGACAGAAGTCTCTAAAAGGGTATTACTAAGGGAATCCCGAAAAACTATGCAAAATCGGCTGTAACTGCGACAGAGGTGTCTTAAAGGTATTACTAGCGGAATAGGTAAAATAAGGGCTTTTTGACCTTGACAAGCCTTGCTTTTTCGTGTACGCTTACACCGTAGCCGCAGGGTACATCATGCGGAACTTTTTAAGAGATTACTTAAAAATCCCGCAACCGCTTTCCATGTGCTTTTCTCCAAAAATGCTTTGCTACGAAAATATTCCATTCAAGTCTACCAATACAACATCATTGCTGCCTTTTGCAATCTCTGTCAGGCCACTGGAAAATCCGCTCTTAGAAAACAAGTAATAGCTCTTTTTGTTAAACTCTCCGAATATTTTCGCTTTGACTTTCAGTGACGCCAAAACATCCGTACCTACCGTGCCGTTAGTCCATTTGCATTCGCCGAATATTGCCCTCTTGCCCGAGTACGCTATGATGTCAATCTCTTCCTGCCGTTTTTCGACAGGGTTATTCCCCCACCAACGCCCTATATAGTCAAATACGAAAGGCAAAGCTCTTTCTTTGTTTTTCCGTCTTAAATATTGAATACAAATATCCTCAAAAACCCGACCCATATACTCCGTTAAGACAGGTAAGATCCTCTCGTCGTAGACATAATCTTTCATTCCCGCTTCGATGTTCGTATTGTTGTCGATAACAAACCGATACCAAAACCGGAACATATTGTCCGATAATTTGTATATTCCGCCCCGCGCCTTGTCGCCGACGACGGGAACTTCTTTTTGAACCAAGTGCAAGCTTATGAGCGTGCTTAAGTACTTGCTGACCTTTTTACTGTCCTCGCCGGCCTTAAGCGCAATCTCGTTCGGCTTTGTAGCACCCGACGCTATCGCTCTGATGATAGCGTTGTAAATAGACGGTTCTCTTAGCTCTTGCATCAATAAATTGCGCGGCTCCTCGTATAGCGACCCGTTCTTTTTTAGGAACTCGTTCTTGATTCCATCAGCAACATTCCCGTTCTGTTTTATGCGGTTTAGATATAGCGGAATTCCCCCTGTAACCCCGTAGGCGAGGGCTTTGTCAACAGGACTGAAGCCGGCAAAAAACTTTGCGCTTTCATAGTAGTCGAACGGCTCGATTTTGAACTGCATATCACGCCTGCCGTAGAGCGGACTTTTCGCGCCGAGTACTTGCTTTTCCATAAAACTCATGGAACTTCCGCAAAGAACAAGCATGATGTTTGTCGACCGAAAAACCCCGTCGGCATATTTTTGAAGTATGGAGGAAATCGCTTTATTGGCTTTTGCAAGATAGGGGTACTCGTCAATAAAAAGAACAAGCTTCTCGCCGCCCGCCTCCTTTGCAATATAGTCAAGCGCATTTTCCCAAGTCGCAAATGACGATAAATAACTTCTCGCCACGGGGAATTTTGCAAGTACGCTTTGACTGAAGCTCTCCAAATTCAGCTTATCGTTTTGCTCGAGAGCCATATAACTGATATTCGGCTTGCCGTCGCACTCAATAAATTTTTGCATGACAGACGACTTGCCTACCCGCCGTCTTCCGTAAACCACAGCAAACTTGAAGCCCGAACGCTTGTAAAGAGAATTAAGCTCCTCAATCTCTTTGTCGCGGCCGAAAAAGTCAAAATCAAAAAAGAAAAACACACGTACCTCCATTTAAACTACTTAAAAGTAGCCTACTTGCGATTAGTATATGCGGTTTTCTTTTTAATGTCAAGCAAAACACCTGTCGATTATTACATTTTTTTGATTTAAAGCATCCGTTCCATCTCTGTTGTGTTTACGCCTTAACCGCCTTAAAAAGCTTCTCAATATCTGCTATGCCGCGGTCAATCTCCTCGCGGGAAAAATCGAAGTTCTTAAGTTCGTCATCCGAATATACGGACATCTGCCCGTACATTTCGATACCGAGGTCATACAGCTCCTCCGAGGGGTTTAGCTCAAATTGCGTAAAGAGAATCTCCTCGGCCTGCTCAAGCCTTCCGGCGGTGACCAACGCGCTCAGCAAAAACGCCAGCTCGTCTAAATCCATAACGGCGATTTGCGCGTAAAACTCTTTGGGGATGGTTTTGTTAAACAAAATCTTTGCCAAAATCTCGGCCGCGCCGCGCATCATCTGTTCGATTACGTCCATGGGCTTAGTATAACCTGTTTTGTTTTATAAGTCAAGCGCGCGCCGCTTACTTTCTTTTGCGCAAAAGCAATTCCCGATTTAATGCAAATGCGCAAATTTTCACGCAAAGTCCATGCAAATTTTTGCGCAATGTCTAGTTATTCGTTCAATTTGCTGGACAACTCCGTCTTTTCATGATATTATATACTAAGTGTAAGTGCATTCACGCGAGAAAACGTACGCGGAGGAGCCCCATGTTCGCAGACGGCAAAAAAACAAAGCGGCAGCCGGAAAGGCCGGAGCAGCCAAAACCCGAGCAATCGAGCGGGCGTATGCGGGAAACGGACGAAAGCACGCAGCTTTTACTCGACGCCGCGCCGATTTGCTGTAAGCTGTGGAGCCGCGATTATAAAATCCTGGATTGCAACGCCGAATGTGTGCGCGTATTCGGCGTTGCCTCCAAGCAGGAGTTTTGCGAACGTTTTTTTGAGTTTTCCCCCCAATTCCAGCCGTGCGGGAGGCTTTCAAAGGTGATGGCGGTGGAATCGATTACGCAGGCGCTAGTCGAGGGGAATTTGCGTTTTGAGTGGATGCATCAAAAATTGAACGGCGAGAGCCTGCCGTCGGAGATTACGATGGTGCGCGTTCAACATCGGGGCGAGCCCGCCGTCGCAGCGTTCATCCGTGACTTAACGCGACAGCGCCAACGCGAAGCGGAAAAAGAAGCAGACCACCGCGCGCAAGAGCTGCAACTGACAAAAATGAATTTAATGGTCAAGGCGGCAAAGATCGGGCTTTGGGACATGGACGTCCAACCCGACGACCCCCTAAACCCGACCAATCATTTTACGTGGTCGGACGAATTCCGGCATTTGCTGGGTTATAGCGGCACAAGCGATTTTCCCGATATCCTCTCGAGCTGGAGCGACCTTATACATCCCGACGACAAAGAAGAGGTGCTTGCCGCATTTGAAAAGCATTTATTGGATAAAACCGGCAAAACGCCTTACGACATAAAATACAGAATGATGAAAAAAACCGGAGAATATGCCTATTTTCACGACTTCGGCGCTACCCTCCGCGACGAAAGCGGAAATCCGGGACGCGTCGCGGGCGCGCTCATAGACATCACGGAAACTAAACAGCTTTTATTGAACTTAGAGCACGAAAGCTCTACGCTCCAAACCATGTTCGACTCCGTCTCCGACCTTATTTTTTGCAAGGATTCAGACCTGAATTATACGCGCTGCAACCAAAGCCTGTTGCGCTATTTTAACCTGAAAGAGGAAGACCTGATCGGAAAGGACGACGAAAACGGCCTCCGCGTCCCAAAAGTAACGGCCGAAAAATTCAGAGCTACGGATTTGGCGGTCATGCGCGAGAGGCGCGCGCTTATGTATGATGAATACATCCCCGGCGCCGACGGCGTCCAACGCCTTTTTGAAACCAATAAGGTGCCGCTTTTCTCCGGAGGCAGGGTAATCGGGATCATGGGCATCGCCCGGGATATTACGAAAAGAAAGGCGCTTGAAGACGCTGCCAAAGCCACTAACCGCGCAAAATCGGCGTTTATCGCCAATATGAGCCACGAGATGCGCACACCGCTGAACAGCATCATCGGCTTTTCGGAGCTTGCCTTAGACGATAAAATCGAACCGCGAACCGCAGAGTACCTAAACCTGATATTGGACAGCTCCAAGTGGCTCTTAGAGCTGATCAACGACATTCTGGATTTGTCCAAAATCGAGTCCGGCAACATGGAAATAGAGAATACCCCTTTCGATTTGCACGAGCTGTTCGTCGCCTGCAAAACGCTGATCGCGCCGAGAGCCACAGAAAAAAATATCGACCTGTTTTTTTACGCCGAGCCTTTCATCGGCAAAAAGCTGGTCGGCGATCCCGTGCGGCTGCGTCAGGTTCTTATCAACCTTTTGTCCAACGCGGTTAAATTCACCGTTTCCGGCACGGTAAAGCTCGCCGCCGTCATGGTGCACAACCCGGGTGAACGCCAGGACAAAGACAGCCGCACGCTGCGGTTTGAGGTCAGAGATACCGGCATCGGCATGACGGAAAAGCAGCTTAAAAAAATCTTTAACCCTTTTACCCAGGCGGATGCCGGCACCACGCGGAAATACGGGGGAACCGGACTCGGGTTAACCATCACCAAAAACATCGTCGAATTAATGGGCGGATCGCTTGTGATCGAAAGTGAACTCGGCGTCGGCACTAAAGCGAGCTTTACTATTACCTTTAACGTTACGAGCCGCAGCGCCGAAATACTGCAAAACCTGAACGTCGCCGCCGATATGCCTAAGCCGCTCTTTAAGGGAGATGTTTTGGTGTGCGAGGACAACCGCATGAACCGGCGCGTGATTTCGGAGCATCTCAATCGGGTAGGACTCCATACGGTTATGGCTCAAACCGGCCGCGACGGCATCGAAATTGTGCGCGGGCGAATCAAGCAAGGCAAAAAGCCGTTCGATTTGATTTTGATGGATATCCACATGCCGATTTTGGACGGAATCGAAGCCACGCCGCGCATCATCGGACTCGGCGTCAAAACCCCCATCATCGCCATGACGGCAAACGTCATGAAAGACGATATCGAGATGTATAAAAAAATCGGCATGGTCGACCACCTCGGAAAGCCTTTCACCTCCCAGGAATTATGGCGTCTTCTTTTAAAATACTTAAAGCCCGTCGGGGCAGCGCCGGAGCAGGAAGACGGAAATGCGGACAACCAGCTCTCACGCCAATTAAGATCGGATTTTGTAAACAGAAACCGGCATATGTTCGAGGAAATCATGGCCGCGCTCAATACCCCGGATATTACCTTGGCGCACCGCCTTGCACACACCTTAAAGAGCAGCGCGGGACTAATTGGAAAATTCGACCTTTATAAAGCCGCGGCAGCGGTTGAATTTGCGCTGAAGTCCGGCAAACGCTTGACGAGTGCAGCGCAGGAAGCGCTTCTTAAAACCGAATTAGCCCGGGTTTTAGAGGATTTGGCGTCCTACGCCGAAGCGCCCGTTAATCCTCCTACGCCCCAAATAAAATACGACCCTGAATCCGTCCACACGCTTTTTGAACGCTTAAGGCCGCTCCTGAAAAGCGGAAACCTCGAGTGCTTGAAGTTTGCCGACGAGCTGCGCGCCGTTCCCGGCTGTGAAAAGCTCATCGAGCAAATAGAAGATTTCGACTTTTGCACGGCGGCGGAAACCTTGCAACAGCTAAAAGATAGCAACAGTCTATTTATCTAGACCCCACTCTACAATCTTTTGGAGGACGATATATGAACCAGACAAACGAAAAAAAGCACACCCTTCTGCTCGTGGACGACGAGAAAAGCAACCTTCTCGTGTTAGCGGACATCCTGTCGCCATACCATAACATTTTGATGGCGAAAAGCGGTGCGCGGGCACTGGAACTTGCCGGGGATAACACGCCCGACCTCATCCTTTTGGATGTCATTATGCCGGAAATGTCCGGCTTTGAGGTCATTAAAAGGCTCAAAGACGCTAAGGATACGACCGAAATCCCGGTGATCTTTATCACGGGGCTTTCCGACACCGACAGCGAGGAGAAGGGCCTCTCCTTAGGGGCGGTGGACTACATCGCCAAGCCCTTTAACAGGGCCATCGTAAAAGCAAGGGTGGAAACGCACCTGAAAATCGTCGAACAAATGCGTATGATTGAGCGGTTGTGCCTTGTCGATCCGCTGACCACCATCGCCAATCGGCGCGACTTTGAAAACCGGATGGGCGTGGAGTGGTATCGGGCATTGAGAATCCCGCTACCGTTGAGCATTTTTATGCTGGATATTGACCATTTTAAGAAATATAACGATACCTACGGCCATCCACAAGGAGATGTGGCGCTGAAAGCGGTGGCGCAATCGTTGACCGCCACGCTGAGACGCTCCTCCGACTTTGCGGCGCGGTGGGGCGGCGAGGAATTTATCGGCCTTCTCCCCTCTTTAGACGACCCCAAAAGCGCTTTAGAAATTGCGGAGCAGATACGCGAAAACGTTGCCGCCCTCCTCATCCCGACCTCCGACGGGAACATTACCACCCTCACCGCCAGCATCGGCCTGTACACCGCTGTCCCCTCGATAGAATCCTGCGCGGAGAATTTTATTAAAAAGGCCGACGACGCCCTATATCAAGCCAAGCTGGCAGGCCGCAACCGCGTCGTCTCCGCCGAGGACTAAGCGACCGTTGAATTAAATATGCGGCTGCCTGACGGCCATATTCTCCCTTAACATCGCATAAAAGCGCCCTAAAAACCGCATAAATTGCGTTGATACCAAATGTACGAATTTCCGGATAAGTTCATCACTGGAACATAGCGCTATAATTTAACGCTTGCGTGTTTAGCAAAAAAAGGATGTCGCTGCCGGGCGTAAAGGATATAAACATTTCGTAGAGGCTGTACCGAATATACCTCATGTCGATTAAGGTGATTTTTGAGTAACCCTCAAGCATCAGCGGAGCGAGCGAAGAACTAAACGAATCACGAAAAATATACAACTCGCCGCCGCCCGGATTTTGCGGGTTTTCAAGCTCGACGATCATTTTCGGACCGCCTAAAAACAGGCTGTAAGGGTCGACGCCGCCAAAGGCGTCCGTGTCGTATACGGGCATCTCAATTCTGACCGCGCCGTCTTGCGGGCTGAAAGCGTGGTAATACGCCCTTGCGCCGTCAATCGTCCCGTTCGTTAGGTATGTGAGGATGTCGGGTTTTAGCGGAATCGCCGCTTGGCCGAAGTACGCGCCGCGAAACGGCTCAAGCGTGTGCGGCGCGTAGTTTGTCGGAATGACGCCGCCCTTCCCCATCGACGCAAGCAGTTTTTGCGCGACCAGCGCTATCGATTCCTGCTTCCAATGCAGGTCGGTGCGATAATAATCCGCAACGGTAAGCGTGCCGAACAGGTCAGTGTAGGCCATGCCGTTTACATTCTCGTCCATGATTTGCAAGAGCCGGCCGTAATCATATTTGAGGTGCCCGTTGGCAAAATAGTTTTTATCGGGTATCACGGAATAATAAACGCTCATGCTTTTATCTTCAAAATAGGTGTCGCAAACCAAGTTAAACCGATTCGCAGCACGGACGATATTTTCTTCGCTAAGGGGAAAGTCCGTTTTAAATACATGGCCTTGTGATAAATAAATCCCATTGCTATCGGAAAGCCCGAGTAGGTTGTACGCCGAAAAAGCTTTGATGCCGCGAAAAGCATCACGCAGTAAAAACTGGTCGAGGGCATACTCCTCAACGTCCGCGTAAAACCGTTTTTCTAACAGGCCGGAGGCGGAAGCCTCCGGCTTTTGTTTGAGTGCCCGCCGCTCGCTTGCCGAAATCTCCCCGTCGGGCAGAATTAGATTTGCGGCAAAAAATCCGACGACGATTAACAGCAGCATTACGGTATTGACGATGTTTTTGATTTTGTCGCTCATAAGTCGGCCTCCTAAAACCTAAAATAAATAAACGGGTTAAACGAGCCGTCCACCAAAAAGGCGGTCGTTATGATAAGCAAAGCCGCCAAAAACAGCGGCTCGATAACATTTAGGGCCTTAGCGCGTTTTGTTTGCAGCAAGGCGGCAGGCGCGGCTTGGCCGATAAGAACCGGAGCCGAAACTTTGCCGGAACTCTTTGCCCTGCCGCTTGCCTTGCCGTATAAATTCTTTAGCAGCGGCGTGCTGCCTATGACGGCTATCACAAACATAACGGCGTAGCTGCGCAGGTAGTACCAAGTTTCGAGCCCCGCAAACGGGATCCCGCCGCAGCCGAACAGCGCGGCAAGGTTGGCGAACGATTCGCCCAAACCGTCGGCATTGAATATGACTAAGCCAAAAAAGAAGACGGCGATGGTGTAAATGTGGCCGAATACCCTCGGGATTTTTTTGAGGTGCTTTCCATAGATATATTTTTCCGCCGTCATAAAAAGCGCAAAATACAAGCCCCAAGCGATAAAGTTCCAAGCCGCGCCGTGCCAAAAGCCCGTGAGGAGCCAAATAATCAGGATGTTCCTTATCACCTTAAACTTTGAGCCTTTATTGCCGCCCAAAGGTATGTATACGTAATCCTTAAACCAACGGGTCAGCGTCATGTGCCAACGCCGCCAAAAATCCGCAAGGCTCCGCGCGGTGTAGGGGTAATTAAAGTTTTCGGGGAACTTAAAGCCGAACATTTTCCCTAAGCCTATCGCCATGTCCGAGTACGCGGAGAAATCGAAATACAGCTGGAAAAAGAACGCGAACCCCGCCATCCACGCAAACAGTACCGTGCTTTCGCCCGAAGCGGCTATGGTGCGCGCAAGCTCTGCAAAAATGTTGGCGATTAGCACCTTTTTTGAAAGCCCGATGATAAAGCGGCGCGCGCCGTGTGAAAAATCGGCAAAGGTATTGCGGCGGCTCACAAGCTCCTTCTCAACCTCGCTGTAGCGGACGATGGGGCCGGCGACAAGCTGGGGGAACATCGTTACAAAGGTCGCGTACGTCAGCGGGTTGTTCTGCGCTTTTAGGTTCCCCCTGTACACGTCTATCGTGTAGCTCATGGTTTGGAACGTATAAAAACTGATTCCTATCGGCAGCGCGATTTTTACCACGTTAAGATTTAGCCCGAAAAGGCTTGAAAAATTCTCCACAAAAAAGCCGAAATATTTAAAGTACCCTAATAGCGCGATATTGGTGATAATTGAAACCGCAAGCATAAGCTTCGGGATTACTTTTTTGTGTCTGTACTTTTCGATGACAAGCGAACAAATGTAATCAGTCGCGGCGGACACCAGCATGACGATCACAAGCAGCTGTTCTCCCCAAAAGTAGAACAGCAAGCTCGCGACCAGCAGCACCGCGTTTTTACCGCCGATCCATTTTCGCGGAATCAGGTAATAGACTACCAGCGTTACCGGCAGAAAAAAGTATAAAAATGAGATGCTTGAAAATACCATAACTTTACGCCAAGGTGTTAAACGCAGACACGATGCTGTCGATGTCGGGGGTATTTGCTATCACTGCCATGATTACGTTGCCGATTCGCTCGACGCGCTTTGCGTTGCCACCCATACAAACCCACTTCATGGGACTTAGGCCGTTGTAAATACTGTCCCGCCATTGTACCGCGTTTGCGCCGCTTTCGAGTTTAATCACCACAAGCGAGAAGCCGGCGGCGCCCATGCCGTCCTCGGAGGCAAACGCCTCCGAAAACGGAATATCGGCAACCCCTAAAAACCAGCCGCACCTCTCTCGAACCTGTTCGGTGTTTAAAAACCAGCCCCAATCCTCTTCCGGGGTGCGGAACTGCATATACTCGGTCTGCGGAACGTTCGTGTAAATGTGCTCGACGATTTGACGGCAGGACATGGAGGCAATGTTACCCGACGGTTGCGACTCCCCCGCCATGCCTAACGCGAAGAAAGCATTTGCCAAGTTGTCAACGTCCGGCGCGTTGGCAATCACCGCCATTATTACGCTGCCGATTCGCTCGACGCGCTTTGAATCCGCGCCCGCGCAAATCCATTTCATAGGGCTTAGGCCGTTGTAAATACTGTCGCGCCACTGTGCCGCGTTTGCGGACGCCTCCAACCTTATGACCACCAGCGAAAAGTCGCTGGGTTCCATCGGGGATTCGGCGGCGCAGGCCTCGGAAAACGGAACGTTATTTACCCCTAAAAACCAAACCTGAGTGCCCCGCACTTGCTCGGTCGAAGAATACCATCCCCAATCCTCTTGCGGGGTGCGGTTTGCGATATACTGCGTCTGCGTGACGTTAGCAAAAACATAATCGACGATTTGCCGGCAGGACATAGAGTCAATATTTCCGGAAGGCGGATTTGAGCTTTCGACCGTGTACGAAACGGGAGCCGACCAATCGGAATTCCTAAAATTGACGCCGTCGCCTATCGCCCGAACCCGGATAGCATAAGTTTTCGCGGCGGTCAGCGGGGATAACGAATAACTCGCGCCGCTTGCGCTGTGCGAGGCGCCGTCAATTTCAACGGCATACCCGGCTGCGTCCGACACGGCAGTCCAAGTCAACATCTTGTTTTCAATCGCTAATCCTGTCGG
>WQYM01000090.1 GCA_009781235.1 Bacillota bacterium
CAAATCCATAGTGGAAAAAGCTACGGGTTTTATGGAGAGGCTTACGAAAACTTTCGTGCAAAACCTATTCCTACATCCCAAGGTCGCCTACGTCGCTAAAAACATCTAAGCGGAAACGTAATACTATATGTAGAGGTTTTCGATTTTGGACAAGCAACGCCTAATCTCCTTATTAAAAAGCATCGCCGGGCGCGATTCGGAAGCCTTGCGGTGCTTTTACCGCGAATTCGGCGGGACGATCCATAAAACCGCCTGCCGGATTTTAAAAGACGGCGCAGCGGCCGAGGATATCTTAAACGAAACGCTGTATAAGGTGTACGAAAAAGCGGAATTCCTTTCCGGGCTGAAAAGCCCGGCCGGGTACATTTGCGTTATCGCATACAATTTGGCGATGGACCAAAAGCGGAAAGCGCGGGAAACCGTCGGCTTAGAAGCCATATCGGACACGGCCGAACCGAAAAATGGCGAGACGGCCGTGTTGGAAAAAATCTTTATCGACGGGATATTGGAGAATTTCGCCGAACCCGACCGGTCGATTTTTATCTTAAAAGCGTCGTTTGAGTACACCTTTAACGAAATTAAAAAGGCGCTGAACCTAAAGGAACTAAGCTACAAGCAAATCCGCAACAAATACGAAAAAACAAAGGATTTGTTCAAAACTTATTACAAACAGGGAAATCCCTAACCCGATAACCCGTTATATGGGTAGAAGGCGTAAGTGCACAACGTCGGCTAAATAAAAAAACCGAGGTATTAATTATGAACGATAAACAACTTGAACAACTTATGCGCAGGCAATTTGAGTCCGAAAGCGGATCTCAAAATAAGGAACTGACCCCGCAGACGGAAACCGTCGTCGCCCGAATTGCGCAACAAGAATCCGCCGATCCCCGGCGCTGCAAAGTAAAGGCGCCGCACGGCTCTCCCGCCGTTTCGGTAAAGCCCGCAAAGTCTAAAAGCGTATTCCGCCGCAAGTCCTTTCTCGCGGGCATAGCGGCAGGCCTTGCGTTGGTTTTGGCGCTCGGCATCCTTCTGCCGGTTGTACTGAACGGGCGCGGGCCGGACGCGCCGCCGAAGGAATGGCGGCAAGCCGCGTACAAAGCCGTTCAGGAGGCGCAGTTCACTCCGAATTTCGAGCGGATTATTTACGGTTACGAATCCGAAACCGATTCCGCGCAAGCGGGTGCATCCCAAGCGCAATCCGAAGCCATTTCGCCGTTAAGCGCGGATTTTACAAAAGACAGCGCCGTAACGACGCTAAAAGCGCAGCCCAAAACCGCGGCGCCGTTAAGCGCGGCCTTTACGGAAGACATCGACTTAATCGCCGCGCTAGAAGGATACGGCGACGGCGAAGCGACGGCGAAAGAGCCGGAGGAAGAACGCTTTGCGTCCGTCCGTGTCGAAGCCGAACGACTGGAGGCGTATGACCATGAGTACTTTGGCATGCTCTACGGCAATTTGGGATACATGGATCTTGTGCATCACCGGACAGTATTTAATCAAGAGCTTGCGCTGTATTGCGTAGAAAACCTAAGCGAGCCCGGCGTTTGGGGCGAGCTGCCGGCTTGGTCTTACAACGATGATGCATTGCCGCCGGATTATGCCAAGCCGGGCGGCGATTTAATCGCGCTTACCGGGCTTGAACTCTACGCCATGGTAACGATCGGCGAAAACGGCGTCGTCGACATCCGCGTCCAAGCGACCGGCGCCGTAACCTACGATAAAAGAGTCGCTTTCGACCCTGTCGCAGGAAAACTTACGCTCGAAAGAAAGAGGGACGAAGCGGGCTTAAAAATGCGTTTTATCATAGACCCGGCAAGCGAAACCGTCGAGGTGTGGACGAGGCACGGGCACCCTATTTTTCATCTGCTGGATACGGATTACCACGTCGCGACAAATTACCCCTACCTTCGCGTGGTAAAGGATACCGAATTTATCATCGCCTCCGACAATCTTTATGAATATCCCGTTTCCGATACCCAAACGGCGACGGAGCGAAGGATATCCGTCGAAGAGTTTAGGCGCGACGGCGACGAGCGCTTCGGGGTTTCCGCTTCGTTCAATTACACGGACGAAAACGACGTCGAAAACGAATTTTATTCGGGCGCCGTCTGCGTATCCGCCGCAAGCGGCTCAAACCAATCGTCGTATATGGGAAGCCGCGTTTTGCCCTTAAGGAGCCAAAACGGCTTTGCGCTTGAACTATATTCTACGCAGCACGTTATCGACGGCCAATTGGCCTACCGCGTCCGCGACTATGCGCACCAATGGGACGGAAGCCGGAAAAACGAAATATCGGGGATTTTTTGTCTAAAAAACATGACCGGCATACAAGCTTATCACTTAAACGTAGATACGGCAGGCGGCGGCGCGGCGTGCGAACAAATCGAGCTTGCGGACGGAACCGTCTTGGCGGCTTCGGATTTGTCCGTCCTTTTGGATTCTATCCAATCCGGCAATCCGATGGACGAAAAAATGTTTTTCCAATTTACAGGCGCGTTTTATTATCCCCACGTCTTTGTCGACGATAGGGTTGAGCGCGGCGATTTGACGTTCGACTCCCTGCGCGGCGACCTGCATTTGTTCGATGACTACGACGGGGCGGGCGACGCGAAGTTTTCCGATTTCTTCGGCGCCTTTCCCCTCCCCGCCGGCATCGGTTTTAGCGACGGCGTCGATTTTACCAAAGACGACAACGTGGGGCAAATCGTAAAAACGGCCGCCGTACTGGGCGTCGAAAACGCCTATCTAAACCCCGAGTCGGTTTTGGAAAGGTTAAACGCCCTATGCGCCGACAAGCTGTCGTTTGGCGCAAAGTAACCAAAACGGGGCTGTCTCACGAGATTTTGACGTGAGACAGCCCTTTTTAGTTGACCGTTGACGGTTTACGGTTTTCAGTTGTTTTGCTGTTGCCGATTTTTTCGGTAAATGTTCTCTCTTAATCCAAATACATATAGTAATTCGGTTCGGCAAAAAGGATGTCGCCGCGCTTTTCAAGCTCTTTTATCGCGGCTAATACGTTTGCCTTACCGGGATTTTTTAGCGTAAGCGAGAACATTCTCCGGTTGTTTTCAATATTAACCGCCATGCCCGAATACGCTTTTTTAATATCGTCCCAGGTGTAGTCTTTGGGGGCAATAGAGGCGAGGTATTCGTTCGCCTTCGCCGTGGTAAATACGGTCAACTCGCTCACCGCCACGCATTCGATTTCCGGAAAGTCCGCAGGCGTATACATTTTTAGTCCCGGCGCAGCCGGGTCGGAGCTTAAAGCGTACGTCGCTAACCGATTTAATCCGACGTTTATCGTGTCCGGCGCAAAATCGTCGTTTATCGTGGCTTTACATATCTCTTTCTCCCGCGTTTCCGGGGGCAAGCCTATCACCACATTACCCCTCGCCGTAATACGCTCGCTCTCTCCGAAAATTACGCGGGGGCCAAAGCTCATGCGCGGAAAATCGACGGCGACGGCTCCGTAACCGATAATCGGGTCAACCGACACCTGCCCTAATCCGCTGTTTTCGGAGAAGAACGGTTGATATTCCAGCACCAGCTCCCAGTTTTTCTTTTCATAACTGTACTCTCGCGTATAGCTGACCTTGTGCAAGCGATAGTCGATGCTTGCGTACGGCGTTTCAAACCCGATAATCATCAACATGCGTGTAGCAAAAAATTCTTCGGAGTAGTACTGTTCGGTTTTGTCTAAAGCCGCAAACGCAGCGGCGCGTTTGGCCTCGTCGCGAATGTAACCGGGAAGGCTCGGGGTTTCGAACGCCCGCTTAGACGCCTCGTACATCGATAAAAGCGTTGACCGGCTGGGTATATAAATAACGCCCGGGGCGGGGCCGGCCGACGTGCCGCCTAAAAAATGGGTGTAAATCAGCGCGTCGGAATTTATGCGGTAATCCGCGCCGTCCGCACCTTCAATCACGCCGCGTGTGTAATCGGCGACGGGCAGTTCCAGCGTGACCGCGTAATCCGTACCCATGCGCCATCCGAGCGATGGGATGTAGGTAACGGTAACCTTGCCCGCCTTTAATCCCTTAACCGTTACGGATCCGTCGGCACTCGGGAGCTTTGCAAAATCCGCGACCGACGTATCGGAAATCTCCCACCGGTCGGAGCAGTAAACGTCCGGGAAGCCCCACCCGTTTAAATACGCCGAAAGGATATCCGGGGCTCTGGCGAGCACGTCCACCGCTTTTATGACGTTAAAATAACCGGGCTCCGCCAACGTTAATGTGTAAGACGCGACACCTGACAAGACATAGGCCAATTCCACCTTTGTCGCCACGACTTGCAGAAAGTCTGCGGGCGTAAATTCCTTATGGAGGTTTTGATTGGCGGGCGTAACAATAATTTCATCGAACGAAAAGCTTTGCTCGTACACACGCAGCCCGCCCTCCGGCTTGACCGAAATTTCGTACCCGGCCTCAAGCGGCCCTCCGGACGCGACAAGGCGTAAAGTGTTTTCCGTTTCAAACGGTACGCTTTGATACGGCCTCGCATAGGCAACCGACGGAAGCGCCGTTAAAACGGCGGCCGCCGACGCTTGCGCCGCGTTACCGCTTTCGTTTAACACCAGTAATACCTGCGAAACCCTTCCGTCGTACTTTTCGAGGATATGGTGCGCTTTAATTCCGAGCGCCTTGGGAACGTCTGCGATAAAATCCGTCAGACTCGTCTTTATCGATACAAAAACGGCGTTGTCGTTCGTCCACAACCCGTCCGTCCCGGCTTTGTCTCCGGGCTTGTTTGCGTCGCTCGTTAGCTCCGGATTCGGGTTTTTCTCCCGACCGCCCGACTTGTCGGAAGCAAGCGGCAGCATGCACGCGCCAAACAGCAGCGCGGACATGAGCAGCATAGTTAGGATGGAAACGGATTTTTTAAACATGGTTTTGCACCTCTTGTTTTATCAAATTTTATGATTTTAAAGCGGCCAAGCGGCGCCGCCGAAGCTTATGCCGAATTTGACGTCCGTAGAGACACGGGTAAATTCTAGGGCGACGGCGCCGAAGCCGCAAACGGCGTCCACCGCATCCATGCCGGGGGGAACCACCTCTTTATAAGTAAGCACCAGCATTCCGTTTTGCCAACTTACTTTTTGCAGTACGTAATCGAACGCGGCGTAGGGCGTGGTAAAATGGATGACGGCCAACTGGTTTGTCTCGAAAAACGCTTCGGTGTAACGCGCCGTGGCGGCCGTCAGCAGGGCGAACGCTTCGGCTTGAGGCGCGTCGGGCGGCGCTGTTTTCCACCACTCCTCGGCGGCATGCAGGGTAGCGTCGTGCAGCGCCAGCAGCTCCTCGCGGTTAGAAACCACCGTAACCGCCCCGTCGCCCATCCACGGCGCGTCGCCCGTCCGATAAACCAGCGCGTCGTTATTGACGCGGTATTCGCGTACCCGCGCGTCGTCAAAGCCCGTTATTACGCCGCTTAAATGGTCGGTGACGGTAATCTCACACGTAACCGCATATTCCGTTCCCAAATACCACCCGCGCGAGGGGGTGTAGGTAACGGTGGCTTTGCCCACCTTTAAGCCTTTGACGGTTACGGCGCCGTCCGCGCCCGGCACCACGTCGTACCCCAACACGGTGCCGTCGCCGTCCCACCAAGTGGGCACTTTATTCGAAAAATCCGCGACCGACGTATCGGAGATCTCCCACCGGTCGGAGCAGTAAACGTCCGGGAAGCCCCACCCGTTTAAATACGCCGACGCAATGGCGGAATCCCGGGCAAACGCGTCCACCGCTTTAATCACGTTAAAGTAGTCGTTTTGCGCCAGCGTCAGCGTAAAGGACGCGGAACCGGACAAAATATAAGCCAACTCGACCTTAGCAACCTCCGCCTGCGGAAAATCGGCGGGCGTATACTCTTTTGCCAGGTTTTGCTTTTTGGGCGAAACGATAACTTGGTCGAACGAAAAGCTTTGCTGGTAGACCCTCAGCCCGCCCTCAATCTTGAGGGTAACGGTTTCTCCGACCCCGACGGTCGCCGGGGACGCTGCGATCTTTAGGGTATTTTCCGCCTCGAACGGCACGGAACCGTATGCACGCGCATAGGCGACCGATGGGTGCGCCTGCAGAAAAGCAACGGCGGAACTTACCGCTTCGTCGCCGCTCCCGGACAGCACCAGCAACAGCTGCATCACGCTTCCCTCGTAGGCTTCAAGAATGTAATGCTCTTTGATTCCGGCCGACTCGGAGATATTCGCGATAAAATCCGCAAGCTTTGCGCTCGTCATTGCGGGTGTTTCTTTTAGCTGCACGTAAACGGTGTTATCGTTTGTCCACAGCGCATCCGGACTCGGCTTCTCCCGCCCGCCTCCCGGAACCGAAAGCACGCACGCGCTAAACAACAGCGCGGAAAACAGCAGCATGGTTATTAGGGAAATGATTTTCTTCAACATAGTTTTTAACCTCTTTTACAATATAGACGTAAAAAGTCTAAATTTTTTTCACCGAAAACAGAAATTTTTGTTCTCTACCTATAAAACGACTTTTTTGCATAAATAACAACGGCATTATCGCTTATTCCGTTACGCCAATTTGCACCCCATGCCATATCCGCCTCTAATTGATTGGAAAAGCCTTCGATAATCAGCGTGCCGGCATAGTTTGAAAACGCACTGCTCCCAACGCTTGCGACGCCGGTGGGAATCATTAAGCTTGTAATTCGAGGACAAGAGGCAAACGCCATATACCCTATATTTATTACGCCCGCCGGGATAATAACGTCGGCAAGGCTTATACAACCGGAAAACGCGTAATATTCTATATTGGTAACGCCGTCGGGAATATTTACAGCCGTAAGTTTTTCACTTTTACTAAACGCTTGGAAGGGAATACTTTTAAGTCGGCTACCCTTTTCAAAGGTCACACTTACGAGATTTGGACAACTCCAAAATAATCCGCCGCCGATGTTTTCCACGCTTGCGGGAATAATTATGCTCCTTAGAGTATAGCTCCCTTGATCCTTAATCGACGTGGATATCATGGTGGTGTCCGCACGTATATTGTCTATGTCGGCAGGTAACGTCCCCTTATGAGAATACAGCGCCTTGCCAAGATATACAAAGCCGTCGGGCTGGCTGTTGAGCCATGCGGTTCCGCTAAAAGCCCAACTCCCAATATCCCTAACACTTTCGGGAAGCAATATGTCGGCAAGGCCGGCACAACCAAAAAAAGCACCGTGCTCAATGCTTTCCAGTTTACTGCCCTCAAGAAAGATAAGCGTTGTAAGATTTGTGCATCCTGCAAACGCCTGCCTGGCGATGCACTTTACGCTTGCAGGAATCGAAACGCCGACGAGGTTTTCGCAATAATCAAACCTCCACATAGAAAACACCGACCTTCCGATTGCAAAAGTATCCGAACGAATATTGTCTATCGTTGTTTCAGGGGGCATTTCTCCCTTGTAGGCGTATAACATCTTACCCGCATAAACAAGGCCGTCGGCCTGATTATTATACCATGCGGTTTCGTGAAACGCTTCCTCGCCTATATAGGTTACGCTTTCCGGTATTTCTATTGCCGCAAGCTTCTCGCAGCCATTGAAAGCATAACTGCCTATCTCTATCATCCCCGACGGAATTTTTATGTTCCTCAGACTTGTGCAACTATTAAAAGCTTCATCCCCAATCGCGATTGTACTAATTGGAATTATTATCTCCTCTAAACGTATGCATCCGGCAAACGCGCGCCAACCAATTCCGGCTATGCCTGCAGGAATACTTATATCGCTTAGGCTTCTGCAATCGGCAAACACTCTATCGTCGATAAACTCCAATCGACTACCATCAAGAAAAGAAACGCTTACAAGCGAGGTACAGCCGTTAAACGCATCCCGATTGATATTTCTCACACCGGCGGGAATTGTTATGCTTAATAGTCCCGTATTTTCAAAAAATTCCGTCATGTCCCATGTCTCGTAGGATGTTGCAAATGCCTCTTTTCCAATAGCCGTTACGGGTTTCCCTTTATAAAAAGCCGGGATTTTCACATCGCCTATCGCCGCTTTGCCATCGGAAAGTTCGTATTCGGCATCACTCTTGATAAGCGAAAATTTAAGATTTTCGTCGACGTATTCTTCCGCATCGCCGACAGGGTTGCCGCCGGGGTCAATATCGCCGTCTTTAATCTCCGAATCCGGGTTTTTCTCCCGATTGCCCGACTTATCGGTAACCGACGGCAACACGCACGAGCTAAACATCAACGCCGAAAATATCAGCACGGCTGTTAGGGAAATAATTTTCTTCAACATGGTTTTTAACCTCTTTTACAGTATAGACGTAAAAAGCTTGGGTTTTTTCATCGAAAACAAAAATTTTTGTTTTCTACATATAAAACGATTGAGAGGGCAAAAATCTTACACGTTTTTAAAAATATTTTTATGTAATTTATGGAAATTCTCAAAGGCGACTGTTTTTGCGGTTGACTTCCCGCACTTTTTCCGCTATACTACCCTCATTCATCTATCCCCTAGCCCCTATCCTGTAATTCGGCACTACCTAACCGGAGTTTTAAGTAAAAAGTAAAAAGTAACAAGTAACAAGTGTGGATAAGTGCTTGTATGTTCTCGGTCAAATTTCTTTTGTTCCAAGAGTTCTTGCACAATTTACCTACAAACCGACATCCTTACTTTTTACTTTTTACTTTTTTCCTTTTTACTTGAAAACTATGTCGCCTTGGGTAGTACTGAATTACAATAGGCTCTAACCCCTAGCCCCTACACAGCGGTATCTTGGCATTAACCCGCTCTAAAAAAACTAAGGAGTTTCTTTTACCATGCAAAAACTAAAATCGCTCGGGAATGCTACCGGGTATACGTTTACCTACGACAAGGGATTGTTGGAAAGTTTTGAGAACCGACATTTGAACGATTATTTTATTAAGTTCAACTGCCCGGAGTTTACCTCGCTGTGCCCCATTACCGGCCAGCCGGACTTTGCCGCGATTTACATTAACTATATTGCCGATAACAGATGCGTCGAGAGTAAAAGCTTAAAGCTATATCTAAACTCCTTCCGCAACCACGGGGAATTCCACGAGAATTGCGTCAACACGATTATGAAGGACTTAATCGAGCTCTTAGACCCCCGCTACATCGAGGTGACCGGGAAATTTTTGCCGCGCGGCGGCATCAGCATCGACCCGTTCGCCAACTACGGCAAGGGTGAAAAATACGAGAAAATGGCCGAATACCGCCTGCTAAACCACGATTTGACGATGGAAAAGGTGGGCAACCGATGACGCAGCAACCGCCTTTTTGCGAAGCCGCCGGACAGCCGGCGACGCAGCCGACACCTACTAACGAAACCACCGGGCAAACGACAACCAAATCAGCCGACTCCCGCCTTATTTGTTTATCCGGGCTTTTTATCACGCTGCTGATCACCAGCAACCTGATGGCGGTCAAGCTGATTACCGTCGGCGTCATATATTTGCCGGCCTCGGTGATATGCTTTCCGTTTTGTTTTGCCGTAAGCGATTTAATCAACGAATTTTACGGCTTTAAAACGACGCGCCGGGTGCTTTGGTTTGCCTTTATTTTTAACGCGATCGTCGTGGGGTTTACGGTGCTGGCAACGGTACTGCCGCCCGCCGGAGTGTACGACGGAAACGAAGCGTTTAAATCCGTTTTTTTAAGTACGCCGCGCATTTTGGGCGCCAGCTTTACCGCTTTTATCGTGGGCGGGCTCCTAAACAGCTTTTTTTTCGACCGCATCCGCAAAAAGAATAACTTTTTTGTGGTGCGCTCTTCCGTTTCTACCCTGCTGGCCGTGATTGCCGACAGCTTTATTTTTATCACGCTGGCGTTTGCGGGCGCGCTCCCCTTTACAGGCCTCATGCTGATGGTGTGCTGGCAAGCCCTTGCAAAGCTTTTGGTCGGAATCGGCCTCGGTACGCCGCTATCGCTGGTGAGCGTAAAATTGATTAACAAAGCCGCCCGCAAAAGCGGGTCAAAATTTCTTTAACTTTTTTTAAAAAAACGATTGAATTTTTCCTTTTTTTGTAGTATAATCTATGTTAGTAGTATAATTATGTTAACGGAAGGAGGCTGACCAAAAATGAAAAGGAAAATCACACTGAATGACGGGGACAAGCTGATTGCGGAGCACAACCCGGAATTTGCCGTTTCCGCCAAGCATAAGGCCATCCTTTTAAACGCAATTAAAACCAGTGGCGTTTTTATCACCGCGGGAAAAACCACGCCGAACATCATGAGTTCCCACTGGGGGTCTTTGGGCGTATTTTGGAACCGCGACGTTTTTGTGCTGCCCATCCGCAAGCACAAGATGACGCACGAGATTATCGACGTCACTAAATCCTTCGCCGTCTCGGTTCCCATAAAGGACATGCGCCAGCAAATCATCCAATGCGACCATTTTTCGGGCTACGCCATGAACAAGTTCGAAAAGCTGCACCTGCACCCGACGCGGGCGCGAAAGGTTCCGACGTTTGTCGTGGGGGAATGCGGGCTGTTCTTTGA
>WQYM01000091.1 GCA_009781235.1 Bacillota bacterium
AAATAATCCTCGCTAACCGTAGCTATTCACCTCCTCGCGCCGCCTCTAATAACAAGACGATAGAAAACGCAAAACTGGACAAATTTTTTTAAAAAACTTTTTATATTTTTTTTGTTGATAGATAATGTTATTAAATGATACTAAAAAATGATGAAAAAGTCAAAAAAATCCGAGAACGATATATTCTAAAAAAATGCGGGGGAAATCAGGTCCCAATTCCCCCGCGCCCCCTTTCCCTCCGTCAAATTCCCCCTTATCTTGCTTTTGCGCTTTTCACCTGTGCGCGGTTTGCGGTCGGGGCAGAGAGCAACTGTATTGTTTAGCGGCTGTAAGCGGTGCGCCGTTCAGAGCGCAGATAGTAGGCACGGGAGCATTGCAGGGCGCGGGGGGCAAAGAGCGCTCCAAGCACAGCAGCGCGGAGCAATCCGCGAGGGAGTGGGGCGCGGAGCGCGGTCGGCGGCGCGAGAGCAAGAGCGCGGCGGCGACATTCCGAGGGGAGCGCGGCGGGAGCGGCGTTCGTTTCGGTCGGCGGCTTGCGTGGTTCAGCCTGTCGGGGCGGTCGGAGCGTTCCAAGGGAGCGCGAAAGCGGTCGGCGGTCGCGGTGGTGTGGTTCGCGCGGTTCAGCTTGCCGAGCGGTCGGGGCATTTTTTTCATTCGGCGGCGTGTGCGATGCCGTTCAGCGGTCGCCATGTTCGGCGGTTTCGGACGATTCCAAGCGGTCGGGGGTGTTTTCGTTCGGCGGTTCGCCCTTGTCGGCGTGGGTGCTACTATGCCCGAAACACGCAAAGAATAGCAGTGCCCTTTGCAAAGATACTGCTACTCTTTTTATACAAAATAATTTTTTAGGTCAATTTTAGGTCTTTCAGCAAGGAACTTTTTTGCATTTTCACTACATTTTGTGCCTTTTAACGCCTTTATAGCCCTATATAGCGCGTTTCCGTCAGCTCGGCATTTTTCTCAAAAACATTTGTCAACAACAATTTTGAGATTCTTTTGCAGACAGAGGTGCAAGCGCACAAAAGCAGACAAAAAAGCACAAAAAAGGGGCGCCTCACGTTTGTGAGACAACCCCGTTTCCCGGTCTTTTTAACCCCTTGCTCCTAACCCCCGGCCCCTATCCTGTTGTAATTCAGCATCACCTAACCGCGTTTTTAGTGAATAGTGAATAGTGAATAGTGAATAGTTTCGGATAAGTGCGAGCGTAAATAAGGGTGTATTTCTTTTATACCTTGGGAATAAAAGAACATTTCAATGATACTCAATCACAACTATCCCTAACTATTCACTATTCGCTTTTCGCTATTCCCTATCCCCTAGCCCCTAGCCCCTGCCGCAGCAGTCGCCACCGACGCACTCGTGCAGATCGTCTTCGCATAAGCCCTCGGTGCAGACGGGCTCGATGGTGTCATAGGTGGTGATTTTGTAGTGGCGCACCGTTTTCCACGTGGCGACGACCTTGTCGTACTTATACTCGTGGGGATGGGGATTGCACGGCTCCTTGCCGTCCTGGCCGCATCCGCCGTCGCGACGGACGTTATCATTGTCGCGCACGCGCACCTCGTCGTTATCGCGGGCACGCCCGCGATCGTTATTGTTTCCGCAATTTCTGTACATAATAAATCTCTCCTTCCCAGCCGGTTAGATTTTTTGAATCGGCCGTTTATTATGTACGCAGGAGAGTATCTAATGGTATATTATTCGGGAAGGAGGGAAAGTGTGCACAAATTTCGGCGTAAAATAACGTGACAAATCCCCAAAGAAAAGCTATAATGAAATCACACGGTTAAAAGGTATTAATACTTGGGCAGGCCGACCTGGTCTACAAACCGCGACAGCAAAATATTTACCAAAGCGTCTTTATTGGCTTCCTGCGGGTATTTGCGGTGAACGTTCCCGATGCGCATGTCGAGCTTTACGCCCTTAACTTTCGCGCGGATATTCACCTTAAAGATTTTTTGCGCCCGCCCCAAAATCGTGATTTCTTTTTTACACTTCAGCTTGTCGATTTGCTTTTTATCCAAGGTGAGCTGCTCGTTAAATTGATCCAAGCAATCCCCGGTTCTCTTGTGGATGGCAAAAACCTTCAACGTTTCGCCGTCGGTCGCCAACAGATAATCCACCTTTGACCAACGCACCGTGTTCGTAAAGATGTCTAAAAGGTTAAACTTCTGGTAATACCTCCCGAACGCGAAAACGTCGTTCGCTCGGAGCATCCCCCGTTTCTTCAGAGACTGGATTGTCGCGTCGTAATTTGCCGGATTTGGCATAACTCACCTCGATAGTATTTAATGGCATTATTATACGATATGCGCGGAGCGATTGTCAACCGATATTTTTATGTATCAAGAAATAGCACAAAAAAAATTTGACGCGTTGAAGCATAAACGCGACGTCGTAATCCTCGGAATCGAAACCTCGTGCGACGAAACGGCCGCGGCGCTCGTTTTGAACGGCCGCCGACTTCTTTCTAACGTGATTTCTTCCCAAATTGAATTGCACCGCAAGTTCGGCGGCGTGGTGCCGGAGGTCGCCTCGCGCAACCACACGCTGGCGATAAACGCGGTGGTGAACGAAGCGCTGGCAAAAGCGGGAATTAGGGCGCAGGATTTGGACGCGATTGCAGTAACGTACGGAGCGGGCTTAGCCGGCGCATTACTGGTGGGTGTCTCGTACGCAAAGGCTATGGCGTACGCGCTGGGACTGCCGTTGATACGGGTGAACCATATTGAAGCGCACATATGCGCGAATTTCATTCGCGCAAGTGAGGAATTAGGAGTGAGGAGTGAGGGACGTCGGACGTGTCAGAGAGCGGGAACTCCGGATGCCGAGCACAAAAATAATGGCTTGGCACAAACAATCCCCTCCGCAATTCCTAATTCCTCACTCCTCACTCCTAATTCCTCTTCACTTCCTACTTCCTCCTTCCTACTTCCTACTTCATTCCCCATCCCCCATTCCCCATCCCCCATCCCCCCCTTCCTCGCCGTCGCCGCGTCCGGCGGGCACACCGGCATCATCGAGGTACGCGATTACCACGACTACCGGCTAATCGGCGGCACCGTGGACGACGCGATCGGCGAGGCGTTCGACAAGGTGGCGCGCTTACTCTCTCTCCCCTACCCGGGCGGCCCGGAAATCGACCGGTTATCAAAATTGGGCAAGCCCGTTATCAATTTCTATAAGCATAGCAAAGGCGTTGACAAGGATTTGCGGCTCAGCTATTCCGGCCTTAAAACCGCCGTCGTCAATTATATCAACACCGCCAAAATGAAAGGCGAGGTAATCAACGTCCCCGACGTATGCGCCAGCTTTACGCGCCAAGCGGTCGATTTACTCGTCGATACCGCCGTTTACGCCGCCAAGGAACGCGGGTACGACACGATTGTGCTAGCCGGGGGCGTCGCGGCGAACGGGTATTTAAGGGAGCGGTTGGACGGGCTTGCGTCGGCCGGACGCCGGCCGACGAATGAGGAATTAGGAATTAGGAGTGAGGAATTGCGGATAGATTTTGGAAAATCCATCACTCCTCACTCCTCACTCCTAATTCCTCACTTTAAAATCTTCTACCCTCCTCCCGTCCTGTGCACCGACAACGCGGCGATGGTTGCCTCCAGAGCATATTTCAGCATTCTGGCGGGCGAGGATTTGGCCGACTTGCATTTGAATGCGGAAAGCGGCTTGCAAATAAAAGGAGAAAAGCTCGGATGATGAATGCAGCCTTTTTCGGAGTGCCCGCGCTCGTTATTACTCCTTATATGTCTGTATATATCGTCGCAGCCGCGTTAACCGCGCTGCTGGTTGTACTTTCCTTGACGGTTAGATTCGTACAGCTTGCCGGAGATAAGAAAACAAGTAACCCTGTCTTTCGGAATACCACGGCGTTTTTCGTTATGTTCGTGTTTCACGCGATGTGGCTGGCAACGCTTATAGGCTTTTCTTTGTCGGGACTTGACGGAAGCGATGCCGCCGAGTGGGTACTTTTGTCTTTCTTATTGGCCGCACATGCCGTGCTGTTTCTTTTCACCATAAACTTCCTATTGCTCAAAATTGAATTTGCGGCCGATGCAATTTATGTGCGGAACCGCTTCGGCAAAAAAACGGCTTTTTCGTGCAAGGAAACTACGGCGCACCGTATTCCTGTGCATAAAGGAGAAAAAATCCGCTTGCGATGCGGCAGCTACAAAATAACTCATGAGAGAACTAAAAAATTCTTTTGGGAAATTGAAAAAAGAAACATCAGGGTGTATAACGTTGATTTGGATGTAAGGAAAGAACCGGAATGAACAGAAAGCGCGTGGTAGTCGGAATGAGCGGCGGGGTGGACAGCTCGGTCGCGGCAAAATTGTTAATTGAGGACGGGTTCGACGTCGTCGGTCTTTTTATGCATAACTGGGACGACGATTTTGAAACGAAAAACGAAAAACGAAAAACGAAAAACGACGGATGGGACGCAAAGTGGCAAGCCGACTGTTCACAAATCACGAGCCCCTGCAGTTCCGCGCTGGACTGGGAGGACGCCCGCGCGGTGTGCGGAAAACTCGGCATCCCCTGTTATTCGGTTAATTTTTCCGCCCAATACATGGAGCGCGTTTTTTCGTACTTTTTGGACGAGTATAAAAAGGGGCGCACGCCGAACCCCGACGTGCTGTGCAACCGAGAGATTAAGTTCGGGCCTTTTAGGGAGTATGCGGAGCGGCTTGGGGCGGAGTATATCGCGACGGGGCACTATTGCGGGCTGGCGCCCGCAAGTGAGGAATTAGGAATTAGGAGTGAGGAATTACGGAAAGCTATAGAGCAGTCCGTAGGGGCCGATGCCCTCATCGGCCCGCACTTTATGAAAGGCGTCTGCGCCGACGGGCCGATGAGGGCATCGGCCCCTACGGAAAGTATCCTCCTTAAAGCGCGTGACCAATCCAAAGACCAAACCTATTTCTTAAACCAGGTGCGGACGGAACAGCTTAATAACGTCATTTTTCCGCTTGCCAATCTGCTAAAAAGCGAGGTGCGCGCGATTGCCGAGCGCGAGGGCTTGGTGACGGCGCGCAAAAAAGATTCCACCGGTATTTGCTTTATCGGCGAGCGCAAGTTTAAAGAGTTTTTAAAAACATACCTGCCCGCGCAAAAGGGCGATATTGTCGATGGTCGCGGGCAGATTTTAGGAATGCACGAGGGGCTGATGTACTATACGCTGGGCCAACGCAAGGGCTTTGGATTAGGCGGCGTGCCCGGCAGTGAAGCAAACCGCTGGTATGTGGTCGGCAAGGATTTAGATAAGAACCGGCTTATCGTATCGAACGGCGAAGGCGAAGAATTATTTTCCAGCGAGCTGACCACGCGCCACATCAACTATATCGGCTCGTTTGAGCCCGGTAAAGAGTACCGCGTCACGGCAAAATGCCGCTATCGGCAACCCGAGCAACCCTGCACCGTTTTCACCGCGCCCGGCCGCATCACCGTGCGCTTCGACACCCCGCAGCGCGCCGTCACCCCCGGCCAATATGTGGTATTGTACCAAGGCAACCGCTGTTTGGGCGGCGGCGTGATTGAATGAATTTAACCGGCGCGCATCTTTTTGCGGAACGCAAAAACGGCGACAATGTAAATCACGGCGGCGTACGCCAAAACGATGCCGAGGTGCGGGAGCATTCCGATAAGGTCGCCGGAGAGCACGTCTTTTATCGCCTCTACCCCGTGATAAAACGGCAAAACCCCGCACACCGCCTTAAAGCCGCCGCCGATGAGCTCTAAGGGGATAAACACGCCCGAAAGCCAGCCCGCCAAATTGGTAAACAGCGCCCCGCAAAACCCGCCCACCGCCTTGTCGGAAAGCACGCTCCCGCACAAAAGCCCGAGCGCGATAAACAATACGGACACAAACGCGGTCACAACGACGGCCAAAAAAAGCCACGCCGTAAAGGCGAGCCCGCAAATCAGCGAGGCGAACAGGGTGATCATGCCTTGCGCCGCCGCGATAACAAACAGCGGAACCGAATACCCGATTAAAAAGTCTTTAGACGTCAGAGGCGAGACAAAAAGCCGCGACAAATACGCCAAAGACCGGTCTTTGGCAATCAGCATCCCCGCAAACAGCGACATGAAAACCGTGCCGAACATCGCAAGCCCCGGCGCAAGGTTTTCGATGGCGAACACCGGTTTTCCGGCATCGGCCGGGATATTTTTATTGACTATCGTTAAAATTGCCAGCATGGCCAACGGGAACCCCAGCCCAAACGCTAAATTTAAGGGGTCGCGCAGGATTTCTTTTATGTTGCGCTTAGAAAAAAGTAATATCTTCATAGCAAGCCTCCGTTTAGCACGATAAACGCGTCCTCAAGCTTAGCCGTGCCCGTTTGCGCCATGAGCTCGACGGGCGTGCCGACCGCCGACAATTTTCCTTTTGCCATCACGCCCACGTGGTCGGAAAGCGCCTCGGCTTCCTCTAAATAGTGCGTGGTGAGTATGATCGTGACTTTCCCCTTGAGCCCCTTTATGAGGTGCCAAAGCTCGCGCCGCGCCAACACGTCGAGCCCCAGCGTCGGCTCGTCGAGGAATAAAATTTCCGGGCTTGTGATTAGGGCAAGCGCAATCGAGAGCCGCCGCTGCATCCCGCCCGACAATTTTTTTGCCTTTTTTTTCAGGATATCGTTAAATCCGAATTGCTCCGCCATGCGGCCCGCGCCCGCTTTTGCGGCTGCGGCATTTTGCCCGTATAACCCCGCTATCAATTCTAAATTTTCGCGGACGGATAAATTCTCCGCCACGGCGGTCTCCTGCGGTGAAATATTGATTTTTTTCTTTACCGCCTGCGGACGGGCCGTAATACTGTCGCCTAAAATTACCGCGTCGCCGGAGGTGGGCGCAATTAAGCATGACAGCATTTTAATCGTGGTGGTTTTCCCCGCTCCGTTGACGCCTAAAAGTGAAAACAGCTCACCCTTTGCAACGGAAAGGTTGAGATTATCCACAGCGGCCAGCTCGCCGTACTTTTTTGTAAGGTTTGATGTGACAATTGCTTGCATTATATCCTCCACTTCTCTCCCAATTTGTCTATCTGGTCGGCTAAAATCGAGAGGTCGCGGTTTGAAAGCCCTTCGCAGCGGCGGACGACGGCCGAAAAGCGGCGCAATGATTCCGTGACGCGCGCCCACGCTTTGATTGCGCGCGGATCCTTTTTTGCCGACGCACCGCCGCTTGCGGGCGGGATTTTCTGTTCCCCCGACGGCTTCTCTACCCTTATCCCCTCGGCTTGCGTGATGACCGTATCGGACAAAAGGTCAAAAACCGTGCCGCTGTAGGGCGCGTCGGCCGTATACCCGCGTTCGGTTTTTAAATATTGCGAAAATGCGTCGCACACCTCGGGCATCCCGTGATTGACAAACACGCGCTTGGGTTTTTGGACAAACGCGTCCAGCCACTCCGTCAACCCCTTTTTGTCGGCGTGGGCGCTGGAGCTGTGCAGGTACGCAATCTCTGCGTTGACCGCGATTTCCTCGTCGAACAGCTTTACATAAGGCTTGGCTTTATCCAGCAGCACCCGCCCGAGCGTTCCTTGGGTTTGGTAGCCCGCAAACAGTATCAAACTTTCTTCCCGCCACAAATTGTGCTTTAGGTGATGGCGAATCCTGCCCGCCTCGCACATGCCGCTGGCCGAAATTATGACTTTGGGCGCGCGGTCGAAATTAATGGTTTTAGAGTCCTCGGCGGTAATCGAAATGTTCAACCCCTCAAAGGACAGCGGGTTGACGCCTTTTTTCAAAAGCTCCCGCGTCGCCTCGTCAAAAATCTCCGGCGCGCAAGCGGAAAAAATCTCCGTCGCCTCGCGCGCGAGCGGGCTGTCAAGAAACACTTTGAAGCCGTCGTGCCCCTTCACCAAACCGTCCCTCTTGATTTGCCGCAAATAATACAACAGCTCCTGCGTCCTGCCGACGGCAAACGACGGGATGACGACATTGCCGCCCCGGTCTAAGGTTTTTTGGATGAATCGGGCAAATTCCGTCACGATGTCGGGGACGGCGGGGGCGTGAAGCCGGTCGCCGTACGTCGATTCGATTACCACGTAATCCGCGTCCCGTATGTATTGAGGATTTTTAATCAGCGGCTTGCCGGGGTTGCCCAAATCACCGCTAAACACGATTTTACGCGTCTCCCCGTTTTCCGCAAGGGTAATTTCAATCGACGACGACCCCAAAAGATGCCCGGCGTCGGTAAAACGGATTTTTAGGGGCGCGGGATTCGGGATTCGGAGTTCGGGGTTCGTGTCAAAGGTATCAGGGCACAATGCACAAGGCACAGGTAATGGATGACGCATTTTTCCTTTACCTGTGCCTTGTGCCCTGATACCTGTGCCCTCGCTTCCCACATCAATCACTTCCCCATATGGGCACGGGACAAACAGCTTTAAACACCCCTCGGCATCCGCCATGCCGTACATGGGCGCTTCCCCGTCGCCGCCGGAACGCATAATTTTGCGGTTTTTCCGCTCCGCCTCCGCCTCTTGGATGTGCGCGCAGTCTTTCAGCATAATCTCGCACAATTTATACGTGGCCTCCGTCGCAAAAATCTTGCCCCTAAAGCCGTTTTTGTACAACAGCGGCAGCTTGCCGGAATGGTCGATGTGCGCGTGCGTCAAAAGCACGCAGTCAATCTCCGACGGGTATGCCGGCGAGCTTTGCCGCTCGAACATCTCTTTCCCCTGCTCCATGCCGCAATCGACCATGATATTTTTGCCGCCGGCTTCGATTAAGGTGCAACTGCCCGTCACCTCGTGCGCCGCACCTAAGAATGTGATTTTCATAGAGTTAGTATAATCTATCGGAAGTTAAAATGCAAGTGTTTTTGCATTTTAACAAAAGCTGACGCTTTAGGGAATTTCTGTTCCAAAAATGCTCCGATCCCCCCAATCCCAAAAATGCACGCAAAGGGTTTGACAAACCCTGTCGACTTTGATACAATACTTTCGTTATGATAAAGAAACTCACGATTACCGCCATTTGTATCGCCTTATTGTTCTCGCTCGCCGCGTGCGCGGGGGGCGCGGCCGCCACGCCGTTCAGTTCCGAAAAGCCCTGGGGGATGTTTGCCACCTACGCCTACGAGCGGTGCGAATATTCCGTAAAGGTATACGCGCGCGCCAAAGTCGACGGCAAATGGACGGACGGCGGCCTTTTGACGACGGAGGATTCTCGCTTTTGCCAAACGCTCAACGCGTCCGGCACGGGGAAAAACGCCGTGGCGACCGTGGACAGCACTCTTTTAATAGAGTGGCTGGATAACGCCGCTGCCGCCGAAAATGCGGGCAAGGCCGACAAGGTGAGCAGCACCGTAACGTTCTCCACCGTAACGATGGCGCCCGTTAATTCGCAAAAGACGGCGGAATTTGCTACGAGAAAGGACGCCGACGGAAAAGATTATAACAACAGCTACACTTTAGCCGTCGATTACGACAAGCTGGCCGGCCAAATCGAGTTCACTCAAAAAAAGGACGCCGACGCAACCAAAAGCCACCCCGTAAAAAAAGATATCCCCATAAAGCCCGGCGCCAAATTCGACAACGAGCAGCTTTTCTACCTTTTGCGCGCCTATAAAAGCTTAGTGCCCGGCGGCTCCGCTTCGTTTAACGTGGCAAACCCCGTCGAAAACTATGCGCGCGCCGATAGCGGGCTTTTTTCGATGAGCGCGACGGCGCACGAACCGTCGAATGCCTATCGCTACCTGCCGGTCGGCGATTATTTTAAGGATTTTATCTATGACGTCGACGTCGGCGGAACCCCGATTCCGTCTCTTGCCCTCGAAACGGAGCCCAAAGCCGAAGACCCTCCCAAAAACAAGATATGGGGCGATTATGCGCTCGAGGGCGACGCTTTTGCCGTCAAATGTATGCCGGTGCTGCTAAGGCTTAGCGAAACCGAGCCGGGTCCGGCGCACATAATTCATTTTACCGACCCCGGCCTTATGTTTAAAACGGGGGCGGACGGCATCGCGACGAGTAAGCTTATCGTTAGGTACGAATACACGGTATACGACCTCTCGAACGGCGCGACCGGCGACGAGCAATTCCGCTACGAATACACGCTGATCGATTACTCTACGCGCCGGGGCGCGTGAATAGCGAATAGCGAATAGCGAATAGCGAATAGCGAATAGCGAATAGCGAATAGAGAATAGAGAATAGAGAATAGCGAATAGAGAATAGCGAATAGAGAATAGCGAATAGAGAATAGCGAATAGAGAATAGCGAATAGCTATGGA
>WQYM01000092.1 GCA_009781235.1 Bacillota bacterium
CGCCGCTTTGACGGCGGGTGCGTCGTTTACCCCGTCGCCCGTCACCGCCACCACCTCGCCCCGCGATTTTAAAGCGTTTACGATGCGCAATTTTGTGGCGGGCGTGTTGCGGGCGACCACCTTTATGGAGGACAGACGCTCGGCGAGCTCGGCATCGGACATTTGATCGATGTCGCGAGCGTCTACACAGTGGACAGTGGACAGTGCACCAGGCAAGATGCCCAATTCCCTTGCCACGGCTGCGGCCGTGGCGGCATTGTCGCCGGTCAGCATCTTGACCTCGATGCCCGCGCCTTTGCAAGCGGCCACCGCCGCGTACACATCTTTTCGAATCGGGTCGGAAATTACGGCGTACCCGTCAAAAATCAGGTTATGCTCAACATCCTCGCGCCGAAAGGAAGCGGGATTCGGGATTCGGGATTCGGGATTCGGGATTCGGGATTCGGGATTCGGGATTCGAAAGTGACTTTTATCCTCTTTTAACCGGCCACTGGCCACTGACCACTGACCACTTATTTCGGGATTAGGCACTTCGCGGGGAGGAAAATATTGTTGCAGACTAACCTTACCGGGGGGAAATGTCGGGGGGACAGGGACGGAGGTTTCGAAAGGCAAGCTTTCGAAACCCTGTCGGGCACTCCGCGCCTCGCGCTTCGTGTCACCGCACCCGTCCCCGGGCAGAGCCGCAACCCCACGGAATTTGCCCGAATAAACCGATTCCCCCGTAGGGGACGATGCCTTCGCCGGTTCGATGGGACGAACACTGTGCATGCGGGGCGGGCCTGCGAGGGCATCGGCCCCTACGATGGCAGAGTGGGCAAAAGCTATCACGCGCTTCGCTTGCCGTTGATACGCCGAGATTTCATTTAAAATTCTCCCCTTCTCATGGGCGGAAATTTCACATAGCTCCAAAACGGTTTCCGGCGCACCCTTGCACAGTACGGCAAACTGTCCACCGTCCGCTGCCCGCTGTCCACTATCCACCACGGTCGTCATACGCTTCAGTTCTCCCGAAAACGGAAAAACGCGCACAATCCGCGCCTCTTTGCGCACCTGCGCGTAACTTTTTTTCGGCCCGGATTTCTCATACGCCACCAAAAGGGCGCATTCGGTCGGGCTGCCGATAAAGGCGTACTCCCCGGTTTTGAAATCCGGAGAAACGTCCGCCGTCGAATTTATACAAATGTTTCTAGTTAAATTAGGAGTGAGGAGTGAGGAGTGAGGAATGACGGATGGATTGCTTCGTTGCAAGCCTATCCATCGCTGATCACTCCTAATTCCTAATTCCTCACTCTCAGGCGGAATATCAACCGCCCCGACACTGTCCATCGGCCCCTGACCCCTGACCCCTGACCCCTGACCCCTAATAACCTCCACCGTCATCTTATTTTCCGTCAGCGTACCCGTCTTGTCCGAGCAAATCACGCTCACGCCGCCCACCGTCTCGCACGCCGCCATCTTTTTAACCAGCGCGTGCTCCCTTGCCATCTTAATCACATTCAGCGCAAACGAGATTGCAACGATGGTCGGCAAGCCTTCGGGAACCGCCGCCACAATCAACACGATGGCGGTGATAAAAATATTTTGAACCGAATCAAACGTTACCGACTTTGTTACGATTAACTGCACGAGCTGCAGGGTAAACACCAGCGCGGCGGCCGCGGCGCCGATGATCGCTATCGTTTTGCCCAATCGGCTCAGCTTTTGCTGGAGCGGCGTTAGCGCGTCGCCCGCGTCTTTTAAGCTCTGCGCGATGCCGCCGATTTCGGTTTTGTCGCCGACCGCCGTAACGAGCGCGAGCGCCGACCCGGCCGTCACAAAACAGCCGGCGTACGCCATGTTGACGCGCTCGGCGAGCGGCGGAAAGGCGCCGCGGCTAAAAACACGCGCCGCGTCTTTTTGCACCGGATAACTTTCCCCCGTAAGCGGGGATTCGTCCACCTCAAACTCGTCCGTTTTAAGCACCCGGCAATCGGCCGGAATTTTGTCGCCGACCGCAAACTCTACTACATCGCCTACCGCCAAGTCGGCGGCCGGGAGCGGAAGCCACGCGCCGCCGCGCAAAACCTTGACCAAAATATTGGCGGAAAAACTTCGTAAGGCCTCGAAGGCTTTCGCGCTGCGCCCTTCCATAAACAACGTAATACAAACGGAAATGACGATGGCGGCAAAAATCCCGACGCACTCGGGGTAATCGAATCCCTCGTTGTGGTATGCCTTAACGCAGTTGACCGAAAAGGTGACGGCGAACGCAAACAATAGGATGAGCATCATCGGCTCGGTCACGGCGTCGACAATCCTTTTGAATAATCCGGCCTTTTTTTGACGGGAGAGCGCATTTTTGCCGTGCGCCGACTTTGAAAGCCGGACTGCCGCCTCGTCTAAGCCCGCTTCTATCGACACGCCGAGCTTTTTTGCCGCCTCATAACCCGACATTTGATATACTTCCGGTTCGGCTGCCGACACGCCGAGCTTTTTTGCCGCCTCATAATCCGACATTTGATATACTTCCGGTTCGGCTGCGCCCGCCCGCGCCGCATCACCGGTTTTTCCTTGTGCCGCCTTTTCCACCCTCTATTTTATTCGGACAGGCATTAAAAAATGCCCTCCCCCGCGTAAAGAGCGCGTGCGAGGGAGAACATTTTTAGTTGCCGGTTGGCAATTTTTAGCAGGTGTAGCGCATCCGATTTCCCCACCTTTTCGCTTCGCTCACCCGGGGTTACCCACGTAATAGTTCGTAGGGGCGGATGGTAATCCGCCCGAAATTATGGGAAAAGCGCTTTGTCTCGTACATCTTAAGGCGTTCTTATCCTCGGCATTCGGGCGGATTACCATCCGCCCCTACGATAAAAACTTTATTTCAAGCTATGGTGGAGTCAATAGGATACCCCTATATCCCTATTTGTAATTTGTACACTGTAATTTGTAATTTGATTCCGTTGCCTTTTAACGGCCGGGACAATCGAAAGCTCGGCGGGCGGCCTTACGAGCCCGGAAAGAAAGAGTCCGAACACCAGCAATAAAAGCAGTGCGAGCGATAAAATTTTAAAGCGGTTGTCATTCATAGGGGATAGGGATTAGGGGTTAGAGCATAGAGGATAGAGGATAGAGGATAGAAGACGGGTTATCGTTATTGTGGGCAAAAATACAAAAATTTATACAAAGCGGCGGAGCGAGTTTACCCTCGCACCGCCGCTTTTGATTCCCTCTCTTCCTTTCTTTATTCGCAATTCCTCACTCCCACTCCTAATTCCTCATTCTGAAAAAATGCTTTCCCCGCCTTTCATATTAATCCTGAGGCTGACGGAAGAGCCCGTGGCGGAAAAGGTTTTGTACCCTGCGTTGTGGTAGCCGCCCGACATTTTTGCCTCGTCGATGCGAAGAGTGGCGGACGAGCCCGAAACGGTTGCAGACTTAATATCGGTTACGGCGCCGATTAAATTTAAGGTTACGCGTAAATCCGAGCCGGTGCCGCTAAAAGCGCGAATATCCGCGCTGTCGGTTTCCACACGCAAGGACGAGCCTTTTACGGAAACCTCCTTTGCCGAGGAACCGTTCATGGTAAGGCGCGCGTCGGAACCGCCGACGTGAATCCGCTCGCTCACCGAGCTGTCCTGCAGCGTTGCTTTGCACGAAGAGGAGCCGGCCGTAACGTTGCGCGCAGTCACATGGGCCAACGTCAGCCGCGTGTCGGAGCCCGATATTTTAAAGTCCCGCGCAGTTACATAGGTAAGCGTTGCGCCGATGGAGGATCCTTTTAACGTAATGTCGTTTGCCGTAATGACATTTTCCGCCGTACCCGTCATCGTCAAGCGCGCGTCGGAGCCCGTCATCTTGACATCCCGCGCCGTAACCCCTTTTAGACTTGCCCTAAGGCTTGATCCGCCGAATGTAATATTGCCCGCCGCTTTGACGTTTTCAAATTCGGTCCAGGCATCCGAACCGTCGAACGTAATATCTCCCGCAACTTCGGCGTTTTCCATCGTAAGCTTAGCGGACGAGCCGCGCACGGAAACGCTCTTAAAATTTTGCTCCTTCATGATGATTGTAGCGGACGATCCGCGGATGGTTACGGCGCTGTCCTCGGTGAGCGTCACGGTGACGGTGTAGCCCGACCGCTTAAAGCCGTTCGCGATGCCGATATAGGATATCCAGCTTTTGCGCGACTCGATCAGCCGGAATGCCCCGCCGGATACGCCGATGTCGTAATTACATTGATCGGACTCGTAGTACTCGACCTTAAATTCCTCGCCGCGCAAAATCGTATAATTCCAATCGCCCTTTAGAGTGACCGAATTGACGGCTTGATCGGATTCAAACGACTTGGCCTCCGAAATCTCTTCGCGGTCAATCTTTTTAAAGTCCCAGCCGAGCCCCGTCATGCCGATGGTAAAAACAACGCCGCCGGCGAGGATGGCGAGAATGCCGAGGATAGATGCGAATATTAAGAATTTCTTTTTCATGATTTACCTCCTGTGTTTTCCCATGTAAAAATATTTTTGCGTGAGTTTTTTGGCGGTTTTAAAGAAAAGGTACGCGCCGACGCTCATTAGGCATCCTACCCCGAACGCAGCTATCCCGGCTCCGCAGGTCGCGGCGGAAGCTCCTATGGAATAGTCCAGCAGCGACAATGAGAAGAACGCGTAAAACACGCCGCCGACCACCGAGCCGAAGCCCGCCGCAAAAAAGCTGACGACCAGCGACCACATGACAATCATGATAATCGCGTACGGCAAAAAGAAAATAATCTTTGCCGCGATGACGCCGCCGCGCCCCTTACGGGTTTTGGCGGGAGCGGAATCCGGGACGACAGGCGTCGGAGGCGCATATGCGGCGGCCGTGCGCGGCGCGGGCGGCGGGTACGCGGCGGAGACGCTCGGCGACGGCGCATAGGCGGGGGGCGCGGCGGGATTCGCGTACGGCGATTCAAGTGGCGCGGCGTCCTCTAAGAACGGCGCCGATGCGCCGTAGGGCGGCTGCGAAGCCTCCTCGTTGCTTCCCGTGCCGCCGCGGTAATCGTACAGAATTTTGTAGGCGACGTCGAAGGGGTTGCCGAATTTGCGGATGATTTCCTTCTCACTGAGCCCCTCCTCCGCCTTGTCGGCGAATAGCTCGTTGTAGTAGTCGAGTATCCGCCCGACCTCCGCCTCGGGCACGCGCTTTAGGTTGTTTTTGAGTTCCCGTTCCCATTCGTATTTGGTCATAATGCTTGCTCCTCCCTTCCGCTTGCGCGGCGCAAGTAAATATTTTTTCTTAGTGGCCGGTTTTCATACTTTCTTTCATGAATCGATAGTTCATATTCTCTGATTTCTTGCTCAAAGTCTCTTTCTTTCCCATCCGCTTCCGTTTTTCGTTTTTCGTTTTTCATTTTTTGTTTACTGTAGCCTCCCCTCAAAACAAATATAGTCGTTGATGCGCGTGATTTCTTTTAGGTCCTCTTTGAATTCCTCTATTTTTTGAATCCCCGGCCATGTAATCAAATAGTAGCGCCGAAGCCGGCCGTTGTGCTCGGCGGTGCGCGTGGTAACCATGCCCATCGCCTCCAGCCGCTTTAACACGGGGTACAGTGTGGACTCGGAGATTTCTACAAACGGCGAAATGTCCTGAATGATTTTATAGCCGTACGATTCGTCGTAGCGGATGGCGCGCAGCACGCAGCCTTCTAATAATCCTTTTTTTAATTGTACGTCCATGTGGGAACCTCCGGTTTCAGTGAAAACTTAAAAGTGAAAATTGAAAAATGATGGATCTTCTTAGGATTGCGGACGCCTTATAGGAAGTAGGAATTAGGAATGGCGAAGGAATTGGGTATGTCGTTTCCCGTAGGGGTCGCCGTCCCCGGCGACCCGCCGGAACCGATTCCCCGAGGAGTGCGGGATGTCGGATGATTTCTTCCCATTATCCACAATTCCTAATTCCTAATTCTCCTAGCTACGGCTCCTCTTAAGAAACCCGGTCACAAAGCTATGCGACACCAAATACTGCCTTATACAACATACTATACATTACATAGTATTCGCTTGTCAAGCGTTTTTTCCCTGTTTTTCATTAAAATTAGATTAAAATTGCATTAAAAAAACCGCCCCGGAGAAGCGGCTCTTGTAAATTTTTTACTCATAGCTAAAGAATAGATGCGCTGTCGTTCTATTCGACACCCCCCTTCTTTATGTCTGTCAAGAAGTTTTTTGCTTTTGCGCCATAAACATTGTTGACAAAACGGCTCAATACTGATATATTTGTTTTTGGAGGGACTTTTTTGTGGCCACAACATGCGATTCCTGCGGCGCCAGGATGGAACGAGACCCGGGCAAGGCCTCGCTTTTGTACAAATGTGCGTTTTGCGGCGGCGAAAAGTTGCCGCAGGACTGGGGCAACGAGGCCGACGCGATGCTGGACAAGGCGTTGCAGTTGCGGCTTACGCACAATTATGACCTGGCCCACGATACCTATTTGCGTATTTTAGAGCGGACGCCCGATTGCATCGACGCGATGTGGGGCGCGCTTTTATCCAAATACGGCGTGGAAATCAGCGACCGTACCAAGCATAGGCCGTCCTTACATAAAATTGCCAAAACCCGATTTACGGACGAGCCGCTGTATAAACAATTTATCACCAGCCCCCGGCTTGACGGCGTGGCGTCCGTAGAATACGCGAGAATCGCAAAATTAATCGAGAACGTGCGCTGCGACGCGCTGGAAAAAGTGCGGACCGAGCCCAAATACGACATCTTTTTATCGTTTAAAAACGAAATCCCGGACGACCCGAACCGTACGTTGACCAAGGACAGGGCGACGGCGGAAAAACTATACCACAAGCTGATAAAAAAAGGGTACAACGTCTTTTTCTCGCCCGTGACGCTGAAAAATAAAGCGGGGCTCGCCTACGAGCCGATTATTTACGCCGCGTTGAATTCCGCCAGGGCGATGGTTTTAATCGCGTCCAAACAAGAATACATCAACAGCCCCTGGGTGGCGAACGAGTGGAAACGCTATGCGGAAATCGACGCCCAAAGCAAGCGGAATTTCGAGCACCGGAATTTGAGGCTGTTTGTGTGCGTCTCGGACGAGCTCAATGAGCGCAACCTGCCGGAGGAGCTGAGCAGCTACCAAATTATCGACTTTAACCAAAAGGGCGGCATTAATCAAAAAAGCGGCGAGGCGGTCCTGTTGGGGCTGCTTGAACAACAATTCGCCGAGGGCAAAACGGGGGGGCTTACCGATCCGGCGCGCCCCTCGGGCTACAGCACATCTGTCTCAAGCAGTACGCCGCTACCGGGCACCTCTTATACGGTGGAAACGAAAACCACGCATGTGTCGGGTTTCAGCTGGGTAAAATTTATCCTGCTTTTTATCTTCATCCCCGTCGTCGGCGGCGTCATCTATTTTTACGCCGCGACCGACGCGCTGTCAAGAAAAAAAATATTCAACACCATCGGCGGCGGCATCGTCGGTATCGTCATTTTTATCGTGGTTATTATCGGCATGTGCGAGGGCTGTTAATAGAAAAAGGGCGCTAGTTCCTGTAGCTGTGCAGCGGCGCGGGGATACGTCCGCCGCGCTTTATGAACTCTTCCGCGCTCTCGGGGTGCAACGCCATTACGGGCGCGGTGCCAAGGAGGCCGCCGAACTGAGCCGTATCGCCCACGGTTTTGCCCGGCACGGGAATGATGCGCACGGCGGTGGTTTTATGGTTTACCATGCCGACGGCGCATTCGTCCGCAATTATGGCGGAAATGGTGGGGGCGGGCGTGTCGCCCGGCACCGCTACCATATCGAGCCCCACCGAGCACACGCAAGTCATCGCCTCTAATTTGTCGATCGTAAGACAGCCAAGCCGGGCCGCGTCAATCATGCCGGCGTCCTCCGATACGGGAATAAAGGCGCCGCTCAGCCCGCCCACCGATGAGGACGCCATGATGCCGCCTTTTTTGACAGCGTCGTTTAAAAGCGCGAGCGCGGCGGTCGTGCCGTGCGTCCCGACGCGGGAAAGCCCCATCGCCTCTAAAATATGCGCGACCGAATCCCCTAATTTCGGGGTGGGCGCGAGCGATAAATCTACAATCCCGAACCGAACGCCCAAGCGCTTTGCCGCCTCCGTGCCGATTAATTGACCCGCTCGCGTGATTTTGAACGCGGTTTTTTTGATGATTTCCGCCAGCTCCGAAAAAGGGGCGTTCGGATATTTGCGTACCGCCGTTTCGACGACCCCGGGCCCCGAAACGCCGACGTTTAATGCCGCGTCCGGCTCCCCGACGCCGCAAAAAGCGCCTGCCATAAACGGGTTGTCCCCGACGGCGTTGCAAAACACGACCAATTTGGCGCAAGCGATGCCGTCCTTATCTTTCGTGCGCCTTGCCGACTCCTTAATGATTCCGCCCATCCTCGCAACCGCGTCCATATTGATGCCGGCGTGGCTCGAGGCGACGTTCACCGACCCGCATACCTTTTCCGTCGCGGAAAGGGCGTTTGGGATCGTATCCAAAAATTCAAGTTCCTGCGGCGTCGCGCCTTTTTCGACGAGAGCCGAATATCCGCCGATAAAATCGATGCCGATCGTTTTGGCGGCGCGATCCATGCTTTGGGCAATCTCGAAAAATCCGCGGGAGGCCGTGCCGACCAGCGAAACAGGCGTGACGGCGACCCTTTTATTGACAATCGGGATGCCGTATTCCGCCGTAAGAGCCGCGCCGGTTTCGACCAGCTTTCCGGCTTTTCGGACGATTTTTTCGTATACCTTCCGAGAGGTCTTTGTCGGGTCGTCCGTGATGCAATCAAAAAGGGAGAGCGACAGCGTAATCGTGCGCACGTCCAGGTTTTGATCTTTGATCATATTTATGGTTTCGGTAATTTCGTTTTTTGATAACATATTGTCCTTCGGAACGAAAAATGAAAAATGAAAACGAAAAACGTCGGATGGATTTTTTATTAGAATACAAACAAAGCGTTTGAAAAAAACTGCTTTTTGAAACACTCAAACTCTTATCCATCGTTTTTCGTTTTTCATTTTTCGTTTTTCGTTTTTCGTTTTTCATTTTTCGTTTTTCGTTACCCTAAATTCTGTGCATGGCATTAAATATGCCCTCGTGCTGCACGCGGATATCGACGCCGATTTTTGCCCCCAGCGCCGCCATTTTTTCGCCGATTTCAACGACGCCGGCGGCTTTACTTTCCACCATCATCAGCATCATAAAATAATCCTGCATAATGGTCTGCGAGATGTCTTCGATGTTTACTTTTAGCTCGGCCAAGCAGCCCGACACCGCCGCGATGATGCCCGTCTTGTCCTTGCCGATAACCGTTACGATTGCTTTCATAATACTCCGTTTATCTCCCGCCTTATACCTGCAAGCATACCATATCTGAAAAAAATACGCAAGCGATTATATCTTTTTCATCTTGGCCTGCATCGCCTTTAATTCCGCAATGCGGTCGCGCAGCTTAATCGCGGTTTCAAAGTCAAGTGAGGCCGACGCTACGCTCATAAGGCCTTTTAGCGATTCTATCATGCGGGGGATGTCGGACTCGTCGAGTTTTTCGCCCGTCGCCTTAGAGGAAATGGTAATCGTGTTTTTGATGTCTTTTAGGATGGTTTTGGGGACGATGCCGTGCGCGGCGTTAAAGTCGGATTGCTTTTTACGGCGCCGGTCGGTCTCGTTTAGGGCGCGGCTCATCGAGCCCGTCACGTTGTCGGCGTACAAAATCACCTTGCTCTCACTGTTTCGGGCGGCGCGGCCGATGGTTTGAATCAATGAGGTCTCGCTGCGTAAAAAGCCCTCCTTATCCGCGTCCAAAATCGCAACGAGTTTTACCTCGGGAATATCCAAGCCCTCGCGCAAGAGGTTGATGCCGACTACCACGTCAAAGTCCCTTTTTCGCAAGCCGTTAATGATTTCAATGCGCTCCATCGTATCGATTTCGGAATGCAGGTAGCGGACGCGGATGCCGTTTTCGGAAAAAAACGTGGTCAGCGATTCGGACATTTTTTTGGTGAGCGTGGTAACCAGCGTACGCCCGTCTTTATCCGCCGCCTGCTTTATCTCGTACATAAGGTCGTCAATTTGCCCTTCCGTAGGCCTGATTTCGACGGGCGGGTCGATAAGGCCGGTCGGGCGGATGACTTGCTCGGCTTGCATCCCCCCGGCAAGATTAAGCTCGTACGGCGCGGGCGTCGCGGAAACG
>WQYM01000093.1 GCA_009781235.1 Bacillota bacterium
ATGGCTGTTTCGATGGAATATCTGCGGCTTATCGCGTTTATTTTGGTGAACGCCACCATCGTCCAAGCGCTGGACGTCCTTTTAAAAAAATTCAGCCCCACGCTGTACAGCTCCATCGGCGTATACCTCTCGCGCCTTATCACCGCAAATTGCGTCATTTTTCTCACCGTCAACACGATGGTCGCCAAGGAATACGTCTCGCTGGAGCCCGCCTGGCAAGGGCTGATGATGGCGGCGCTTTACGCGTTTGCGGTCGGCGTCGGATATTTGCTGGCCGTCATCCTGATGGCCGGTGCGCGCGAAAAAGAAAGCAGCGGGCGCGTCCCCGTGTATTTTCGCGGCTTCCCCATCACGCTGATTATCGCAGGCCTTATGGCGCTGGTGTTTTCTGGCTTTGCAGGATTCTGATTAAAAATATAATTTATATCTGACACTTCCGGAGGTTTTCCATCCCCGCCATGCAAATTTTCCCCACAATCATATTGCCCGCGCTGATTTTCCTTCTCGTCGGCGGGGCGTTAGGAATCGGGCTTGCGTTTATACACGAGCGCTTTAAAACTACGCGCGACCCGAAATCGGACGAGGTATTGCGCTTTTTGCCGGGCGCCAACTGCGGAGGGTGCGGCTCCGGGGGCTGCGAGGCGTTCGCGCAAAAGCTTGCGCGCGGCGAGGCGGATGTCGCGTCATGCGGTCCATGCACAGACGAAAATGCCGAATCGATTCGGAAATTGGTTGGGTCAAACGCGGCCGTAGGGGCCGGGGCAGCCGCCGGCTCGCAAAGCGGCACCGCCGCAACGTCGACAAACAACGGAAACGAACCCAAGCGCCGCGAAAAAAAGACATATCGGATAAACGCGGAAGGCTGCGGCGGATGCGGCCTATGCAAAAATGCATGTCCCTTCCACGCGATTACGGTTTTGGCCGGCATTGCGATGATAGACCCCGAAAAATGCAAGTCCTGCGGAAAGTGCGTTACCGTGTGCCCGAATAGCTGTATAAAATCATAAGGAATCCATATACATGAAAAAGCTCCGAAAAATCCTATTACTCTCCACCCTTACAGCCGTGTGCGTGCTCGCCGCCCTGCTTTCCGCGTGCGCCCAGCAGCTCACGGGGCTTGTTATCATTTGCGACGAATTGACCGAGGATAACGTGCTGACGCTGGAAGTCGGGGAGGTTCGCACGCTCGGCGTGGAGTTTTATCCGGCAAGCAACACGCTTAGTAAAGAAATCGATTGGACGGTCGCCGCAAGCCCCAAAGGCTGTGTAACGGTGGACGATTCCGGCAACGTAACGGCTCTTAAGCCCGGCGTCGCGGTCGTTACCGCCAAAGTGACCACTAAGTTCGGCCCGGTTTTTGCCTCCTGCGAGGTTTCGGTTGCGGGCGATAGCATACAAGAAGCGCTTCCCGCCGCGCTCGTCGCGGTACTCAACCGGTTGGCGCCGTCCGGCGTTAGCAACGAAGAGGCCTTAAACGAAGATTATTTTGCCGCGTGGACCAATGCCCAAGTCGACGCATGGAACGCGGAATCCGAAGTTACAAGCGACTACGAGCTGGTTTTGGGCGCTTACCGCGTACAAAAAGGCCTGTTTGAGGGCGCGATCATCGTAAAAACCGCGACGACCGGGTATTGGTCTTATTATGAGAACGACCCCGACTCCGGCCTAATCCCCCACCTCGTCCTATACACCGCCATCGACAAGGACGGAAAATTTATCGGGATGAACGTAGCGGATATGGGTGAGGAGGACTTTTATTCGGCGGATAATTTTGCGGGCCTCAATCTTGAGATCATCGGAAAATCCTTCGTCGGAAAATCGATAGACGACATCTACGATTACGTGGACGAGTTTACAGACATGGGCTTCTTTACGGTAATCCCGGAAAAAGTGGATTCGTTCGCGGGCGCGACCATCCGCCCCTATTACACCTCGTTCGCGTTTATTCAGGCGATGACGCTAGCCACGGAAGTGTTTGTTGCAATGCAGTAGTGCAGTAGCGCAGTAGTGCGGTAGTGCAATAGTGCAGTAGTGAATGACAAACTGTAATTCGCAAAATGAACAAAAACCTATAATCAAGCTTTATTAAGACTGTCCTCCAAAATTGCCACATTCAAAAACCCATCACTATTGCACTACTGCACTATTGCATTAACAATCCATCACTATTGCACTACTGCACTACCGCACTAATACAAGGAGTTTGTTTATGAAAAAGAAATTTGCATTGGCACTAGCCTCCCTCCTCCTCGCTGCCTGCTTTGCGCTATTTGCGTGCTCCACAGGCGGCAAGGTAAGCTTGTTGAGCGTCACAATTTCCGGCGCGAAAAACCTCACGCTGCCCGAATCCGGTGCGGTGACGCTGCAATTAACGGCCGAGCCGAAAGGCTCCGGCCTGCCGACAAGGCCCCGAACCGTTTGGTCGGTCGAAAAGGCCGGAGCCGACACAACCGACGCCACCGTTTCTGCTAGCGGGCTGTTTTCCTCCGCCACTCCCGGCACTTATACGGTAAAAGCGGCCGTGACGGTTGAGAAAAGAACCAAAACCGGCCAAGCTTCGATTACCGTAAGCCCGTACAACCCGGGGAATCCGGGCAATCCGGGAAATCCTGACGACCCGACGCCGCCCGGAGCGACTTTTACCGGCGTTACGGTGAGCGGCGCAAAGGCGCTGTTTTTACCCGAATCCGGCTCCGTTTCACTGAAGCTCTCGGCCGCCGCGACGGGAACGGGTTTGCCCACAAGCATCGACTTTATTTGGTCGGTCGAAAAAGGAAGCGATGGCATAAGCGGCGCTTCCATTTCCGAAAACGGGCTATTCTCCGCATCGGCAGCGGGTTCCTATACGGTAAAAGCCTCCGCGACGGTGGCGGGAATCTCCCAAACCGGCCAAGCCGCAATCACCGTGTACGCACCGCTCGACGTCCCCGACGATTTACCCGGTTTAATCGCGTTGGTGGAAACCTCCATAAAGGAAATAGACTCTGTTAAAAAATCCGTCGCAACGGCGTACGCGCTGCGCGAAGCCAAAAAAACAAGCGCGGGGGAAACGCAAAAACAGGCGCTGACGGAAGCCTACGCAAAAGCGGTCATAGGCTATGACGGCTCGGATTACTCGGTAATTTATCACGCCGGAATCCAGTGGGCATACACATACGTGCACTCCCAGTGGGCGTGGGCCAAGTTCCCGATGACCGTCGCTTTCTCTAACATAGACGGCTCCATCGCGGACGTCGTGTTCGCGTTGCCCGACAATCCTATATGGCAAAACGGTAACAACAATAATACAGGCGTTACTCAGGACGGGAGCGGCGAGTACTACTATAAATGGATACAATCGACTACCCAGTACCCCTATACGTATCTTGACTACATGTACCATTTTGTCGGCATGGACGCAAAAGCCGCCAGCGAAATAAAGAGGTACGCTGGCGGCAACAACAGCGAACCCAAAGGCTCGTTTTACAGCGGGAGCCCGCAATTTCTTTCCGGCGCGACGGAAACCGCGATGAACGTCGCCGGCACCATCGTAGAGTGCGCCAAAATGTTTATCGCAAGCGACGCGGGAAAGAAGTTCGCGTAAATCCAAGTAAAACATACAATAAGGAATCTGCCCATGAGAAAGCGAATCCCATCGATACTTATTCCGCTCATCCTCGCCGTATTGGCCGCCTCTCTTATGCTTTTTGGGTGCGCCGGCAACAGCGGCGGAGGCAACGGCAAAGCGAACCTGCTCGGAATTACTATTTCCGGCGCGGCGCCGCTTACCTTGCCGGCTTCCGGCGGTCCGGTTACGCTGCAATTAACGGTAAAGGCGTCGGGGAGCAATCTCCCCGACAATCCCCCGATTGCTTGGTCGGTCGAAAAGGGCGGCGCGGCGACAACTGACGCCACGGTTTCGGAAAACGGGCTGTTTTCCGCCTCTGTCGCAGGTTCATATACCGTAAAAGCGTCTTATACGCTCGAAAGCGTTACCAAAACCGGCCAAGTTACGATTGCCGTTAGTCCTTACGGAAACGGCCAAACGCCCTCGTCGGGTTTAACAGGCGTAACGGTCAGCGGCGCAAAAACGCTGTATTTGCCCGAATCCGGCCCGGCAACGCTGCAATTATCAGCCGTTCCGGCGGGAACAAACCTGCCCTCGGACATCGCCTTTACTTGGTCGGTCGAAAAAGACGGCGCGGCGACAACTGACGCCACGGTTTCGAAAGCCGGCAGCTTTTCAAGCCAAGTTGCGGGTACTTATACGGTCAAAGCGTCCGCGACGGTCGACGGCGTTACCCAAACCGGGCAAGTTACGGTTGCGGTAAGAGCCGGCGTTTCCCTTACGATTCCGGACGATTTGGCCGGTTTAATCGCCGAGGTGGAAAATGCCGTCAAGGAAATAGATTCCGTTAAAAAATCGATTGCGACAAGCTACGCGCTGAGGGAAGCTAAAACAGCCGGCGCGGGCGATACTCAAAAAGAGGCCTTGGCAAAAGCCTACGCCCAAGCGTTCGCGGGCTACGATGGGCCGGACTATTCGGTAATCACGGAAACCGGGCCCATTTGGTCCGCAGGCGCCTACGCAAACGCCGCGCCCTATTATCTTTTTACGATGACGGTCGCGTTCTCTCTTGCGGACGGTAAAATCGCAGACGTTATATACGCGTTGCCCGAGGTTCCGGTTTTGGGACGTAAGATCGGCAATACCGGCACGACCACCGAGCCCGAGTATTGGCAATATTGGACTACCACCGCTCCCGGAGGCGTTAACACCAACAATTATCAGGACGTCATGAACCACTTTATCGGCATGGACGCAAAGACTGTGGCAACGTTTACCAAACCGCCCAACACGGCTGGCGTATTGTACCGGTCAAACGGCGTCAACAGCGCGCCGCTTATCCGCTCGGATTGCACGGAAACCGCCCGAAACGCGACCAGCTCGATTGTGGCGTGCGCCGGTGCGTTTATAAAGTCGGACGCGGGAAAAGCGTTCGCTTAATTCAAATATAAAAAAATTATATTTTTTTCAAGGAGTTTGTTCATGAAAAAGAAATCACTATCGGTACTCGCCATTCTCATCGTCGCCCTTGCGGCTTGCTTCGCGCTGTTTGCGTGCGCCGGAGGGGGCAACGGAGGCGGCAAAGCGAGTCTGTTGAGCGTAAGCGTTTTGGGCGCAAAAAATGTTTCTTTGCCCGCCTCCGGCGCGGTTACGCTGCAATTGACTGCCGAAGCTAAGGGAAGCAACCTGCCGGCTAAATTTGACGTAGCTTGGTCGGTGGAAAAAGGCATCGCCGCCACTACCGACGCCACGGTTTCGGAAAGCGGGCTGTTTTCCACCTCCGTAGCGGGCATATATACCGTCAAAGCATCCGTAACGGTCGGACAAACCTCCAAAACCGGCCAAGCACAGATTGCCGTCAGCCCGTATGACCCGGGCAATACGGATATTCCGGATCCCACTGACGAGCCGACGCTGACGGCTCTTAGTATTCAAGGCGTCGAAGGCGGCGCGGCAAGCATACGCTTATCTAAAGACGGCGCCGCCTCGCGCCAATTTACAGCGGTTCCGCAGGGCAACTTTCTGCCCGCAAACCCGGCGATAACGTGGACGGTTGCGGGCGGCGCGGCTACGGTCGCAAACGGGTTGTTTTCGACCCAAGCGGTCGGCACATACACGGTCAAGGCCTCGTGCACGGTCGGGAGCGTTACAAAGGAGGCGCAGGTTACCGTAACCGTAGGCGAATATGTTAACGTTCCGGACGATTTGACGGAATTGATCGCGCTGGTAGAGGAGGCAATCAAAACCGACGTGTCCGTTAAAAATTCCGCAAAAACCGCGTACGCGCTGCGCGAAGCTAAAAAGACGGGAGCCGGAGATACTCAAAAAGAGGCTTTGTCCGCCGCGTATTTGCAAGCGTCGGAGGGCTACCCCGATAACCCGAACTACCGGATGGTAACGGCTAAGGCGCCGGCGCGCTGGGCAAACTTGGGGGATATGAACAGCATCAATTTTGTCATCGCCTATACGGTCGTATTTGACGTAAAAACCGATAAAATTGCGGATATCTATTACAGCTTCCCCGACAACTTGATTGTCGGGAACGTCGCCACCAATAATACCGGGGTGACCACCCGGAACGGCAACGACGACTATTGGCTTTTTTGGACGACGGAACGGTCCCGGAACGACCAGCCGGGCGGCACCAATAATTATCTCGATTATATGAACCTCTTTTTTGACAAAGACGCCCAAGTTGTAAGCCAATATACAAACCCCGGCGGCGGAGACCGGACGGGGCGCATCTACGCGCAAATGCCGGCAGGACTTACGATGTATTCGAGCGCGACGCAAACGGGGCGCAATATGGCGGCTTCCATAACACAATGTTGCAAGGATTACCTCGCCGCTTCTCCGAAGGCCGCCGCAGCGGTTCTGCCCGCAAATTCCGCATACGGCGCTACCGCCCCTTACACCACCCTGAGTACTGTCTTGATTGTCGTTTCCGCTGTGCTGATTGTCGGCGTGGTAGTTTTTCTTATTATAAGACGCCGATAACCCCTATTCCCTATCCCCTCCCCTAAAAAATCGGAGATTTTTTTAATGCCAAAGATTCGAACCAACAAAAACATCTGCCTTTATTGTTTCGGTGACCTCGACGGGCGACGGATTTGCGCCCAGTGCGGCAGAAGAGCGGACGACACGTTCAGCCTGCCGCATCACCTTCCACAGCGCACCGTGCTGAATAACCGTTATTTGATTGCAAAAGCAATCGGCGAAGGGGGGTTTGGCATCACGTATTTGGCGTGGGATTTGACGCAAGGGCTTAAGCGCGCCATCAAGGAATTCTATCCGTCGGGGTATGTGAACCGCGTCCCGAGGTCAGGCGAGGTAATCATCAACAACAAGGAAAACGAAAAGGCGTCCAACAGCGGGCTAAAGCGCTTTATCGGCGAGGCAAAGGTGCTGGCAAAAATCAAAAACCTGCCCGGCATCGTTTCGGTGCGTGACTTTTTCTCGGCCAACTGCACCGCCTACATCGTGATGGAGTACCTTGACGGCATCTCCTTAAAAAAATACGTGCAACGGAAAGGAGGCCGCATTACGGCCGACGAGGTGCTGACGATTTTGCGGCCCGTGATGGAATCGTTGGTGAGCGTTCACGAGATGGGCTTAATCCACCGCGACATCTCCCCCGACAACATCTTAATCACCAAATACAATCAGGTAAAGCTTATCGACTTCGGCGCTGCCAAGCAGTCTAACTTGGACGGAAAATCGCTTTCTATCGTACTAAAACAAGGCTTTGCGCCCGAGGAACAATACCGCACGCACGGCGCGCAAGGCCCGTGGACGGACGTTTACGCGCTGGGCGTTACGATATATTATTGCATCACGGGCAAATTGCCGCCCGAAAGCATCCAGCGCATGCACCGTGACGAGCTAAAAAGGCCGTCCGAGTTCGGCGCGCTGATAAAACCCCCGCAGGAATCCGCCCTGTTAAAAGCCATGGCGGTCTACCAAAAGCACCGCTACCAGGATGTGCTGCAAATGATAAACGCAATGTACGGGCTCCGGTTGCGAAAGGGCGCTATGGCCGACGCCGCGTCCGACCCTGTCCCGCGCACCGCCGACTACCCCAAGTCCGTGGACGAACGCAAAAAAGAGTTGGCAGAAAACCGGACAAAAAGAAAATAACCTCCCGTCCTCTATCCCCTATCCTCTAGCCCCTATCCCCTATCCCAAAAAAATTCCGGAGGAATTTTTAACATGCAACACCGCGAGCCTTTTTCTTTAGGGATGATCATCGTCGCTTGGATATTCATTTGGCCGATTGCCGTTTACATGATTATCTCGAACGTCTTAATATCCGTCGCGCAGTCCGGCAAAAATTCTACCGCTGCCGGTTACATAAATCCGCATGCACAAAAAAACCCAATAAGGCCGAAAAACTTTACGGGATTAAAGGTAATCGGCGGCTTTTTAATCGGCTTAGGCGTTTTACTGGACGCGATCATCATTCCCGTCGGGATTTATTCTAGCTTGGAAAGCGGCGACTACCGGTTTATCATTTCCGCCGTTTTTTTCTTTGTGTTCTTTATCGCGTTCGGAATCATGCTTTGCTGCATTGCAAGCGCGCAAGCAAAAAAATCGCGCCTCAAGCTTCGCTATGTGGACATCATCAACGGCGCCTCCGACCTGTCGATTGCGGACTTGGCGTTGCAGGCGGGGCAATCGGAGCAAAAAGCCCTAAAAGTCATCGAGCGGATGCTCGACGAGCGATACTTCCCCAACTGCCATATCGACCGGGGCACGATGACGTTTTGCTTCCCCCGCCCGGAAGACGCGGAAAAATACGGCTACCAAAGCGCCGTCGTTTCTTGCCCTTCGTGCGGCTCCGTAAATATGCTGCTTGCCGGAACCTCGCGCCGTTGCAGCCATTGCGGTTCGCCCATAAAGGCGGAGCTGCCCGAAAGCCCGGCGCCGAGCCCGACGCCCGAAAAAACGGGCCCGAAAAAGCTCGGCGACTCGATTCGCGAGACGGCCGCTTCCGCCTCCGGCGCGGCAAAGCGGTTTTTGGACAATTTGTTTAACAAGTAGCGGCTATGTGAATTCTTAATGCATTAGCTTCGCTTTAAAGTCACAACCAATTCGGCGTGCTCGGTTTGGGGGAACATATCAAACGCGGCGGCATCTAAAACGGTGTACGCCGCTTTTAAGCCTGACAGATCGCGCGCAAAGGTCGCGGGGTTGCACGAAACATAAATCACGGCGGGCGAGCCGGATTGAACCAGCGTTTCGACGACGGCAGAAGACAAGCCCTGACGGGGCGGATCTAAGATGAGGACGGAATTAGGAGTGAGGAGTGAGGAGTGAGGAATGGCGGACGGAGAATTAGGAGTGAGGAGTGAGGAGTGAGGAATTTCGGATGGGTTTTTTGAATCGATATTCTTTTCTTCCCCCTCCAAATCCCATCCGACGTTTTTCGTTTTTCGCTTTTCGTTTTTCGTTTCGTTTGTAATTTGGCTAAACAGCTTCCCGAGCTCCTCCGCGCAATCCCCTTGAATAAACCGCAAATTTCCTATTCCGTTCAGCTCTTTTATTTCCTCGCCCGCTTTTATGCTCTCGGGCGAAATTTCAACCGCGAGGACTTGCTTAAAATACGGGGCGAGCTTTGCCGCCAAAACTCCCGCGCCGGCGTACGCCTCTATCGCATATCCGGCGTCCGACGCAACCGCTTTTTTTATGATATGCGCATATAATTCTCCGCGGATAAAATCGTTTACCTGAAAAAACCCGGCGGGATGGATGCGCATTTTTAGCCCGTCTACGGCAACCGGCTCATCCTTGCCCGCTAAAAACGTAAACTCCTGCCCGTAAATTACGTTGGTTCGAACCGGATTATAGTTGTAGTAAAACGCAAAATTTTCGCCATAAATGCGCCGCAACACGTTTGAAAATGAAGCTAATTCCTCCGGGTTTTTGCGCGTGCCGACCAGCGTAACGGTATGGATGCCGCCAAGGCTACGGAGCGTGAGGTGGCGGAAAGAATTAGGAATTAGGAGTGAGGAGTTAGGAATGGCGGATGGATTATTATCTGATTCCTGACCCCTGACCCCTGTTCGGGCCGCCGTTCGGCTCCCCGCTTGGGCTAAAAATATGCCCCCGGCATATTTTTGCGGCTTCGCCGCACTCTGCCAGCGCCCCCGGCCCCTTGACAACCATTCCCTAAACCCGGCAATCAGATCTCTAACGCTCTTATTCTGCATCAAACAATCCGCGATATCCACCACATCATTGGAGTTTCGGCGAAAAAAACCGATTTTTATGCTTGGAGACAGGCGGCTATTCCCCACACCGTCGTAGGGCGCGATGTCCTCATCGTGCCGCAAATCCCTTTCCTCCGGCGCGATGAGGACATCGCGCCCTACCATTGCATCGCTTGTACATTGTCCCGGCTTTACCGGCAGCGAGCACTTGTTCCGGCACCGAAACTCCGCGTCCGACGCGGCAACTTCTGCAAGCGGCAATTCAATCCCGGCGATTTTTCGCACGGTGCTTACGATATTATCGCGCTTGAATTCAAGCTGGCGGGGGTATGAAACGTGCTGCAAGGTGCAACCTCCGCATTTGGGGAAATACGGGCACGGCGGAACTGCGCGGTGGGGAGACGGCGCGAGGATTTTCTC
>WQYM01000094.1 GCA_009781235.1 Bacillota bacterium
AAAAAGGTCATCATTTCCGCTCCGGCCAAGGACGCGGAAACCCCCACCTTTGTATGCGGCGTAAACCTCGACAAGTATAAGAGCGAGATGAAGGTCGTTTCCAACGCCTCCTGCACCACCAACTGCTTAGCACCCGTCGCCAAGGTCATCAACGACAAGTTTGGCATCGTAGAGGGGCTTATGACCACGGTGCACGCGGCGACCGCGACGCAAAAGACGGTCGACGGCCCGAGCGGAAAGGACTGGAGGGGCGGCCGCGCGGCCAGCGGCAACATTATCCCGTCCTCGACGGGCGCCGCCAAGGCTTGCGCGCTGGTAATTCCGGAGGTTAAGGGAAAATTGACCGGTATGGCGTTCCGTGTCCCCACATTGGACGTATCGGTAGTCGATTTGACGGTTAAAACTGCAAAGCCCGCCACGTACAAAGAGATTTGCGCGGCAATCAAGGAAGCGTCCGAGGGGGACTTAAAGGGCATTTTAGGCTACACAGAGGACGAAGTCGTTTCGAGCGACTTTATCGGCGACCCGCGCACGTCGATTTTCGACGCGAAGGCCGGCATCCCCTTAAACGAAACGTTCTTTAAACTGGTTTCGTGGTACGACAACGAATGGGGCTATTCCAACAAGTGTTTAGACCTTATGGCGTATATGGCGAAGGTAGACGGGTAAATATATTAGCCGGTAGTTTTTGCGTACCATAAAAAAAGGCGTACCGGAAACCCGGTACGCCTTTTTGAGTTGTCAGTTGCCAGTTGTCAGTTGTCAGTTGTCAGATAGTGGATTAAATAAGTCTGCTTAACTGAAAACTGTCAACTGCGCACAGCTCATCAGCGGCATCCGCAGCCCGGCTCGCGCCTGCGCCTTCCGCCGTCGTCAAAATCGCGTCCGCAACCGCAATCGCGTCCGCAACCGCAATCGCGTTCCCGCTCGAATCGCTCGTCGCGCCCGCGCCCGTCGAAATCGCGTCCGCGCCCGAATCCGACCGTTTCGATTCCGCTTTCGCCTTCGTCTTCGACTCCGCAGCAGCAATCATGCCGGCAGCAGCGCCTCCGGCAGCAGCAATTTCTTCGGCACCCGCCGAAAAGATTACAAAAAAACATAGCCTATACCTCCTTTGTATGGTAGTACATTGTATGCGGTAGGTCACTAAACTGACAATTTGTAAATTGTAAATTGTCAATAGATTATCGGTCATCAAGGAGTTTCCCATGCCCACCTCAACCCTCAAAATCGGATGTCACCTAAGTATTGCGGACGGGTACTTAGCGGCCGCAAAAACCGCCGTTTCCATCGGGGCGAATACGTTCCAAGTCTTTTCGCGCAACCCGCGCGGCGGGTCGGCCAGGGCAGTCGATGCGGGCGACATCGCGCAATTTTTGCGCTACGCGGGCGAGCACGGTTTGCTGCCCGTGTTAGCCCACGCGCCGTACACGCTAAACGCCGCCAGCAGTACGGAAGCTACGCGGGAGTTTGCCGAATCTTGCATGAGCGGCGATTTAAAAACGCTGCGCTTGCTTTGCGGCGCTGCAAATTATACCTTTCATCCGGGCAGCCACACGGGGACGGGGATGGAAGAGGGAATTGGGCACTTGGTTGGCCTGTTAAACCGCATTCTAGTGCAGCCGAGTGAGGAGTTAGGAGTTAGGAGTGAGGAGCGAGAGATAAATTGGGTGTCCGGAATCCAAAATTTAGAGCGCGAAAAAAAGGATTCGACACGAAGCGTTCCCTCCGCCGTTCCTTACTCCTCACTCCTCACTCCTCACTCGACTCTCCCGAATCACGAACCACGGATTCTCCTCGAGACCATGAGCGGTAAGGGGAGCGAGATCGGTGCCGACTTTTCGCAACTTAGGCAAATCATCGACGGCGTGACGCATAACGAAGATTTGGGCGTCTGCATGGACACCTGCCATGTTTTTGCGGCGGGTTACGATATCGCAGGCGATTTAGACGACGTTTTGGAGCAATTTGACCGGGAGGTCGGCCTAAGCCGGTTAAAGGCGGTGCACCTAAACGACAGCATGATGCCCTTTGGCAGCCGTAAAGACCGTCACGCGAAAATAGGAGAAGGCCTCATCGGCGCCGACGCGCTTGTCAGGTTTGTCAATCACCCCGCCTTGCGGCATCTCCCGTTTTATTTGGAGACGCCGAACGAATTGGACGGGTACGCGGCGGAGATTGCGTTTTTTAGGGATAACTTTTCGGCATAAGGTAACAGGGCACAAGGCACAGGGCACAGGGCACGGGTATCGGAGGCATTTTATCCAAAGCCTGTGCCCTGTGCCCTGATACCTATTACATCGCCATCCGCACTTTTTACTTTTTACTTTTTACTTTTTACTTTACTTTCCCGTTCTTTTCTTGTACAATAGTATTCGTGAAAAGATTGCTTGCCGTTATTATCTCTTGCGTTTTGCTTTTTTTTGCCGGCTCCTTTGCCGGCTGCGGCAGCGCGTACGAGCGCGAATATTATAAAGACGGCGATATCGTGCTCGGCTTGTTTTACTTTGAGGTTTGGTTGCTCGGGAAGAACAGTCCGGCGGTATATAAACAAATGTGCGCCGAGCTAGAAGTCATTAATGCCGATATCATCCTGACGGCGCCCTCGCCGCTAAAGTATCTTAACGACGAGGCCGGCGCGGGAGAGCCGGTCGAGGTAAGCCGCCATACGTACGAATTAGTAAAGCTTTCGGAGGCGTATTATCATAAAACCGGCGGCGCGTTCAACATCGCGGTGCAAAAGCTTAGCGAGCTATGGAACGTAGACGCGACGCGCGCGGGGTATTTTATGTTCCCGGTCGCCCCGGACGTAATTAAGCTGCCCGATGTCGAGACGGTGAACGCCGCAAAAAGCATATACGAAAAGTTTGCGGACACTTCCACGCCGTTCGGAGTGGAAGCGTCGCAGGAAGGCGCAAAGTACTACCTAAAAAAACTCGACAAGGACATAAAACTCGACTTCGGCGCGGTTGCCAAGGGCTATGCCGTAGAGGTTTGTATGGACATCGCTAAAAAAAGCGGCATCCGCTCGGCTTTGGTCAGCTTTGCCGGGCACAACAAATTTTACGGCCGGTATTATGACGCGGCTACCCAATCCGAAGAGGACTGGACGGTTGGCGTCAACCATTCGCGCTCGCACGGGGAACGGGCAAACCCGTTCTTTTGGGAACCTGAGACCCTATTTGCAACGTCCGTGCCTGGCGAAATGTCGGCCATCGTTTCGGGCGACTACCAGCGGTATTATTTATATCCGTATGTGCGTCAGGGCGAGGCGGGCGAACCGGTATTGGATGAAAACGGCAAAAAAGAGTACGACTTTTTACCCGTCTGCCACATCATAAACCCTTTCACCGGGATGCCCGTAGGCGTTAGTTTTGACGGGAAAAGGTACGTGTACGACGATGCGGCGGTGGTTTCCGCGGCGATTTTTGATTCCTCGGCCGTCGCGGCGGAAGGCTATGCGACGGCGGCGTGCGTGAAGTCGTTCGAGGAGGCAAAAACGCTGCTTGCGGACAAAGGGATCAAGGGCGCGGTAGTGACGGCGCAAAAAATCGCGTTTATCGGCATCGCCGAGTCGGATTTGTTGACCGAATATCCCGAAAACGCGACATACAAGCGGTACGGAGAGCCTAATATAGAATTCGTTGCTTTTTAACATGACAAAATCCGAAAAAATTGAATCGATAAAAAAAGGCAAACCTTTCCGCCTTACCGACATCTTTTTTTTGGCGGGGCTGGCGGCCGCGGTGTTGGCGCTGTGCTGGTGGGTATATTGGTCGCCCCCCGCCTATCCGGTTCAGGGCGTTGAGGTGCGGCAAAACGGAAAGCTTGTGGAACGCCCGTACGCGTTTCCAAAACCCGATGAGGAGCCCTTAGAAATCCCGCTGCAGGGGCTGACGCTGGTCATCGAAAGCGGTGCCTGTTATGTTAAAAAAGGCAGTTCCACCTGTCCGGATCACGCGTGCGAGCGCATGGGTAAAATCACCCGCCCCAACCAAAAAATCGTCTGCATCCCGAACGGCATCGTGATACGCTTAGTGGGCGAGAGCAATTTTATCTCTATCGGCTAATATTCATGGAACAAAAACGCATCACAACAAAGCGAATCACCCGTCTTGCGGTGTTCACCGCGGCGGCGCTCATATTGACGCTGGTCGAGAATTTTTTGCCCCCGCTGCTTGTGTTTGCGCCGGGCGCAAAGATAGGGCTGCCGAACGCGGCGATTTTGGCGGTGCTTGTCTTACTCGGACCCGTAGACGCGCTGATTGTGCTGGCCGCAAAATGCTTGTTGGGCGCTTTGTTTGCCGGCAGCCCCGCTATGCTTATGTACTCCGTGCCCGCCGGGCTTATCTCTTTGGGCGTCCAATACCTTTTGTACCGGTTTACGTTCCCTAAAATCGGGCTTATCAGCATTAGCCTCACGGGCGCAATTACGCACAACGCCGTCCAACTGCTGATTGCGTCGCTCATATTGGGTCAAAGCCTGTTTTACGTCCTTCCACTCACCCTGATTGCAAGCACGATTGCTGGCTTGTTTATAGGCTTTGCGGTATTTTATACGGTGAAGTATTTGCCAAGGAGTGTTTATGAAAAAGTTTAAAATGCCGGCGCTAATTTTGCTGATTGCCTTCATAGGCGCGCTCGGTTTAGCGGCGTGCGGCGAATCCGCTCCCGCTGTTTACGAAGTCGCCTTTGACAGCCGCGGAGGCTCCCCCGTTGCCGGCTTGTCCCAGGTTGAAAGCGGAACAAAAATTGCCAAGCCTTCGGATCCTGTAAAGGCCGGCGAAAATTTCAGCGGTTGGTATAAAGAAGAGGCATGCGTAAACGCCTGGGATTTTGTCGTCGATACGGTTACGCGAAACCTTACGCTGTATGCGAAATGGGTAGGGGAAGACGGCGGAGCGGAGGACGGCGGCGAAGCGGAAGCCCCTGCATGCGATTGGGGAGAATGGACGCCTCTTTCCGCGCCCACCTGCACGGAAGCGGGCGGAGAAACGCGGACTTGTAAGGACGACCCCGCGCATACCGAAACGCGCGCCGTCCCCGCGCTCGGGCATTTCTGGGACAGTTGGGTTTTGACGACGCCCCCTTCCGATACGACGAACGGCGAGGAGACCAGAATTTGCCGGCGCGATTCTTCGCACGTTGAAACACGCGTATACGCTACGGTCGAACTAAAGTTTACGCTGATTCTCGACGACGCCGAATATGAGGTTTCGGCGGGCGGCTCGGCAGCCGGCGTGGCGTATATTCCGTCGGCCTATAACGGCCTGCCTGTGACGCGTATCGCGTATCGCGGATTTATCGGCGGCACGGGAATCACCGGCGTTATCATATCCGACGGCATAACGGATATCGGCGACTATGCGTTTTACGGCTGCAACAGAATGACAAGCGTCGATATCGGCGACGGCGCAACGCGGATAGGCGAGCGCGCGTTTTATAGTTGCACGAGGCTTTCAAGCGCTACGATAGGCGAAAACGTGTTAGACATCGGCGCGTATGCGTTTTACAATTGCCCGGAGCTTAAAAGCATAAAACTCCCCGACGGGATCGTCCGCATCGGGGGCGACGCATTTCGGGCTTGCGCCGAGCTTACGAGTATTACGATACCCGACACCGTTCAAAGCATCGGGAGCGACGCGTTTCTCGGCTGTCTCAAATTGGTATACAGTGTTTCCGGAAACATAAAGTATTTGGGTAATTGGGCGATTGAGGCGACGAATAAAAATATTACTTCGGTAACGTTCAAGGCCGGCACTATTGGAATCGCGGGTTCCGCGTTTTACAATTGCAACGGCTTAGCCAATGTCGCGATCCCGGACAGCGTATTATATTTGGGGTATGCGGCGTTTTCCCGTTGCAGCGCTCTTAAGGGCGTTACGATAGGGAGCGGACTTAAAAATATCGGCAGCAGCGCGTTCGCGTATAGCGCGTTAACCGCTGTCACGATTCCCGACACGGCGGAAAGCGTCGGCGATTGGGCCTTTGCCGGCTGTCGTGCGTTAACCGCCGTCACCGTCGGCAGCGATGTGACCGTTATCGACAGGTACGCGTTCTATTCCTGCGACTGGCTGGATAACATTACGCTGCCGGCCGGTTTGACGGCAATCGGCCAAGGCGCGTTTGAAGACTGCTCCAGATTAAAGGATGTTTATTATGCGGGCTCGCAGGCGCAGTGGAGTGCGATAAGCGGCCTGACGACCGTGGTAATTTTTGCTTATGTAACGGTGCATTACGACCACGAGCCTTAGAGCGTGTTGACACTAAAAAGCACTTTTGCATCGACATAAAAAGGAGTTTTATGGAGTTTCAATTCAGTACGAGGATGCATTCCCTCTCCGGGACGGCGACGCGCGAAATTTTTAAGCTGCTGAGCCGACCCGAGATTGTTTCGTTTGCGGGCGGGCTGCCGGCAAACGAGTTTTTGCCCGTCGCCGATATCGCCGCGATCTCCGGCGAGATTTTGGCGGCTGACTCGGCGCGCAAGGTGCTGCAATACGGCGTTACGGAAGGGTATTTACCGCTTCGGGAGCTTTTGACCGGGTATGTAAAAGACGTCGGAATCGAGGGCGCGGAGCTTGATAACACGTTGGTAATCAGCGGCGGGCAGCAGGGCATTGACCTCATGTGTAAGGTATTTTTGGACAAAGGCGACGTCGTGCTGGTCGAGGATCCGACGTATTTGGCCGTGCTGCAAATCTTACATTCCTACGAGGCAAAACCCGTCGGCGTAAAAACGTGTAAGGATGGCTTGGATTTAGGCGACTTAGAGCAAAAGATACGCGCGTTAAAGCCCAAATTTATCTACGTCGTGCCTACGTTCTCTAATCCGACCGGCAAAACGTATTCCGCGGCTAACCGCAAAGGCATTGCGGGATTGGCGGCAAAATACCAGATTCCCGTGTTAGAGGACGACCCGTATTCAAAATTGCGTTTTTCGGGCGAACCCGTGCCCGCGTTAAAGCACTTCGACGAGGGCGGATACGTCGTGTACGTGTCGAGTTTTTCAAAAATCCTCTCGCCGGGCCTTAGGGTGGGCGTGGCGGTCGGCGCAAAGGAAATCATCCGCAAAATGACGATTGCCAAGCAGGGCTCGGATTTGCATACCTCGAGTCTGGCGCAAGCGATAACCTTCGAGTACCTAAAGCGCGGCCTATTGTACCCAAACATCGAAAAAGCGCTGCCTTTATACCGGAGCCGCAAAAACGCCATGATGGCGGCAATCAAAAAATACATGCCAAAAGAATTCGTGCACACCGACCCCGACGGCGGCTTATTCATCTGGGGTGAATTCCCCGCGCACATCGACACCGTCAAAATCTTCCCCGAAGCGATAACCCGCAACGTTGCCTACATCCAAGGCAAAGTTTTTTACGCCGACGGTAGCGGGCTGAACGCAATTCGGCTAAACTTTTCTAACGAATCCTTAGAGCGGATTGAGACGGGCGTTAAGGCGTTGGAGGAATTGTTTAAAGAGAAAATCGTAGCAGGAACATAGTAAGCAGTGCATTCTTACGTCTGCGTCTAAAAAAAAGATTATGAAAAACACAAAGAAAACTTACAAGAATATTCGCGCATATGAAAGCGTAACTGCTATCACGATTCTTTGTACGTTTGGTAGTTTCATAGTGTTTTGCGCTTTGTCATTTTTTATTTATTTAACCGTTGAAGAAAATATTCTATACTTAATCGGAGTTGTTACAACCGGAATAATAGGGCTTTGGTCACTAGGAATGGTTATTAAACAATGGATAAGTCCAAAAATGGTACTCGAGCAACAAGATGAAGTTTTATATCTTTTCCCCGACACAAAGGAGCAGATTATTATTACGCTCAAAGAGATTGTAGAAATAAGTAAGAATAATGCTAGTGTGATGCACGGTGCCGGCAGACTTACTATTGTTTGCAATACGGCTTGTTACACCCTAAAAATCTCTAGTATAGACTTGATTGCTAAAAGACTTAATGAAAATATAAAACTGTTTAGCGATGATACGCATTTGAATTTACAATAACGAATATTAGGACTAACTCTATGAAAACGACTCACATTTTGGATACCCTCTACGCCCGCGGTTTTATCAAGCAAACCGTGTACGAGGACGATTTGCGAAAATTGCTCGCAACCGAGAAAATTTCGTTCTACATCGGGTTCGACCCGACGGCGGACTCGCTTCATATCGGCCATTACATCCCCATTATGGCGATGGCGCATATGCAACGGGCGGGGCATACGCCGATTGCATTAATCGGAGCGGGCACGGCGATGGTGGGCGACCCCTCCAACCGCTCCGACATGCGCCGCATGATGAGTCTCGAGACGATTCAAGCCAACGGCGAGAAATTCCGAATGCAGATGTCGCGTTTTTTCTCGTTCGAGGGAGAAAACGCGGCGGTGATGCCCAACAACGCGGACTGGCTGCTAAAACTCAACTACGTGGATTTTCTGCGCGACACGGGCGTGTATTTTTCGGTGAACAAGATGCTTACGGCGGACTGTTTTAAGGCGCGGATGGAAAAGGGCTTAAACTTTTTGGAATTCAACTATATGCTGATGCAAAGCTACGACTTTTTGGTGCTGTACCAAAAGTACGGCGCGCGACTCCAGATGGGGGGCAACGACCAGTGGAGCAACATTTTAGCGGGCGCGGACTTAATCCGAAGGAAGGAGGGCGTGGACGCATTCGCGGTGACGTTCACTCTTTTAGAAAACTCGGACGGCACCAAGATGGGCAAGACCCAAAAGGGTGCGCTGTGGCTGGACGCGAACAAAACCTCCCCGTACGAGTTTTATCAGTATTTTAGGAACGTCGAGGACGTAAAGGTGGAGGAGTGCCTAAAACTGCTCACGTTTATGGAACTGGACGAGATTGCGGAACTCTGTAAGTTTAAAGACGAGCGCATTAACGCCGCTAAAAAGAGGCTTGCGTTCGAGGTGGCGAAGCTTGTTCACGGCGAGGAAGCGGCGCTAGAAGCCGAGTCTCAGGCCGCCGCCGCGTTCTCGGGCGACGCGGGCGCAATGCCGAGCATGGAACTTGCGGCGGGTTTGGATAGCCTTATCATCGATATCATGGTGCTCTCAAGCCTCGCCAAATCCAAATCCGAAGCCCGCCAGCTAATCGCCGGGGGCGGCGTAAAAGTGAACGAGGAAAAGGTTACAAGCCACGAACAAAGAGTTTCGGACTTTACAGCCGAGAGCGAGTTCGTTTTGCACAAGGGCAAGAAGGTGCATTTGAAGATAATCATTAGGATTAAAAAATAGGAGAACTAAAAATGGAAGCGAAAGATATATTTGTATCTTATTCGATTAAGGATCAAATGTTTGCCAACGAAGTTGTTGAGTATTTGGAATCCAAAGGTATCGAATGTTGGATTGCGCCTCGCGACATTGCGGTGGGGTCAAAATATTATCAGGCGGAAATAGCATCAAGTGTCATAGCTTCAAAGAGTTTCTTGTTGGTACTTTCCGAAAATGCAATTGAATCGGATAACGTATATGATGAACTAGCGCTTGCCCGTAAAAACAACAAGCGGGTAATCCCGTTCAAAATTGAAGATTGTACATTGACACCAAGGTTTGAGTTATATCTTGGATCGACTCAGTTTTATGATGCGACGCGCCGACCGATAAAACAGCATCTAGAAAACTTGGAAAAAATCATCAGAGGAAACATAAACAGCTTTTTCAATTCGACGATGAGCGATGCCGAACCGAAAAATCAGCTCAAAACAGCCGAGGAGAATTGTCAAATTGGATTAGATTATTATTACGGTTTAAACGGGAAGCCGCGAAATCGGTTTGAGTCCCTAAAGTTTTTTCAGCTTGCTGCGGATCAAGGACTTGCAATCGCACAAACACGCCTAGCATATCAATATGATTTTGCTGAAGGGGTACAGTTAGATCCTATGAAAGCGGCGGAATTATACATTAAAGCGGCAAAACAGGGCGAAACAGAGGCGCAATGGCGTTTAGGATGGCTGTACAGATACGGCAAGGGTGTCAAGGAAGATCATAAAAGAGCCTTTGAATCTCTCCGGGTTTTATTCCCCGACGTCTTGCGTCGGACTGCTTATTGTGATATAATAAAACCGACATGAGCGAATATATACACAAATCCCATAATGTGTCGGTTTTATTATATCAC
>WQYM01000095.1 GCA_009781235.1 Bacillota bacterium
CAATCCCGAAGCCCTCAACCTTGAGGCCGACGAGAAAAATGTCAATGATGTCCACACTGCGTTTTACGCCTTACACGCCGACGTCCGGAATTTGATGGCCACGGTCGAAAAGGTCGCCGTCGATACCCTGAAAAGCGCGATGGACGATTTGGCGTCCGACAGAGACTCGGCAGCCTTCCTCGCCCAATACGCCACCGAGCTCGCGCTCACGGTAGACTCCGTCGCCATCGGCAACAAGGCAAAGGTAGCGGAAGCCGAAACAGAATACGGCGGCTTAACCAGCTTCGCCAAGGCGAAGGTCGACGCCGCTAAGCCGGGGCTAACGGCACTGTTCAACAGCTTGCTGGACAAAATCGCCGACTACGAGGTTGCCGACTTTAAAACCGAGTACGCGGCCGAGATCGCCTTAGACGTAAACACCGTTATCCTTGCCAACTTTGCCACCCACGCGGGCAAGGTTACAGCCGCGCTGGACGATTACAACGCTTTAGACAGCCGCGCGCAAGCCAAGCTGGCTACCGAGATCGGCAAGCTGACCGCGCTTTCGGGCAAAGTCGAGTTCCTCACCGCACAAGACAACCTGCTGAAGGACTTAGACGGCAAAATCGGCACCGTCTACGTAGCAGCCGCGTACTTTACCGACACGGAGACGTACGGCAACGACACTTGGGACTATTTGTATAACGATTTGTACTTAGTCGCAAGAGCCGCCATCCTCGCGCTTACCTCGCTGGAAGCGGTTAGCGGCTATATCAACAACAACTATCCCTTGGTATTGGCCGACATGGATAACGTTCAAACCAAAGCCGATATCCTTAAGGTGTATGTCGACGCGGCTGACATCGCAATTAACGCGATTGCCGCCTCCGAACCCTTCCGTTGGGTGAATAACTACTCCCGCAACGACGGCGGAGCCGACCGCTGGGCCGATTTGCAGGCGGTGTTCTCTAACGCAAAGACGCTGGTAAGGCAGCAAGACAGCGAGGCTGAAATCAACACGGTCGTCGCCGGCGTAAGAGCCCTTGCGGACGCGGTACCGAGAAAGCCGGCTTACACCTACTCCGGTACCACAAGTCAGGCGTTGGCCGACAGCCAGCTATACATCAGCAACGTGGGGCTGTTTAATATAGGTTCAAACGCAGATGGCAATCCCAACGCCTTGGCCAATTGGTTCGGTTCTGCCGCTAGAAAAGCGGACGGAGTGGAGTTTTTGTTGGTGCGCGTATGGGCATACAAATTTGATGCGGAGACTTTAACGTACAGCACGGAAAGGGTACTGATACGCGAGGCTCGCCTTTATTGGAACTTCACCGACAATGTGACTTCCTTACAAGCCAGAACGGTTAATTCCGACGGCACCTTAGGTACGCAAAGAAGAATCTATTTGCATGGGTCATACAACAGAGAAGCCGACTTTTTTATGGCCGCCATATTTGGATATGCTGAAGACAACCGTACCGGTTATGCAAATGATATTGTTGCCCCGGGCGACAACTATCAAATGGTGATATCGTGTATTTTGGTCGTAAACGCCGACAGCGCATACGGCAACAGCGTGGAGTCGGTTAGAAAAGGCCCGGCAAGTCCGAGCGGTGCAATGGTTGAAAACTATATGGCGTATGCGCCGCATCCGCTGGTGGTTGCCGCAACAACCACGTTCACCAATACGGTAAACTCGATTGAAAGCAACTTTGCCTACACGGATTTAAAGCTTAGCGCGATGGCCACCGCCTTTGACACCTACGATAAGTTCAACGGCGCGCAAAAGGCCTTGGCAGATACGAGCTTCAAAAAGTTGCAAGGCCTTGAGACGCAGTTCCTGACCTTAGAAAGCAATGCCGTGACCGCGCTTATGAACACGATTAGCGACATCAGCGGCGAAATGAGCGAAATTGTCCCGGGCGCGCCGCCGGAAAAGCTCGCCGCATACCTGGCAAAGGTGCTCGCCGCGCAGAAAGTACTTAACGACGTGATTTTAAGCACCACTAAGGCAAAACCGGCGTACAACGCCGACCTTAAAGCCGACGGCAACGCGCAAACCGTGCTGAATAACGCTAACCAAGCGCTCCTTGACGCGGGCTATACGCAAGAAGAACTGAACGTTATAGCATTCCTTGACGCGGTGGCGGCAATCGGCGACGTAATCGATTGCGATATCCCCGGCCAGTCCGACAAGATTGCGGACGCGAAGGCGGCTTACGATCGGTTGACGACCAGCAAAACCGACGCTAACGTTATGGCCGCCAAAAACGCCTTAGACGCCAAAGATGCGGAGTATACCAAGGATTTGGGACGGATTAAATTCCCCACCGACCAAAGGCCGAACAGTACCGGATATAACGGCGACGTTACAGGCAACGACCGCAATGCGTTGCTCTATACGGGAACAACCGGCTCTTTTGAGATCACGCGCAACAAAGGAGGCAGCTATGACTTTTCGTCGTATATGATGAACACGAACGTCGCGGGCGTCCAAATTGCCGTATACGCGAATGACGTGATGCAGGCGGATATCGATGCCGGCACGGCGCCGGTGCTCGGGTATTTCTGGGTGGTAAACGGCGATAAATACGGGCTACCGCAGGTCGGAACACCCACCGCCACGACTTGGGCGTACATGGTTCCGAGCCTTGACTGGAACGACGTTAACGCATTGCCGGACACACTAAGAGCAGCTACCGACGCCAACTTCCGTTGGCAGTTTACCGGAGTCAGAACCGTAGCCGGGACGTTGAACGACCTTTACGGCGATCCGGTCGGCAGCATTTTCTTCCAAAACATGTTGCGGACTCTTGACCCTTCGTGGACTACCGGAAACAGATCCTTTAAGTTCTCCGCAAGAATTGTCGCCGATCCTGTCGCTTTTGAAGCAGGCACCCATAAGAGCGGCGGTTGGAGCTCGCTGACCTTGGCACGTTCCGTCGCACGCGGAACTGCAGCCGCGAACACATCATGGACAAAGGGCAGTCTCCAAATTTCGACGCAGCCCTCAAAGGCCGTTTACGCACCGGGCGAGACGTTTGACCCGGCAGGCATGGTCGTCAGAATGGTTTACGGCACCGGCACCGCTAACCGCGTTGACCTTTCGATTACCGGCCTCAACGCATACACCGTAGATACCACGACGCCCTTGGTTGCGGGCACCACTTTCGTCAAAGTCTCGTTTAGGGGCTTTAGCGTTAACGTTCCGGTTACGGTCGGCACGGCCGCCGGCATTGAGATTGACGAGGGCACCGTCCGCAAAACATACGCCATCGGCGAAACCTTTAACCCGGCGGGTATGATTGTACGCTCGCTGTTCGATACCGGCGGCGTCGAACCCGTCAAGGCCGTGATTCCCTACGGCGGGGCGAACGGCTACTCCATCGAGTACCAGAGCGGCAACGCCTTCTCGGCGGGCGATACCAAGGTTACGGTGGTCTACGGCACCGATCGCGAAGACGTAACCATCACCCTCGTTACGCTGACGGACATTGAGATTGTCACCGAGCCCAATAAGGTAGACTACATTAACGGCGACACCTTCTCCTTGGCGGGCCTTACCGTGCGCGCAAACTACGGCGACGGATCGTCTCAGATGGTTACCACGTGGGAACCCGACTTTGCGGACAACACCGCGCTTGACGGTAGCTTCTACGACAAAACCGTTACCGTCAGCTACCTCGGCAAGACCGACACCTTTGACATTACCGTAAAAACGCTTTTGAGTATTGAGGTCAGGGGCACGTTCAACAAAGAGTACGCCGAGGGCGAAAGGTTTGACCCGACGGGCTTGACCGTTGAGGCGACGTTCTCGAGGGGCGACCTTGCGGACGAAGTCGTGGAGCTGACAAGCGGCTACACTTTCAGCCCGACACTGACCACCGCGCTTACCAAGACGCACGAGACGAGCGGCATTACGGTAACGTATCGCGGCATCACCACGAATATCGGCATTAAGGTAACGGCGAACGTCAGATTAGGCCCCGCGCCGATTCTGCCGGTCGCTATTGGCGAGACGAGAACAATCTCCGTCGGTATAACGCTTCCGGAAGGAGTCGAACTTACTTGGGCGTCGAGCAACACTTCCATCGCTACGGTTGATCAAGACGGCATCGTAACCGGCAAGGCCAACGGCGACGCTACGATTACGGCCGTAGATGTAGAAAACGGGTATGCGGGCTCCATCACGGTAAGAGTATCGGCGGCGGTTGTCATCACCACGGCGGATCAGTTTGCCAGCCTTATTCTTTCGGGCCAAAACCAATACGGCATCTTCTACTTGGGCAACGACATCGACTTTGGCTTTACGTCCGCAAGCACCCAATACCTTCTTACCTACCGGCCGGTCGATGCAGAGGGTGTTTGGAACTCCAATCAAAACGACCCGACATACTTTAACGGAATATTTGACGGCAGAGGCTACGCGCTTAAAAATCTGAACATGCGTGTTGCTGGCGACGGCAGCGGATGGGACGCTTCCATCTTCTACACGGTCGGCGCGGCGGGTATCGTGCGGAACTTGGGCGTTATCAACTTTACCTCAGCAGGCGGCGGCAGAACCTCGGTTATTGCCGGCCACAACTTTGGTATCGTTGAGAACTGCTACTTTGAGAACATTCAAGCCAGCAGCGGCGCCGGCGGCGACGGCCAGTGCTTAAGCTCGATTATCGGGTTTAACTACAATATTATCCGTAACTGCGTGGTCGCAAGCGCATACTCCGCTGTTGCGTCCGGGAACGCCCGCTTTGCGGCAATCGTCAACCGTCAGAGAACCATCACGGGCGGCACACGAGGCGTTGTGGATAATTGCTTTGTTAACCTTACTAACCTTGCGGCAACGTATGGTACCCCTGCCGTAAGAGGACCGTGGAATAACTATGTTGGTGACGCGGGAGGTTTTGTCAACAGCGTCAGGTTTGATACGGCGGAGACACGCCCCACGGGTGTAATAGCTTTCGAGGCTGTCAACTTCTCCACATTGGATTCGGCAATATGGAATCTCGACACTGCTGCATTCGCAACAAAGACCAGCGCTGTTTTGGTTCGAACCAACGCCACTACCTTTAACCCTGCCACTAGCGGAACTCTCACGTACATTTCTTACATTCCGGGCACCCCCGTATTAAAACCGCAGCCCGTAACAACGCCGAGCATTTCGCTGAATAAGAAAGCGACGAGCATTGAGGAAGGCGAAGCCGAAACCTTAACCGCTTGGACGTGGTTATTGGGCGGTGAGACGGTAGCTTGGAACACGAGCGACGCGACGGTAGCGACGGTAGCAGGCGGCGTTGTGTCGGCGGTTACACCCGGCACGGCGACCATCACGGCGTCTTTCGCCGTGGGCGGCGTTACCTACTCCTACACCTGCGTTGTCACAGTCACCGCCGCTCCTGAAGACGAGGACGACGATTAGTGCGAAAGCAAAAAATCCCTTTTCTTAATTAAACCCCGAACGGGACGGCAAGGCCAAAAGGCTTTGCCGTCCCTGTTTTTTGTGGGAAGTTGTATTTTCTATTTGACTTTTTTAAAAAACCGGAATATACTATAGTTAGAAAGTTGGAATATCCGACTTTTCAAAAGGAGGGCCATTTTATGTTGGCGGAATTAAGACAAAAATCGCAAGTAACCATTCCGAAAAAAATCGTTTCTAAGCTCGGCCTAAACGAGGGCGATAAATTAGAGGTGTGCGAAATGGACGGGGTTATTACGCTTATGCCGGTTACCGTGTATCCTAAAAAATATCTTGCCGGATTGAGGAGCGAAATTGAAAAAGCGAAAGAAGAAATAGCGTGCGGGGAAAGGCCCGTTTTTGACAATCTTGACGCGCTGGTTTGTGCATTGGAGACGAATTAATGGCGTATCGGATTACATTTACCGAGCGGTTTGAAAAGCACTATAAAAAACTGACGGAAATCGAGAAAAAGCAAATAACGCAAAAGCTCGCTTTGCTTGCAGAAAACCCGATGCACCCGTCGCTTCGAACAAAGCGGATTCAAGGAACGCCGGATCTTTTTGAATGCAGCGCCAACATGGATATCAGAATCATCTGGTATTACGAAGGCGATCAGTTGATTATCCTGCTTGACGTGGGGCACCATGATATTTTGAAGAATTTTTGAGATTAAACGCAAGCAGGAGGATTTTAAGATTATGAAATATATTTATCCGGCGGTGTTTGTAAAGGAGGAAACGGGGTTTTTTGTTAATTTCCCCGACCTTAAAGGCTGCTATACGGACGCGGACGATTTGGCGACCGCATATGAGCGGGCCAAGGACGTTTTGTGCTTGGTTCTGTATAATATGGAAGACAAGGGCGGTGGGATTCCCGCCCCGTCGGATATTCAATCGGTGAAAACCGGCGAAAACGAATTTTCGTCGTTGATTGATTGCGACACGATGGAATACAGGAAGTTTTACGATAAAAGGGCCGTTAAAAAGACGCTTTCGATTCCGTCGTGGTTAAATACGATGGCGGAGAACAGCGGGATGAATTTTTCGCAGGTTTTGCAAGACGCGCTCAAACAGCAGCTTGGGGTGTAAATCGGGTAGTCGTAGGGGGCGCACACTGTGCGCCCCGCACCATATTCCGCAAAAACAATGTTTTTGCGGCGGGTCGCACGATGTGCGACCCCTACGAGAATCTCTATGCAAATAAACATGCCTAACCGTAGGGGCTGACCCTTTGGGCAGCCCGCAATACCGCTCTTGTCGGCGGGACGGCCTTTGTTGTGTACGATTGATATTGATACCGATTTCCGTAGGGGCAAGGCACGCCTTGCCCAATCCCAATATCAATACGCCGTTTGTTACCAAACAACCCGGGCAAGGCGCGCCTTGCCCCTACGGGTTTGTTGCAACCGAACAGACGCGCCTTGCCCCTACGAATTTCTTCGGGCAGCGAAAAAGGCGCGCAAGGGCGCAAGGCACTCCTCTTCTAAAATGCCGCCCGTGATGTGGGCGCGGTGGTTAAGCCGGGGATCGGAAGGGATGCTGCCCAACGTGACGCAATAGCCAAAGCGTACGTCATGGGCGCCGAAGTAGATGTTGGCAATTCGGGCGTTGACGGCCGCGCCGGAGCACATGGCGCACGGCTCTAAGGTGACCAGCAAATCGCAGCCGGAAAGATTCCATGCGCCTAAAGTTTTGCCCGCCTCGCGCATCGCCACGATTTCCGCATGAGCCGAGGGGTCGCAATCGAGTTTGCGCCGGTTGATGCCGCGCCCGATTATTTGGCCGTCTTTTATAACGAGCGCGGCGACGGGCACCTCGCCCGCCTCTTGCGCGGTTTTGCAAAGCCCCAGCGCCTCGCGCATAAATTTTTCTTGATCCGTGGGTGTCAGCATGGGGATGTCTCCTTTGTCATACGGTAAAGGGTTGTTATATTTTGGAGAGATTCCAATTCGTAGGGGACGCCGTCGCCTCGCGCGTCCCGCACCATTTCGTAGGGGACGCCGCCCTCGGCGTCCCGCACCATTTCGTAGGGGACGCCGTCGCCTCGCGCGTCCCGCACCATATTTTTTTCAGCAGTTCGGGACGCCGAGGGCGGCGTCCCCTACGATTTTTGCGTTGTTGATACACAGGTAGGCGGCGATCCCTACGATTTTTGCGTTGTTGATACACAGGTGGGCGGCGATCCCTACGATTTTTGCGTTGTTGATACACAGGTGGGCGGCGTCCCTACGAAATCATTGTGCCAAGCAGTCTCTCCGGTAAATCCAAATTTCTTTCGATGTCGTATTTTGCCAAGCGGTAATCCGTAAAAGGGTGCGTATGCTCGTCGCTGACGAGTTCAATCGTAAAACTCGGAATGCCTAACGCCTCTATGCACCAGTCCTTGTAGCCGCCCGCCGAGGTTCCGTCATCCGGGGCGATTTTGTAGCCGAGCCGCTCGTTTAGGAACTTTGCTATCGCTAAATCCCGCGCCCGGGTATCGCCGGACTGGCCGAACTCCCAATACAGCTCGCGGCCGATGCAGTGGTAGCTGACGGTGGCGGCCGGGCACACGGCGAGCGTAAAATCGCGCAACGCCTTGGTTTCGGGCTCCGAGAACGGGTGGGGGCCTATGTAGTTCTCGCAGCCCGCCTCCCGCGTGTTTTGCCTGCCCGTCCCCCATCCGGCGTCAAAATTAACGTTCAGGTCCACGCCGCGTGCGTTCGCCTTAAACAGGGCGCGGTTTTTGTTTTTTAGAATCTCGCACAAAGGTTGCCGCAGTTCCGCGCTCCGGATTCCGCATAGCCCTTTGGCTATCAGCGTGTTGCCGTCGGGATTGCACATGGGAATAAAGTATATCCCGCCGGGGGAATGGGATTCGGGGTTCAGGATTCGGGATTCGGTTACGCTTTCTCCCGTAGGGGTCGCCGTCCCCGGCGACCCGCCCGAACCGACACAGCTTTTGTGGTGCGGAGCGCCCGATGGGCCGCCCCCTACGTTTAGCTGACCGGCTTTTCCTCCGACGTTTTTCGTTTTTCGTTTTTCGTTTTTCGTTAAAAAATGCGCGGCTTGGCGCACCGCCAAATAGCTGCCGATGTGCTCGCGCGCGTGGATGCCGGCCGTAACGATAATTTGCGGCCCGGCGGAATTACCGACATATATATAAGGAATAGGGCGCCCGTCTGCCGAAATGCCGATAGAGCCGGTCTTTGCCCCGCCGCAGCGGCATAAAAAATCAATCTCGTCGAGCAGGTTTAGGTAGGTGTACATGGATGGGATACCTCTTTCCCATTCTATGTCGGATAACCTATGATTGGTGCGGTAATAAGATAAAAGATGACAGATACTAATTAAGCACTACCTAAAAAAACGTGAATTAAGGTAGTCGCAGTACCTATATCCATAATAATACGGCAAAGCGGCATTGGCTGTCAAGCGATAGCCGCACGGAATGAAAAAGAATAGCTGTGTCTTATCAAAAGGCGCGGCTATTCTTTGCGCGTTTCGGGCATAGCATCGCACGCCGACCGCGCCCTCGCCTTCTCGCGCCCCCGTGCCGCGCTCCGCTCCCCACGCTTTCATGGCTTGCTCCGCGCCGCTGTGCTTAGTGCGCTCTCTGCCCCCACGCCCTGCACCGCTCCCGCGCCTACTATCTGCGCTCTGAACGGCGCACCGCTTACAGCCGCAAAACAATACAGTTGCTCTCTGCCTCGACCGCAAACCGCGCACGGTGAAAAGCGCAAAAACAAGATAAGGGGGAATTTGACGGAGGGAAAGGGGGCGCGGGGGAATTGGGACCTGATTTCCCCCGCATTTTTTTAGAATATATCGTTCTTGGATTTTTTTGACTTTTGCGTAGTTTTTTAGTATCATTTAGTCACACCATTTTCGATTTTAAAAAAAGTAAAGAAGTTTTAAAAAAAGTTTGTCCAGTTTTGCGTTTTCTATCGTCTTGTTATTAGAGGCGGCGCGAGGAGGTGAATAGCTACGGTTAGCGAGGATTATTTGAAACGTATAATCCGCGAATATTCGGAAATAGTTTTCCGTGTATCCTTTTTGTATGCGCGTAGCCGCCCGGACGCAGAGGATATTATGCAAGATGTCTTTTTCTCATTATTAAAGTCGCCGCCTTTTAATGAGGAAAAAGGCTCTTTGAAAGCATGGATAATCCGCATAACCATAAATAAGTGCAAAGATTATGTAAGGTATAGAAAAAGGAATAAAACCGTTCCATTGGACACGGTTTCATATAGCCTCAGCAGTGAGCCTCTAAAAGAAGAACATATTGATTTGATAGATGCTTTTAATAAGTTGTCCGATAAAGACCGCTATTTAATTTATATGTTTTATTTTGAGGATTACTCTGCAAAAGAGCTTGCAGAAATATTAGCCAAAAGTGAAGCTGTAATTTTTAAGCGGATTAACAGGGCGAGAGATAAACTCAAAAAATTATTAAATACCTGCTAAGTTAAGTCAAGTGTTTTGAGGAAAGTTTTTTAAGATTTTTTTGGGTTTATCGCTTTGGTTTTCCAAAGGGTGACAAAATAAAAAAGGCAACGACAAAAGTTGCCGTCAC
>WQYM01000096.1 GCA_009781235.1 Bacillota bacterium
GCGGGTGCGGCCGTTCATGTAAATGGCGTAAAAGCCCGTTTCGGCGTCAATCGCATCGTAATAGTGACTTTTCCAGCGAATCGGGTTGACAAAGGCGATTTGATCCAGCTCAATCGGATCGGCATGGCTTGGGTCTATCGAAAAACCGCCGCCGTCGGATACCTGCCACGGGGACGTAGTACTTGGCATGCCAAGTACTACGTCCCCTTGACACGTCCCCGTGACACGTGACATCTAAGCACAGCACTCCTCGCAAATGAGTAGAAGTGGGGACTTGGGGGAGTATAAGACGTTATAGCCGTCCGGCAAAGCATTGAGTGCCGTCTTTATCAAATATCTTGTGAACAGCATAAGGGATACATATAGGAAAATAGGGAAAAAGGTATAAGCGGGGCTTATAAACGGTTGCGGAAATTTTAAATTTGTTATATAATATCCTTGTACGGCGTGGTGATTTCATCACGCCGTACACTTTGTTAAGATAAAAGATCTTTTATCTCCCAAAAAAGGAGTACTCAATGGACACAACATTCACCGACACCCCAAGCCAGGCCGCGGCGCTTAAAGCCGAGCTTGAAAAATTAAAAGACGTCCCCGGCCCTCTCATGGCGGCTCTCCAAAAGGCGCAGGACATCTACGGGTATTTGCCGTTCGAGGTGCAAAGTCAAATCGCGGAATTTTTTAACGTGCCGCTTCAGGATTTGTACGGCGTCGTCACGTTTTATTCGCAGTTTCACCTAAAACCGCGCGGCCAACACAAAATCGGCGTGTGTTTGGGCACCGCCTGTTACGTCAAAGGCTCGGGGGAGCTGGTGGACCGTTTAAAGCGCACGCTAAAGCTTGAGCCCGGCGAGACTACGCCCGACGGCCGCTTCACCTTAGAGGTCACGCGCTGCGTCGGCTGTTGCGGCTTAGCGCCCGTCATCACGGTCAACGAGGACGTGTACGGAAAATTGATGCCGGACGACGTGGACAAGATTCTTAAAAAATATCAGTGATATTTTTTAAGAGTCAGTGATAAGTGATGAGTGACGAGTGATAAGTTTCAGATGACTATTTTGTATTTGAAACTTTGCTTGTCCGAAAATAAAAACATCCATAACTTATCACTCATATCTTATCACTTATAGCTAATCCGACTTTGGAGGATTCCATGAAAACATTAGATCAATTACAAGCCATCCGCGACGACGTAAAAGCACGGGTCGCGGCGAAAAATATCCGCATCATCGTAGGGTACGCTACCTGCGGGATTGCCGCGGGCGCAAGGCCCGTTTTGGCGGCGGCAAAGGAAGAAGCGCAGGCGCTGGGCTTAGCTTCCGATTTTGTGGTGCAAGCGGGCTGTATCGGCGTTTGCGCGTTCGAGCCAATCGTCGAAATCGTCACGGGCGGGCAAAAATTCACCTATGTGCATATGACCGCCGATAAGACGCGAAAGGTAATCCAAAGCCACGTAAAAGACGGCAAGCCGACGCCGGAGTATACCTACAACCATGCGGTAGGCGCGGAGCCGAATAAAACGCTTCCCGAAACCGCATTCTATCATAAGCAAAAGCGCATTGTTTTGCGCAATTGCGGCGTCATCGACCCCGAATCCATCGACGAATATTTGGCCGTCGATGGCTATAAGGCGTATGAAAAAGCCGCCGGAAGCATGACCCGTCAAGAGGTGATTGACACGCTTAAAAAATCGGGTTTGCGCGGCCGCGGCGGCGCGGGCTTCCCGACGGGCCTCAAGTGGCAGTTTACGATGGACGCGCCCGGGAGCCAAAAATACGTCGTATGCAACGCCGACGAGGGCGACCCCGGCGCGTTCATGGATCGCTCCGTTTTAGAGGGTGACCCGCACGCCGTACTCGAGGCGATGATGCTGGGCGGCTACGCGGTGGGCGCCACCAAGGGCTACATCTACATCCGCGCCGAATACCCTTTGGCCATAGAGCGGCTCAAGATTGCCATCGATCAAGCCAGAAGCTACGGCATTTTGGGCGACAACGCGATGGGATTCGGGCACGCGTTCGACATTGAACTGCGGCTTGGCGCCGGTGCGTTCGTCTGCGGAGAGGAAACGGCGCTCTTAGCCTCCATCGAGGGCAAGCGCGGCGAACCGAAGCAACGCCCTCCGTTTCCGGCGGTCAAAGGATTGTTCGAAAAACCGACCCTTATTAACAACGTCGAAACGTACGCCAATGTTGCCCAAATCATCCTAAAAGGCTGGGAGTGGTTCGCCTCCGTCGGCACCGAAAAAAGCAAGGGAACGAAAGTTTTTGCCCTCGGCGGCAAAATCAACAACACCGGCCTTGTGGAAATCCCGATCGGAACTACTTTACGCACCGTCATCGAGGAAATCGGCGGCGGTATCCCCAAAGGCAAAAAGTTTAAAGCGGCTCAAACTGGCGGGCCTTCCGGCGGCTGTATTCCGGCGGCGCATATCGACGTGCCGATGGATTACGAGAACTTAACGGCTTTAGGCAGCATGATGGGTTCGGGCGGGCTTATCGTCATGGACGAAGACAACTGCATGGTGGACATCGCCAAGTTTTACTTAGAGTTCACCGTTGACGAGTCGTGCGGTAAGTGTACCCCGTGCCGCATCGGTAACAAGCGCCTCTTTGAGCTCTTAGAAAAAGTGACCGACGGCAAAGCGGATTTAGAGGATTTTGATAAAATCCAGGCCTTATCCGCCTACATTAAAGAAAACTCGCTGTGCGGCCTCGGCCAAACCGCTCCCAACCCCGTCCTGTCTACGTTGCGCTACTTTAAGGACGAATATGAGGCGCACGTCGTTGACAAAAAGTGTCCGGCAGGCGTCTGCAAAGCGTTTTTAAGTTATAAAATCATCCCCGAAAAGTGCATCGGCTGCACGCTTTGCAAACGCGCCTGCCCGACCGGCGCTGTCACGGGCGAGTTGAAAGGCTTGCACGTCATCGACCCGGAAAAGTGCATCAAATGCAACGCGTGCTTTACGGCGTGCAAGAAAGACGCGATTTTGAAATAGTGCAGTGGTGCGGTGGCGCAATAGTGCAGTAGTGAAGGATGACTAGTCGAATCAAAACAAAATTTTAAGAGCTATAGCAATTGTAGTCAAAGTCTTTTCAAGAAATTAATATGAAAAATCAATCACTACTGCACTATTGCACTACTGCACTACTGCACTGGTAAAGGACTTATTGTGGATACAGTAACCTTAAAAATAAACGGAAAAACCGTGTCGGTACCGAAAGGTTCCACCATCCTCGAGGCCGCAAAAATTGCCGGCTTCGAGATTCCTACGCTGTGCTACCTTAAGGGCATATGCTCGGATACCAACTGCCGCGTTTGCGTGGTGGAGGTCAAAGGCGCGCGCACGCTGGTGACCGCGTGCGGTACCCAAGCCGCCGAGGGCATGGAGGTTTTGACCAACACGCCCAAAGTCAAGGCATCGCGCAAAATGACGGTCGAGCTCATACTGTCAAACCACGACAAGCGTTGCCTTTCCTGCGTCCGGAGCCAAAACTGCGAGCTGCAAAAGCTCTCGCTCGACCTTGATTGCGACGCGGGCCACTTTCAGGGCGTACAAAACATGTTCCCCGTCGAGGACTCTAACCCCTTTATCGTGCGCGACAACTCTAAGTGTGTGCTGTGCCGCCGTTGCGTTAACACCTGCCATCAAATCCAAAGCGTCGGCGCGATCGGCGCCAACAGTCGTGGGTTTACGACGTATGTCGGGTGCGCGTTTGATAAAAAGCTCGAAAACGTGCCTTGCGTCGCGTGCGGCCAGTGCGTAGCGGTTTGCCCCGTCGGGGCGCTACGCGAAAAGTCGTCCGAAGAGCGCGTTTCGGGCTTTATAGCCGATCCCGATTTGTTTGTGATTGCCGGCACCGCTCCCGCCGTCCGCGTGGCTTTGGGCGAGGAATTCGGCATGAGTGTCGGCAACAACGTCGAGGGCAAGATGGTTTCCGCGCTCAAAATGCTCGGCTTTAACAACGTTTTTGACGTGGATTTAACGGCGGATTTGACCATTATGGAAGAGGGGACCGAGTTTATCGGGCGCTTGCAAACTCCCGGCGCCGTGCTGCCGATGATTACAAGCTGCTCACCCGCGTGGATTCGGTTTATGGAGCTTTACTATCCCGACCAATTAGGGCATCTTTCTACCTGCAAGTCGCCCCAGCAAATGTTCGGCGCGGTGATGAAAACCTACTACGCCCAAAAGATGGGTATCGACCCGGCCAAAATCCGTGTCGTTTCCGTCATGCCGTGCATCGCGAAGAAGTATGAGATGACGCGCGCCGACCAATCCGCTTCGGGCTATCCGGATATAGACGCGGTAATCACGACGCGCGAATTAGCGAGAATGATAAAATCCGCCGGCATCGATTTCAACGCGCTCAAAAACGGAAAATTTGATAATCCGCTCGGTAAAGCCAGCTCGGCCGGCCTCATATTCGGCGCGACCGGCGGCGTGATGGAAGCGGCGCTAAGAACGGTGGCCGAGGTCGTACTGGGTAACCCGCTTGAAAACCTTGATTTTCACGCCGTGCGCGGAGTCACCGGCATTAAGGAAACCACCGTTACGCTCGGCGATATTAAAGTGAATATCTGCGTTGCCTCGGGGCTTGCCAACGCGCGCAAAATCATGGACGAGGTAAAGGCGGGAACGTCGCCGTACCACTTTATCGAGATTATGAGCTGCCCCGGCGGTTGCGTTAAGGGCGGGGGACAGCCCCAGCGCCCTGCAAGCCTTCAAAACCAAATCGACTTGCGTCTTGCGCGCGCCAAGGCGATTTATAAGTCCGACAAGGCGGCCAAGCTTAGAAAATCCCATGAAAACCCCGTAATCAAAACGCTGTATCAGGATTATTTCGGCGCACCCGGCAGCCATAAGGCGCATAAGGCGCTGCACACGTCGTACAGTAAAAAAGATAAATTCTAATTAAAGGGGCTGTCTCACAGGGTAAAAAACAAAATACAAATGGGGACAGTCCCCATTTGTCACATTTGTCAGTCCCCAAAAGAAGGTTGCTTTTAATCTGAATTTCCGTAGGAATAGTGCGTGCCTCGCCCGAATATGCCTTGCTTTTACGAATTTGGGCGAGGCACGCCTCGCCCCTACAGTTCGAGCGCACCTTACTTCAATAGCAACGCAAAAAACAAAAAAGGCTGTCCCGCGTCAAAATCTCGTGAGACAGCCCCTTTAATAGTTGACGGTTGACGGTTTTCAGTTGACAGTTGGAGCGGTATATATTATACTGTATAATAGAGACACGTTTTGGAGGTGTGCTACCTATGAGCCGCATTATTCGTAAGGCGTTGGCATTGGTCTTAACCGCGGTGATGGTTTTTAGCTTTGCGGCCTGTGTGGGCGGGAGCGAGCGGCCGAATGTGCCTGGCTCATATTCGGTCACGTTCCATGTGGACGGCGGCTCGAATATTGCGAGCATTACGCAAGCCTCCGGGAGTCAAATCGCAAAACCCGCCGACCCGACAAAAGCGGGGTACACCTTTAGCGGGTGGTATTATAACGAGGCGTTGACGCGCTCCGTATCCTTTCCGTTTACGCTGACCCAAAGCGTAAACATATACGCAAAATGGAGAGCCGAGGGGGAAGCCGCATCCTATATGGTTACGTTTAACGTAAACGGCGGTTCTTCCGTTGCGTCCGTTACGCAAGCGGAGAATACGCAAGTTACAGCCCCCGCAATCCCCGCAAAAGCCGGCTACACGTTTGAGGGGTGGTTTTACGACGCGGCGCTGTCACAGCCTGCTTCTTTTCCGTTCGCGCTGACTAAAAACGTAACCCTGTACGCGAAATGGCAGGCCGTGCCTGTCGTGACATCTTACACGGTAATATTTCAAGCGAACGGCGGCGTCCCCGATTCCTTTGTCGTACAGGACTCAGGCACGCAAGTAACCAAGCCCGCCGACCCGACGCGCGCCGGGTACTCGTTTGAGGGCTGGTTTTATGATGCGCAGTTTGCCCAGCCCGTGACTTTTCCGTTTGTTCTAACCAAAAATACAGCCTTGTATGCGATGTGGAAATTAGACAGCGGTGTGGTTCAATACACGGTTACATTTAACACGCTCGGCGGCTCTTCCGTTTCGCCCGTTACGCAAAACGCCTCCGCATCCCTGTCGCAGCCCGCAAGCCCGACATTTTTCGGCTACACGTTTGCCGGGTGGTTTTACGATGCGGCGCTGACGCAACCCGTGACCTTTCCGGTCATTCTCACCCAAAATTGGACGCTGTACGCCAAATGGACGCCCAGCGGGGGAGCCGCACCGTCGCAAGCGCCGCTCTATGGCGAGGCTTTGTCGCAACGGATTGCCGGCGAGGGCATTGTAATGTTAAAGAATGATAACAATGCTTTGCCGCTCAACACCGTCGCAGGCGAGACGAAGCTTTCCGTATTCGGCTGGGGCGCGACCGACGGCGGCTTTGTCTTAAGCGGCACGGGCTCCGGCGGCGGAACCATGAATAACCCGGTGCGCCTGCGCGCCGCGCTTGAAACCCCTGAGGCGTCCGCCCAAGCCGCTTATCCCGGCGCCGACCCGTTCGGCCCGGGCTTTGAATGCTTTTCCGAGCTTTTTACGATCGGCACAAACTTCAGGAGCGCGCGTACGATTAGTGGCATTGACCAAAATCAGCTCAATAGGACGTTCAATTTAATTGAGCCGACCATCGGCGCCGATGTCATGAACCGCGCGCGCACATTTTCCGACGTCGCCGTGATGGTAATCAGCCGTTTGGGTGCGGAGGGGATGGACTTGCCGACCAATATTCAGTACAAGCAAACCTCTGCCGGGAATCAAACCGACCCGGCCGCCACGCAGCAAAACGACACCACCCGCCACTATTTGCAGCTTACCACCAACGAGGAAGCTTTAATAAAACAAATTAAGGCGTCAAGCTTTTCTAAGGTAATCCTGCTGGTCAACAGCTGCAACGCCCTCGAATTAGGCTTTATCAACGATGCGGCGTTCGGCATCGATGCGGCGCTTTTAGTCGGGGCGCCCGGGAGCTCCGGAGCGTACGCCATCCGACGGGTTTTAAACGGCACCATTGCGCCGAGCGGCAAGACGGCGGACACCTTTGCATACAATCTCAAAAACGACCCCGCTTTTAATAACGCCGCATCAAGGGGCGTCATAACCTATTCGGGCGTCAGCCAGCGTTTTATCGAATACCGCGAAGATATCTACCTTGGCTACCGCTATTACGAGACGGCCGGTGCGGACGGCAAAATCAATTATAGCAATACCGTTCAGTTCCCGTTCGGTTTCGGGCTCACCTACGCCGACTTTGAGTGGGATATCGTAAGCGTCAGCCCCGCGCCCTATGCCGCCATCAAGGCCGATACAAAATTCAGAATCGACGTAAACGTTAAAAATGTCGGGACGAGGGTCGGTCAAGATGTCGTGCAGGTTTACGTGACGGCGCCATATACGGTCGGCGGAATCGAAAAACCGCACGTCGTTCTGGTAGCGTACGCCAAGACGGAGCTGTTGTATCCCCAACACATGGAGGACGCCGCGAGTGGCAAATACAATGCGCAGCGTCTAACGCTCGAATTTGATTCGTACGATTTTGCGTCCTACGATTGCTACGATAAAAATAATAACGGTTTTACCGGCTACGAATTGGAAAAGGGAAATTACGAAATTAAGTTGCAAACCGACGCGCATACCGTTAAGTCGGGCGCTAAAAGCGCGCTAAACGGAGTTTCAAACGGCAAAATAGGTTATGTCGTGGGTACAATAGCCGAAGTAAAATTCGACCAAAGCGTCACCGTAAAGGACTTAGCGGGCAACGACAGGGAGCTAATGCCGGCGCAAAATTACTTTACCAACGGTTCCGGGCATATGTCGGGTGCCAGAGATGCCGATCAGTACTCTTTTGGTATCCCCATCGACGGCTCGGCGGGAACTAACGCGGTTGCGGGCACGTCCGGAGGCGGCTCCACAGGCACTGCCATTCCGCTGATGTCCCGCGCAAACCTTACGTTGCCGGCCCAAGCCGTGTCGCGTGCAAAAAACTATACGCTTCCCGGCGGCAACGAAAAACCCGGTTGGAACACGACTGTAGAAGGAAAAATGCCCGTGACCGGCAAAACCGGCAGTTTGCGCTTGATAAGCGGCGGAATGCTTACGTCCCTCGGGACGCAGCTCGGCGCGGATTATAACGACCCGCAGTGGGACGATTTGTTAGACCAAATGACCGCGGCCGAGTTATGGAATTTGGTGCGCGAGGGCAATTATAATACGGCGACGGCCAATTCGGTAGGGAAGCCCAGGTTGCATGACTTAGACGGCCCCTCGGGGCTTAGCGAGTACGGCAGCTTGATTTCAAGCTCCATAAAAAACACCTGGGTTGCGTACCCGGCTTCGGCGGTGCTCGCTCAAACTTTCAGCCGCAAGCTGGCGTATAATTACGGCGTTTCGGTTGGCAAGGAGGCCTACAGCGCGGGCGTGGGCGGCTGGTACGCGCCGGGAGCCAATTTGCACCGCAGTGCGTTCGGCGGCAGGAATTTTGAATACTTTTCCGAAGACCCGCTGCTTAGCGGCCTCATGGCGGCGGATGTATCCTACGGGGCGCGTGCGCACGGAATTTACACGTACCTCAAGCATTTTGCTGCCGCCGAGACCGAGACGTCCCGCGGCAGCCTTAGAACCTGGCTAAGCGAGCAGGCATTGCGCGAGTTGTATCTAAAGCCGTTTGAAATCGCGGTAAGGCGCGGCGGCGCGAGCGGCATCATGACCTCGTTTAACAATTTAGGAGCAGTCTGGACGGGCGGCTCAAAGCCGCTACTTAGCAATATCTTGCGCGGGGAGTGGGGCTTTAGGGGGACGGTTTGTACGGAGTATTTTGCAGGCTCCGGCGATTGGATGAACGCAGACCAAGGCTTGCGCGCGGGCACGGATTTATGGACCGGCCCCTCTTACCCTACGATAAGCAGCACGACCGGCCAAGAGTCGCTGATTTTACTGCGCCAATCCGCCAAAAACATCCTCTACGCCGTCGCCAACGCTTGGTGGTGGGAGGAGAACATCGGCGTAGACTCGGCACGCTTTGCGGTAAATTTTAACGAATAACGAATAACGAATAACGAATAACGTCGGATGGGATTTAACGAAAAACGAAAAACGTCGGACGAATTGGATTTGTGGAAAACAAAAAAATCGTTCGGAACAAAAGAAAGAATATTGTGAACGCACAAACACTTATCCCTCGTTATTCGTTTTTCGTTATTCGTTTTTCGTTGATAAACACTTATCCCTCGTTTTTTGTTTTTCGTTATTCATTATTCGTTGTCTTAAACGTCCTCAGTCCGCCCTTAACCACCCGGCAACTAAGCGTTTTTCCGTAATAAATTTCGCCGTCTAACTGGATGGGGTAGGGGGCGGATTCGTCCGCGCTCACCGCGCTCACCTCGTCGCATACGATATGCGTCGTATATTCCATCTCCAGATGCTTGCCCTTTTGAAATTTAAACAGCGCGGGCATGATTTTTCCGTTAGCGGGCAGCCGCATAATGATAAGATCCAATTTACCGTCGTCGGTTTTAGAGAGCGGGCTTAGTTTTATGCCGCCCCCAAAGGTCGTCCCGTTGCAAACGCCCGCCATGATGCACTCGTGGCGGCTTTTTTCGCCGTTTACGGTTACGTCCAACGCGTACGGGGTAAAATGCTTAATGCACCATATGAGTGACCGCAAATACGTGATTTTACCGCTTTTGCCCGCCACGCGCTCTAATACCGCCACGTCAAGCCCCGTGCCGCACACATTCAGACAGCGCATTTCACCCACTTCAATGTAATCCGAGTAAACGATTTCGCCGAGCAAAATATCCGCTAAGGCTTTTATCGGATCCAAATTCAGCCCCGTGGCTTTTGCGTAATCGTTCCCGCGCCCGGCCGGAATAAACCCAAGCGTTACACAAGGGGGCGGGGCACTTTGTGTTGCGGTTTTACTATCTGCGCCGCTATCTTCTGATAACTGATAA
>WQYM01000097.1 GCA_009781235.1 Bacillota bacterium
CTGGGCAAAAAGGTTAGGGGGTCGATGAGTTTTCCGTTCTCTTTAATCTCTAAGTGCAGGTGCGCGCCCTCGGATCGCTCGCGCGGCATATACGCCGCAACGGAACCAATCCGGTCGCCCGATTTCACCTGGTCGCCCTCTTCGACTAAAACATCGGTCGAGAGCCCCTTATAAATCGAAACGAAGCCGTCCGCGTGCCCGATGGTGACAACCGACGCCTCCAGCTGCGTGTGCTCCACCGACAGTATCGTACCGTCGGTTATCGCCAAAACAGCGGTGCCCTCGGCGGCCGAAAAGTCCATCCCGTTGTGCGTGCGCCACTGGTTCATCGACGAATTGTACACCAGCTTGTCTAGCACCGCGGGCTTACCCGCCGTGGATTCCGCCATCGGCAGCACGACCGCCGGCTTTGAGGGCGGGGGCGGGGGGGCGATTACCTCGGTGTCACCGCCCGGGGGCGGTAGAATCACCTCTTCGCCGGGCCCGGTTTTTCCTCCGCCGAATACCAGCGAGAGCGTGACGATTAACGCGACGGCAACGGCCGCGGCGCCGATCACCCCCGAATACAAAATCGTTTTCTTGGCCTTTTTTGAAAGTGGCTTTTTTTCTTTGGTTGTGTTTGCTTGACGCATTCTCATGTTTTTTTACCTCCGTGCGGGAATGATGGACGGTAAAAAACTTTTTATACCTGAGTTTTAAAAAATGATGAATGATAAATGATAAATGATAAATTATGGATGAATTTTGATATAAAAGGCGCCTCTAAAGAAAGCCGCCTTTGCCATCCCCCAAACGTCCGCAATTCATCATTTATCATTCATCATTTGCCCCGGTTGCCGCGCAATACGCGGCAACCGGGCACTCCCCGCACTCGGGCTTTCGCGCCTTGCAGCAATAGCGGCCGTGAAAAATGAGTACGTGGTGCGCCGTCGCCCCTCCCCCGCCGGAAAACGCCGCCGTCAAATCCCGCTCGACCGCCTCGGGGGTTTCGCCTTTCGATAAACCAAGCCGACGGCTTACGCGGAAAACGTGCGTATCCACGGCGATGCGGCTTTGATGATACGCGACGCTTAAGACGACGTTCGCCGTTTTTCTGCCGACGCCCCGCATAGCAATTAGGGCGTCAAAGTCGTCCGGCACGCGTCCGCCGTGCTTTTCTATTATATCGCGCGAGGCGGAAAGGATGCTTTCCGCCTTTTGCCGGTAAAAGCCGCACGGGAAAATGCGGCGCTCAAGCTCGGCTTGTCCCATATCCAAAAATTCTTGCGGGTCTGAGGCCGTTTTAAACAGTTCCGCCGTTACCTCGTTAACGCGCTTGTCCGTGCACTGCGCGCTTAAAATTACCGCGACAAGCAATGTAAACCCGGAGCTATAATCAAGCTCGCATCCGGCGTCGGGGTACTTTTCTTGCAAAAGCCGCAAAATCCTTTGCGCGCGGGGCTGTTCAGTGATTGCACTATTTTTCATCGAATTTCCGCATCCCCCTCTTTTTCGAAGAAGTACTTATCCAACGTCCGCTTTAACGGATTTTCAAGAATGTATTTTCTTGTTTCGTGCAAGTCCCATTCGTCACGAATAATATGTTCGTAGTAATTGCGTTGAAAAATATTTTTACCTATCCGCCTTGTAATAACCCCTTTAAAGCCGTTGATAATTTCGGACAAGGACTTACCCGTAGGGGTCGCCGTCCCCGGCGACCCGAGCATAGGGGTTGAAATTTGAATTATTAGGTGAGCATGGTTCGGCATGATGCAAAAACAATCAATGTCGACGCCTTCCATATTGTCTTTTATGTAGATAATATTATTTTTAGTAATTTCACCGTATTGTGATAATTTTGTGTATGGCATACCAACAGAGTACCCCCATGGGTCGCCAACGTTCCAAACATACGGGTCGCCGAGGACGGCGACCCCTACGGGAGTGTCGTAATCCGAGCCGCTCGGCAAGCCCGTCGAAGCGGTTTCGGAATCAACAACCCGCCCCAAAATAGTCTTGCGGCTTTCCGTACAAATCGTGACAAAATAATATCCCGCCTCGGAGTAATCATAGGCATTCAGCCGAATGTTTTTTCTTTTGGGCAACATGCGTTAATCATATCATAGTAAAAGCTTAATTGCAACCGTTAAGCTCCCGCCTTTCATCTGCCCCCCCTAATTCCTAACCCCTAACGCCTAATTCCTCACCCTCGTCAGCTCCGCTCCGTTGTAATAAAATAAGCCCAAAAAGGTGTCGCAAGAGAATTGATCCAAAAGCTCGGACGCGCGGTCGATATCGGAAACATTCACCTTAACCGACAAGCCGCACCCGATGGATATCGCGCGCGGCGTGTTGATGATTTTAGCGCCGACCCCTTCCCTTGTGACGGCCTCGAAAAATCCGATGCTCTGATTGCGGGAGCGGAAAGAAAAAATATAGTACATTTGTACTTCCCCGACGTATAATATACTACATTATATTATTTTTTTCGGCAGGTGTGAAATCGTTATGACATATTTCGACAACGCGGCAACCACTTTTTATAAGCCCGAGCCCGTGCAAAAAGCCGTTGTGAGCGCGATGAAATTCCTCTCGGCAAACCCGGGGCGCAGCGGCCACGCGCTCAGCATAAAGGCGGCGCAGCTTGTCCACAAGACGCGCGCAAAAACGGCGGAATTTGTAGGGCTTGCCCGCGGGAACATCATTTTTTGCCTTAACTGCACCCAAGCCCTGAATTATGCGATACTCGGGAGCGTGCGCGAGGGGGGACACGTAATCACCACCGTTTTAGAGCACAACAGCGTACTGCGCCCCTTGTTTGAGCTACAACGCGCCGGGCGCATCGGGCTAACGGTTTTGCCGCCGGACAAAAGCGGCGCGGTAAGCGCGTCATCCGTTCAAAAGGCCCTGACGGCCGATACATATTTAGTGGCAACCAACCATGTGTCCAACGTTACGGGCGCCGTCGCGCCGATAAAAGAAATCGGCGCGCTGTGCCGCAAATATGGAATTCTTTATCTCGTGGACGCCGCGCAGAGCTGCGGATACGCGCATGTTTCGATGGACGGGGACAACATCGATCTTTTGGCTCTCGCGCCGCATAAGGGTCTGCACGCGCCCCAAGGGCTCGGCGTGCTGGCCGTGCGCGAGAATGTGCCGCTGTCCCCCGTACTCTTTGGAGGCACCGGTACGGATTCGACCAGCGTTTATCAGCCGCGCGAGCTGCCCGAAGCTTTTGAGTCCGGCACCCTGCCCACCCCCGCAATCGCGGGCCTTAACGCGAGCCTCTCGTGGACGCGCAAACATATGGCAGACGCGCACGAAAGGCTGTCCGTGTTGGGCGAATACCTTACGGCGCATTTACAAAAAATCCACGGTATCACCCTATATTCCGCGCCGGACTCCTCCCCCGGCATCGTGTCCTTTAACATCGGAGACTTGCACTCGGCGGATGTTGCAAATATCTTATCCGAACAATACGATATCGCCTTACGCGGGGGCTTGCACTGCGCCCCACTAATTCACAAGCACTTAGGTACGCTCGACCAAGGCATCGTACGCGCCTCGCTCGGCATCGACACGACCTATGCGGAGGTGGATTTTTTGCTGCGCGCCGTGCGGGAGGTTTCCGGAGCGTAAGTCAGATCTTCCGCACTCATGCAAACTATTCCTCGGCGTTGTGGAATACGCTCTGCACATCGTCGGACTCGTCAAACTGGTCCAACATGCGCGTGAATTTATCGACGCTTTCTACCTTAACGTAGGCGGAGGGGATTCTTTCGACGCCGGCGGAAACAAAGGTGTACTTTTTTGCCTCCAGCGCCTCGCGCACCGCCGTAAAATCGGCAGGGGCGGTGAGGACCTCAAATGCTTCGCCCTCGTCCGAAAAGTCCTCGGCGCCCGCCTCGAGTGCGTCCATCATCACGGCGTCCTCGCTCGTTTTCGGCGTTTTTTCAATCAAAATAACACCCTTAGTTTCAAACATGTACGAAACGCAGCCCGTCGAGCCCAAAGCCCCGCCGGATTTATCAAAAATGTGCCGCACCTCCGCGGCCGTGCGGTTTTTGTTATCGGTCAGCGTCTCCACAATCACCGCCACGCCCTCGGGTCCGTACCCCTCGTAGACGATGGTTTCGTAATTGACCGCGCCTTCCTCGCCCGCCGCTTTTTTGATGCCCCTAAAAATGTTGTCGTTGGGCATATTGGCGGCCTTTGCCTTGGCGATTACGTCGCGCAATCGGGCGTTAAGGTTCGGATCCGGACCGCCGGATTTGACCGCGACCGCGATTTCGCGGCCGATTTTAGTAAAGACCGTGCCGCGCGCGGCATCCGTTTTGCCCTTTGCGCGCTTGATGGTTGCCCATTTACTGTGACCTGACATGGAAAAAACCTCCGGTTTTTTAGGGGTTAGGGGTTAGGGGTCAGGGGTTAGTTTTTGCGGATTAGATTTTACAGTTCCCTCTCCGACCGTTCGCGCACCCTCTTTGATAAGAAAATACGCTCCCGGTCTAAGCGCGGAATAATCCACTCCTTTTTATCGTCCGCTCCCCTAACCCCTAGCCCCTAACCCCTAGCCCCTTAACTGGTACATAAGTATCCCCGCAGCCACCGCCGCATTAAGTGACTCTGTATTTTGCATGGGGATGGAAACGATTTTATCTGCTTGCGCTAAAAGCTCGGGCCGGATGCCGTCCGCCTCGGACCCGATGATTAAACAAACTTTTTCGGGTTTTTCGCGGAGTTTAAACACGTTTTCACCGCCCATATCGGCGGCGAAAACGGTATATCCGTCTTTTGAGCCGTGATACATTTTTAAATAATGAACCGACCCGCTAGCGTCGTGAAATTCTATTTTCAATAATGCGCCCATCGTGCTTCGGACGACTTTTGGGCTGTATATATCCGCACAATTGTCTAAAAAAATGCAGTCAAACCCCGCTGCGACGGCAGAACGTATAATGGTACCCAAATTCCCGGGGTCGCGGATTCTGTCTAAGTATAAAATATACGGGCTTTCAATGGTTAAACATCGGGGTCGATGACCGAGCTCCGCCATGATCTCTTGGCTGTGTTCGGTATCGGAAACTTTGTCAAATACCTTATCGGCGACGGTAAAAACCTTGTCCGCTCCGAGTTTTTGTTCGGCAAATTTAATAAGTCCGACAAAATCGTCAACCGATGATTCCTTGATAAAAACGGCGCGAACCAAATTATATTTCGCGTTATCCGGCGCAAACATGCTGTAGCTTAAAGCATCCTTAACCCAGAGCACACCCTCGGCAACGTAACCGCGTTGCTCGGCGCGGTATTTTTTATCGTCAAGCAGTTTTTTGACGTGCTTGATTTTTGAATTGTCGAAAGAGCGTATCGTTTCCATAGTGTTACGAGGCCGGGCACAAAAAAAGGCGGGTTGCCCGCCCAATCTTGTTCTTTTTCTATAAGGTGCGGGTCGATGAGGACATCGACCCCTACGATTGAAATATACGAACACTTACTTATTCGCGCATTTCGATATCCACACTTTTTACTTTTTACTTTTAACTTCTTTACTTTAACTTCGCTTTTGCCGCCAGCGCACTAAAGGCGGCCGCGTCCGATACGGCCAGCTCGGCCAAAATTTTGCGGTTCAACGTAATCCCGGCCGTTTTTAGCCCGAACATAAATTTAGAATACGACAGCCCGTTTTGACGCGCCGCCGCGTTGATGCGCGCAATCCAAAGCTTTCTAAAATCGCGCTTCTTTAGCCGGCGCCCTACATAGGCGTACATTAAGCTTTTCATTACCGCTTCGCGCGCGATGCGGTAGGAACGGGACTTGGACCCAAAATAGCCTTTAGACAGGCGCATTATTTTTCTGCGTTTTTTAACGGCGTTTACCGCTCTTTTAATTCTCATTGTAAATATACCTTCTTTGTTTTTTAATTAGTTACTTCTGAATCATTACGCGTATCGTTCTCGTTTGCTTTTCCGAGTCAAGATACGCCGTCTCGCGCAAACCGACTTTCCGCTTTTGCGCTTTTTTGGTCAAAATGTGGTTATGGCCTTGCTTCCCGCGCTTGACCTTTCCGCTTGCTGTGACGCTGTAGCGCTTTTTTGCGCCGCTGTGGCTTTTCATTTTAGGCATGATTGTGTCTCCTTTTTAATTATGAATGATAAATGATGAATGATAAATTTTGGATGGATTATTGTTAAGGAAATCCGAAACAAGTCCGAAATTTATCATTTATCATTTATAATTTATCATTTAGTATTCGGTGGGCGGGAATTCCCGCCGGACTGCGAATTATGCGGCGCAGACGGTCTTGGCGGCTGTGCCCCCTGCTGTGCGGGCGGCCTCGCGGGCATCTGCTGTCCGGGCGGACGTGCCGTCGGTGCGCCCTGCTGTCCGGGCGGACGCGCCGCCGGCGCCCCCTGCCCCTGCGGCCCGCCGTTTCTTACCGGCACGGGCTGCGCCCCCTGCGGTGCGGGCGGCCTTGGTGGCTGCGCCCCTTGCGGCTCGGCAGATTTCGTCCCGGAGCCTTTGGGCACCAAAATCATGATGATTTCCCGCCCCTCGGCCGCCGGCCTTTTTTCTAGGTTGGCAAGCTCCTCGCACTGGGCATAAAAGTCATTCATGACCCCGATGCCCAAAATGGCGTGCGTCTGCTGGCGACCGCGCATCCGGATAGAAACCTTTACCTTGTCGCCCGCGGCTAAAAATTTGCGCGCGTTTTTGGCCTTGGTTTCGACGTCGTGCTGCTCGATGGTCATGGATAGGCGCACTTCCTTCAGCTCGGACGTTTTTTGGTTTTTCTTAGCCTCTTTTTCGCGCTTAGACATATCGAACTTATACTTGCCGTAGTCCATAATTTTACAGACCGGCGGGTTGGCGTTCGGCGAAATTTTTACGAGATCCAGTAATTTGCGCTCGGCGCGGTACTTGGCCTCTTGCGTGGACACGATTCCGACCTGCGCGCCCGTTTCGTCGATTAATCGGACTTGACGGTCGCGGATCCTCTCGTTGATTTCTGCATCCTGTTTAATAAGCGATTCCTCCGGGTTTTTAGGGATTAGGGACTAGGGGTTAGGGGTTAGGGGTTAAGATGCGGTTTTTTGAATCCGAACCCAAGCCACGAGTCGCAAAACACAAAACAAACGCGCCGGATGAAGAAGAACCATCCGGCGCGAAAAATAAACCACTTGCGATGCTATATTTTTATTGCGCGTTACCGTAGAAACAACTTCCGTACGGTGAGATGAGTCCATCCGCTTCCAACGTCTATACTATATGCTATTTTTAAAGCTTTGTCAACCGTTTTTGTAATAATATTTACGATTTACTATTGACAATTTACAAATATCGGATTGGCTCAGCTTACCAAAACAAAATCCACAATTCGTAAATTGCAAATTGTAAGTTGTAAATGACCCTCTCTACGCCTGCCTCCACCTTTTCAGCGTAGGCAAATACTGCTTTAAAATCCCGCGTGCCTCGGCCTCCGAATAATTCGTCCCGGACTCCGCGTTAAAGTGCTGCAGGAATTGAAGGTTCGTCTCAACCATCTCCTCTACGCTCACCTCGCGCGAAAAGGCGCCCGCCGGGTAGCAATACCGGCAATAATCGGCACTCACGCCGCCGTCCGCTTCGGCGCCGAGCTCATCAACACTTTTTAACGGCATCCCGCAGCTTTGGCAAACGGGGTTTTCGACGCCGAGCAAGGCATTTGCGTCTACCTTAAACGCGCCCGCAATCGCCTTGAGCGTGTCGAGCGAGGGCGCAGTTTCGCCGTTCTCCCACCGCGACACCGCCTGACGGGTCACAAAAAATTTACCCGCAAACTCTTCTTGCGTCAAATGACTGCTTTTTCTGATTTCTACAATTTTGTTTGCTAAACTCATATGCGTATTATATCCCTGCTGTATTGCCGTTGTCAAGCGGAATACGGCAAGGTCTGCGCAACCGTTTGTTGCGTCCATGGAAGTGATAGGTGATAAGTGATAAGTGATGAATTATAGATTTTTTTGGCGAAACAAATCATGATTCCTTAAAAATATTATCCTTATTCTTTTGGCAACTGCAAAAACGTGTTGTAATAACGGTTTTTAGAGGTGTGGCGGGACTTTCACTCATATTTCACACATAATTTCACACATATCGGAATCGAAGTGTAAAAAATTTTAGAAAGGAGTAACAGACTTAATCACCGTTGTTTTTTGAAAATGAGTGTCGGGCATAACAGCTCGGCACTTGCTTTTTTGTTATTATACTGCAAATTACGATTTTTTGTCAACATAAAACGGCGCTCATTTTTTGTCTGAAATGCTAATTATTAAGTTCCACTTATTATGTGGATTTTTTTGTTGTAGTACGTTATCTGCGAAATTTTGGTTTATCGTGAACGCCGGGCGGCGCCTGTCGGGGGCTTGCTGCGCCACACGCTCCCCGAACACGGCATCCGCCCTATGGGTTTTTACCGGACGATTCACGATGGAATCACAAAAAAATTTCGAGGGTTATTAACTGTTTCTTACCCGGAAACATCAGCTAAGAGTTCCGGCTATTCTACTCACAAAGCGAGCTTTCTCTTTGGCAACAAACTGCAAATATTCCCCAAAGGCCATCTGAAGTTCTTTGTTGAGTTTGCTTGCTATTTTTCAAGAGCAATGCTAGGAACACCGCGACGGTTATCAACCAAACATTAAGTGTTTTAGCTGTGTTTTTCATTGAAAGCCTCCTTGCCTTTCGCGCTAAGCCTATTTCCTAAAACAAATCTTTACGCCTATCGTGGCTAATGCGTCTATTATTTGTCGCTGATCCGCTTCCGTCGAACGCACTTTTGTTTCTACTAATTTTGCGTCTGTTTCTTTTTCCGAATCACGAACCAATACACGCAGAATCCCGCGATTGCTAACGCCGCGATAATACCAATAATAATTCCCGCGATTGCACCGCCGGATAATCCACCCGAATCGCTACTGCTCGTTTTATTTACGGTCAGCGTAATTGTACCCGATATTCCATCGTTAAACTCCGCAAAAAAGCTATGTGTTCCGTTTCCGAGCGTCATCAAATAGCTTTCTTTTAGCGTGATAACCGTACTGCCAGCCGTTACGGTATAATCAGAAGCATCGACTGTGTTTCCGTTCAAAAGCAATCTCACAAATTTGGTGTGGTCTGCGTTTATCATTGCGGTGGCGGCACCATTACCGACCCACGCGCCAAATTGCTCCGCCACGATATAGCTTTCTTGTTTTTGCTTGGCAGGAATTGTCCGCGTTTCAGTTTCGCCGCATATTGAACAAGTCCGCATTTCAGTTCCTTCTTCCGTTTCAGTGGGCGCGGTAGTTTCGGTCCAAGCGCTCCAAGTATGTCCGAGGGCCGCAATAACGATTTGCGAGGTGGTTAATTCTGTAACGGCCTCTGAATCAGCGAAATACTTGCCACAAACCGAGCACGTCCAGTAATCCGGGTTGCCCGCAGTCGTGCAGGTCGCCGCGACGGCGTCGGTCTTGGTTAGGCTGTGGCCGAGGGCCGCGATGACGATTTGCGAAGCGGTTAATTCCGTTGTTCCTGCATCGTCCACGAAGTATTTACCACATTCCGAACACGTCCAGTAATCCGGGTTGCCCGCAGTTGCGCAGGTCGCCGCAACGGCGTCCGTTTTAGTGAGGGAATGGCCGAGAGCCGCAATTACTATCTGTCCAGCCGCCAGTTCGGTCGTCCCTGCGTCGTCCACGAAATATTTGCCGCAAGCCGAGCACGTCCAGTAATCCGGGTTGCCCGCAGTTATACAAGTAGCCGCGACGGCGTTGGTTTTAGTTAAGCTGTGGCCGAGAGCCGCAATAACGATTTGCGAGGCGGTTAATTCTGTAACGGTTTCTGAATCAGCGAAATACTTGCCGCACACCGAGCAAGTCCAGTAATCCGGGTTGCCCGCAGTTGTGCAGGTAGCGGCAACGGCGTCGGTTTTGATTAGGCTGTGACCGAGCGCCGCGATGACGA
>WQYM01000098.1 GCA_009781235.1 Bacillota bacterium
ATTTGCTTAAAATCCGCATCGCTTAGCTTGGAAGCCTTTTCGTATCGCGTAATTTGCGTATCCATAAGATCATTGTACCGCAAATTATGAAAAATGTCAAATTAATTTCCGAGGAAGTCTATTGTCCGATTTCTTTATCCATATTTTTTGTTATCCGGCATAGCCCCAAATCACCGTGCGGCCGGGGTTGTCTAAATTCCAGCCGGAATGCCAGGTGGCGGGCTGGGAGGAGCCGATTGAGCGGATGATTAATGCGGAGGAGCAGTATTCAAACGCCCGCCAGCCGATATATATCATGGCTGCGGGCAGGGTAATGCTCGTCATGGCGGTCTGACCCGTAAACGCGCAGTCACACGCGCCGGCCGTGTCGGGCTGCAGCGTAACGGCGCCGCTTAGCATGCCCTTTACCCCCGCCACCCATTGATCGGCATACACCACGCTACTGTTTTCCGCAGTACTCCAGATGGCCGTATTTAAAAAAGCAGATTGGCCCATATCCCGCACGCTTGCAGGGATACTGATGCTTGCCAAATTCGGGCAATTCCTAAAAGCGTACGAGCCGACGCGCCTGACGCCCGGGGGAACGACGACGGAAGTTATCGTCGTATTAGATTCAAACGCGGCTTCGCCGATGCCCAGCGTATCGGGGAGGAAGGTAAGGTTTGAGGGGATGGTTCCCTTATAGCCGACGGCCCAGCGGTTTAAGTAGATGACGGAATTATTCGCGGCGTTGTTCATAAAGCCCGTATTGGCAAAAGCGCCGTTTCCCACAAACGAAACCGTTTCGCCGAACACGGGATTGGTGAGCGCCGTCTGGTTTGCAAAGGCGCTGTTGCCGATTTGCGTCACAAACCGCCCGTTATAGACGGAGGGGATAAAAATCCTGCCGCTGCCGTCCGGTACGGCGCTGCCCTGCATGACCAAATAGGAATCGCCGTAGCTCTGGCCGTCGTTGACGGAGGAAAAGGTAAGCCCAAAGGTGCCGACGATGTATTGGATAGAAGCCCATTCCGAAGAGACGGTACCGGCGCCTCCCGATGCCGAGACTTTTATGGTGTAAGCGTCCGAATTGAGCGATTCCGGATAATAATACGTATAGGTGATGGGGCCCATAACGGCGCCGCCGTTGAGTTGAATCCAATACTCGGTCGCGCCCGGCACGGCATCCCAAACGATGCGGTTGAGCGATGCGCTGATGCTAAGCTTGGGCGTGGCAAGCTTTCCCGGCTCGACGGGCGGATCGACGGGCGGTTCTACCGGGGGCTCTATCGGGGGTTCGACGGGCGGGCCGTCGGGCGGGACGGTGAGAGCCTTCCATTTGGCGTACAGCGTTACGTTTTGCGTCAAGCTGAACGGAAAAGTTGCCGCTTGGGTAAAGGTAATGTCGCGATACCAGCCGTCGAAGGTGTAACCGTCTTTTGCGGGCTCGACGGGGAGAAAGACGGGGAAGCCTTCTAAAGCGATAAACGCGTCGACCTTCGAGCCGCCTCCCGTGTTATACGTGACCGTATATACCGGTGCCGGAAGAGGAGTAACATCGTCGTCCGGAGGCGTATTGTCGCCGGGATTTTCGCCCGGTCGGTTTTGCCGCGGGGTTCTTGAACCGACGCACGCCGAAAAAGCCGACGCGCACAAAAGCGCGCAAAGCAACATAACGGTGAAAAAACAGATTTTCTTTTTCATATATTCGGCCTCCCGTATGCACACACTATATGGTGCATCAGTCTTAAATAAGTATATCAAAACCGTTTTGCAAAGTCAAACAAAATCATTGCATGCTAAAAAACAGTTGCTTTTTTTGGGCAAATGTATTAGAATATCAATATATTAACCATCATTGAGCATTGTGCACTACGCACTGTGCATTGCAAAAAAGGAATCCCATGGACATCAAACTAAAATTATCCGAAGAATTCAAGTTAAAACCCGAGTACGCCTCCAACATCGTCGATTTAATCGCCGACGGCAACACGGTTCCGTTCATCGCGCGTTACCGTAAGGAAATGCACGGCGAGTGCGACGACCAGGTCATCCGCGAATTCGCAGACCGCTTGCAGTATTTGCAAAACCTGCAAAAGCGCAAGGAGGAAGTGCAAAAAATCATCGAAGAGCAGGGCAAGTGGACCGACGAGCTGGCCGCCGCCTTAGACGCGGCAAAAACGATGACCGAGGTCGAGGACATTTACCGTCCCTACAAGCAAAAGAAAAAGACACGCGCCTCCGTCGCCATCGAACGCGGATTGGAGCCGCTTGCGGACATCATACAGGCGCAGGAGCTGAAAATAGGCGACGTGTTGGCGCTTTGCGAGCCTTATATCAACGAGGAAAAAGGCGTGCCGACGCGTGAGGACGCCTTAGCGGGCGCCAAGGACATCATCGCCGAGCGCATTTCCGACGACGCGGTTGTCCGTAAAACCCTGCGCGAAACGCTGTATGAAATCGGGCTCATCGAATGCAAACTCGACCCCAAAGACGAGAAAAACCCCAAAAAGCAAATCTACGAGATGTACGCCGAGTTTAGCGAGCCCATTGCGCGCATCCCGCCGCACCGCATCCTCGCCATCAACCGCGGCGAGTCCGACGAGTGTTTAAAGGCGGGCATCAAATCCGACGAGGAAACCGCGTTAAATAAAATCAAGGCGCTGCATAAAAAAGAGAGCATCTTTAACCAAGTGATGGACGAGACGATTGCCGATTCGTATAAGCGTCTCATTTTCCCCTCCATCGAGAACGAGGTGCGCGGCGAGCTATTCGAGAGCGCGTCCGAGCAGGCGATTAAGATGTTTGAGGTCAACCTGCGCCCGCTTTTGCTCCAGCCGCCGCTGAAAGGCAAGGTGATTTTGGGTTTAGACCCGGGCTTTCGCACCGGTTGCAAATTAGCGGTGGTGGATTCCTCCGGCAATGTGCTCGACCACGGCGTCATTTACGTAACGATGGGTGAAAAGCAAACCGAGGACGCAAAACTTAAGGTGCTGGCGCTTATCAAAAAGCACGGCATCAACGTCATTAGCATCGGCAACGGCACCGCCAGCAAGGAAACGGAAATTTTTGCGGCGGGGCTCATAGGGGAATACAATCTCCCCGTATCTTATGCGGTGGTCAACGAGGCGGGAGCGTCCGTTTATTCCGCCTCCAAGGTCGGGGCGGAGGAATTCCCGGACTTTGATGTCACCATCCGCGGCGCGATTTCGATTGCCAGGCGGTTGCTCGACCCCCTTGCCGAGCTCATAAAAATCGACGTTAAATCCATCGGCGTCGGCCAATACCAGCACGATATGCCGCAAAAGCGCCTCACCGACGTACTAACGGGCGTGGTGGAGGACTGCGTCAACAGCGTCGGCGTGGATTTGAATACCGCTTCGTACTCTTTGCTTGCCTACGTGTCGGGCTTAAATACCGGCATCGCGAAAAATATCGTCGAGTACCGCAAAGCCAAAAAGTTTTCCTCCCGCAAGGAGCTTTTAAAGGTTTCAAAATTAGGCCCCAAGGCGTTTGAGCAGTGCGCGGGCTTTTTGCGCATCCCCGACGGCGAGGACGTGCTCGACAACACGTCCGTCCACCCCGAATCCTATAAGGCCGCCGAAAAACTGCTGCAAACGTTCGGCTACGGCGAAGACGACGTAAAAGGCGGCAAGCTGATTGACATTAAAGACAAGGTAAAGGAGTACGGCGCAAAAAAGCTGGCCGAGGAGGCCGGCGTGGGCGAGCCTACGCTGCATGATATCGTAGAGGAAATTTTAAAGCCCGGCCGCGACATCCGCGATTCGCTCCCGCCGCCCGTGCTGCGCGCGGATTTATTGGACATGAAGGACTTAAAAGAGGGGATGGAACTGACCGGGACGGTGCGCAACGTAATTGATTTCGGCGCGTTTATCGATATCGGCGTGCACCACGACGGCCTCGTGCACATTTCCGAAATTTCCGACCGCTACATCAAGCACCCCGGCGAGGTGTTAAAGGTCGGACAGGTGGTCAAGGTGCGCGTACTCGGCGTCGACCCGCAAAAGCAGCGCATAAACCTTTCGATGCGTACGCCGGGGCTCGAAAAGCCCGCCAAAAAAACGCCGGAGGAACTGGCTAAAATGCGCGAAAGCCGCGACCGCCCGCCCTTTGACCCGTCTCGCCCCCGCCCCCCATATGACCCGAACCGTTCGCAAGGGTCTTTGCGCCCGCAAAACGTCCCGCCGCAAAAAGAGCAGAGTTTAGACGATATGTTAAGGGCGCTGCAGGACAAGTTTAAGAAGAAATGATAAAATGATAAATGATAAATGATAAATGATAAATGATAAATGATAAATGATAAATGATAAGTTATGGATAATTGAGTGCGGGTCTAAGAGCCTATTTCTTTTGCGCCTAGAAATGCAATCTTTCCGCTTAAAGCCGGAGAGTCCGTTATCGAACGGAAATGGCTTGCAGTGCACGACACCGTCACTATCCATGACGGCGGCGAAATGCGTGAATTTGGCGATATCGATTCCGACATAAACCATAGGCATAAACTCCTGTGTGAAAAAATGTCAGACAAATGCGCTGCCCGCCTTAAAACCGTTTCTCGTATCCTTGCGGGAGATAAAGGCTCTCCGGCCAATATCCGACTGATAAACAATTGAAAGCGATTTGGCGGCAATACACTCCCATCGAACAGTCGAGCCGTAAGGTCACGAATAAAAAGTGCCGCATAGCCTGCTTTCATATTGTAACGCAAAGTCACAGGCAGAAACAAACTTAAAAGGAGGGTATGGTATAGCGCATTTGCCTAACGACTATATCATGCAAGGACAATTCATGGAAGAAGAAATCATCAACGAATCCGCCGTCGAATCATCTGAGCCGCCTTTGATGCCGGCTTCCATCGTCGAAGTGCGTACTAAAATGGACGCGGCCGCGATTGTGGCGCTGAACAAGTACCATCAAAGGCACCTCAAATGGCTCTGGGTGGTTATTTCCGTCGCGTTCGCCGCTATCGGCGTAGTCTCCCTGCTACCGCCGATCGAGGGCTCGGAGGATATTGTGTTTGGCGTCCTACTGCTTGTTCTGGCGGCCGGGTTCCCGTTTTTGTTTTGGTGGATTCAGCGCCATACCATCCGTAAGCTGATTAAATCCGCCAAGGCCGTAGGCGACGATTCACTTTTAGCCGTCGGTTTTACTGTGGATAAGGTGTGCTATCGTGCCAAAAAAGGAAACGATATCAACGAGGGGGGCGAAAGCGCATATTCGCAGTTGTTTAAAGCAATCGAGACAAAAACCCACTTTTTCCTCTATATTTCCAGTATGCAGGCGTTCATATTACCCAAAACGGACTTTGTTTGCGGCACGTCCGGAGACTTACGGGCGTTGCTTTTCGCCAAAATGGGCATAAATTTTAAATTGAACGGCGTAAAATAAGACCAAATAAGTGTTGACTAATCTGATTTGTTATGTTAAAATACACACATAAACATTCCGGAGGGCAAAAAATGAAAAAAGTTTTTAGACGTTATTGGCATTCGCTGATAACTATGGTCGCGGGCTTTGTGCTGGTTTTTACCGGCATGGGGTTTTCGCTTTCGGGCTTTAGCGCCGCTAAGGTGGACACGGCCGACGCGTATGTGCCGGACGCCGGCATTACGAGCAAAGCGCAGGCGACTACCAAGGCGAACGAACTCACCGTAGAGATCGCCGAAGAGGGCATGACGCTCTTAAAGAACGCGGCAAACGCGCTTCCTTTGGCAAAGAACTCAAAAGTCAGCTTGTTTGGCAAGAACACCAAGCGCCCCGTTTTGGGCGGCTCGGGCTCCTCGGGCGGCGCGGGCGGCGCAAACGCGCAAACGGTCCCGAGCTCGCTGACAGACGCCGGCTTTTCGGTGAACCCGGCGTTGGTGACGTTTTACGGCGACGACAACGCTTCCGGCAAATGCCGGGACTTTAACGTGACGGACGGCGGTACGGCGACGTATTACGGGCTTCCCGTGGACGAAACCGAGGCGGCCAAGTATACCGACACGATTAAGGGTTCGTTCGCCGACTACTCCGACGCGGCGCTCATCTTTTTATCCCGTGTCGGCGGCGAGGCGTTTGACTTGCCGAGGACATCTTACCCGCAAAGCTCCACCTCGGGCATTATGCGCGGCAGAACCAGCGCTTCCGAGCACTACCTCCAACTCGACAAAAACGAGGAAGATTTAATCAAGATGGTCAAGGCCTCGGGCTTTGGCAAAATCATCCTGCTACTAAACACGGGCACCAGCTTTGAATTAGGCTTTGTCGACACCGCCGAGCTCGGCGTGGACGCGGTGCTGCACGTCGGGTATCCCGGCGGCCAGGGCATGAAAGCGCTCGGCAAGATTCTGTGCGGGGATGTTAACCCCTCGGGCAAGACGGTCGACATTTTCTCTAAAGACTTTAAAAAAGACCCCGTTTGGCAGAATTTCGGCAACAACTTAGTGCAAAACGGCAACCGCTACCGCAATGCTGCCGGCGCTACGCAAGAGCAAGCGACCGTCGCGTACCGCGAGGGCATTTATTTAGGGTACCGCTATTACGAAACGCGCGCCTTTACCGACCAAGCTTTTAAGTATTGGGATAATGTGCAGTACCCGTTCGGCTACGGCCAATCCTACACCAAGTTCGATTGGACGGTCAACGGTACGGGCGGCGCTTTAACGGCGGATTCGGTCATCAATCTGCACGTAACGGTTAAAAATACGGGCGCCGTTAAGGGCAAGGACGTAGTTCAGGTATACTACAACCCGCCCTACACCGCCGGAGGAATCGAAAAAGCGCACGTCGTATTGGCGGCGTTTGATAAAACCAAGCTCTTAGACCCCGGCGCCGAGGATACGCTGCTGTTATCGTTCCCGGCAAAGCAAATGGCGTCTTGGAACATGGCGACGGGCAAGTATGTTTTAGAGGCCGGGACCTACAACATTTTTGTGGGGCGCGATTCGCACGACTGCTGGGCGGCGGCTAAGGTCAATAAAATTTCCTTTACGGTGGCCGCGGACATTGTTTTTGACAAGAGCTCGACGGGCAAGGATTACAAAAACGTTTTCGGCGAGGCGGGAACCGCCAACATCGACATGTTCAACAAAGCGGTCGGCGCCGACAAGATTCTCTCGCGTAGCGATTGGGTGGGAACTTGGCCCAAGGTGTTCGGCGGTTCTGCCAACACGGCGGAGCTTGCCGTGACCGCCAACTGGAGCTCAGGCAACGGGCTTCCCAGCTCCGGGCCGTGGGATACGACGATCCTGCCTAAAACCGGTGTAACTCCGGCGGGCGGCAGGATTATGCTGGGCGACATGTACGGCTTGGCCAAAGACGACGCCAAATGGGAGGAGTTCTTAGACCAATTCTCCATCGCGCAAATGTCCGGCATCACATCGGGCGGCTTTGCGATGGGCAACCCGACGAACGGCTTAGACGGCTTCGGTTACTATAACGGTGAATGCCCGGACGGCCCGACCGGCTTTGTGGCGCACGGCAGCCACGGCCCGCACGGCGCCTTGAGCGCTACCAACACCTGCTTTTACGCCAGCCCGCACTTGGTGGCGCAAACCTATAATCAGGAGCTTGCCCGGCGCCAAGGCGACGCCATCGGCAACGAAGGCTTACTCGGCGGTTACGCAGGGCTCTACGCCCCGGCGATGAACTCGCACCGCTCTCCGTTCTCCGGCAGAAACTTTGAATACTACTCCGAGGACCCGCTGTTGTCCGGCAAAATCGGCGCTGCGGTCATCCGCGGGATGCAGTCTAAAGGCTGCGTCGCGTTTATGAAGCACTTTTTCTTAAACGACCAAGAAACCAACCGCGACAACCCGAACTCCCTGGTCACATGGGCAAACGAGCAAACCATCCGTGAGGTGTACGCCGAAACGTGGCGTTACGCGGTAGAAGAGGGCGGCGCTTTAGGGTGCATGAGCGCCTTTAACCGCATCGGCACCACGTGGGCCGGCCAGCACTGGGGCGCGCTCAACGAGTTGCTTAGAGGCGAGTGGGGCTTTAGGGGCGCGGTCGTCACCGACTGGTCCCAAGGGTACATGAATTCGGATAACATGATCCGCGGCGGCGGGGATATGATTTTAGACAGCGGAAAAGCGGGCACGGGGACCACCGCGACGCACGTCGCCGCATTAAGGCGCGCCATGCACAACATCTCCTGTATGCGTGCCAACAGCATGGTTTCCATCGGCTATCAGGGCGTGGACGGTTTAAATATCAATATCGAAAAAGGCAAGCCGGTTTCGGTCAGCTTAAAGCCGACCCGCACGGTATTTAGGACGGGCGCATTGGCGACCATTACCGCCACGTATTCGGTGGCGGGCGATCTGGGCGGCTTAAGCTTCGATACGGCGACCGGCGCGCTCACCGGAACCGCGCCCGCAACCGCCGGCGCACTTGGAGGTAAGATTACCGTGACGGCGACCGAGGGGTCTACGCGCATGGCGACCAACGTATTCTCGATTAACGTGTTCGAGGTGCCCATCGTGACGCCGGGCGCGGCCGTGGCCGTTTCCGACGGCGCCAACGACCCTAAACCCCCGGAATATGTTCCGGAGGTAGTGGTTTCGGGCGCACCGGGCGCTCCTACAAACTTTAGCGCAACGCCGGGCAACGGCCAGGTAGCGCTTTCGTGGGGCGCTCCGTCGAATACCGGCGCTTCCGCCATCACCAAATACCAAGTCTCATCCGACAACGGAAGCACGTGGGTCGATGCGTCCAGCACGACGGGTCATACCTTTACGGGGCTTACCGGCGGCACGCAATATAACTTCCGCGTGCGCGCGGTTAACGCCGAAGGCAACGGCGCCGCGGCCGTGGCGTCCGCGACTCCCACGGGCGGCCCCGAACAGCTTGGCACGCCGTCCGCCCCGCTATCGTTTGCGGCAAAGGGGGGCGACAAGAAGGTAGACCTTAGTTGGAAAGCCCCCGCTACCAACGCCTCCGGTATCACCAAGTACGAGGTTTCGTCTGACAACGGCGGCACGTGGAAGGACGCGGGCAATGCGCTCAAGTACACCTTTACCGGGTTAGAGAACGGCAAGGAATACACCTTTAAGGTGCGTGCGGTGAACGCCGCCGGAGCGGGCGCTGAGGCAAGTAAAGCGGAGACGCCCGGCTCTAAGGGCGGCTGCGCTTGCGGAACCGTCGGCGACCTTGGCTCCATGATGTTCGGCGGCGGCTTACTGCTGATTGCTTTGGGCGGATTGTATTTGGCTACGTCGGTGCACGGGAAGAGGAAAGCGTTAAAAGAAGTATAAAATATAAAATATAAATTTCGGGCTATTGCATTTCGTTAATCAATCATTACTTGTAATATCATTAATTTATATTTCATCATTTATATTTAATCCAAAAAAATCCCCGGCAAGCGCATCCGCGTTTGCCGGGGATTTTTTTGTTGCCTTTCCCGGGTGCGACGGGTCGGCGAGGGCGTCGACGCTGACGGGAAATCGGCAACCGGCGGGGCGTCCGATGGGTCGCCCCCTACGGGTAATCGGGATTCCTCGGTTACGGCCCTGCCCGGGGACGGCGGGAGCAAGCCCCCGCCCTACGGTGGAAACGGTATCCTTTCGGCTATGGCTCTCCCCTGGGCGGCGGGTCGCCCGATGGGTCGCCCCCTATGGGTAATCGGGATTCCTCGGTTACGGCTCTGCCCGGGGAACGAAGCCGGGATTCACGTCGAAAATGCCGAGAGTCGGCATAAAGCTAGGGCGGCCGGGACGCGACGCGGCGGCGAAGCCGTAAAAATATGCCGGGGGCATATTTTTAGCCAAAGCGGGGAGCGATAGCGACCCGAGGTTTACGATGACACGAGCGCAAA
>WQYM01000099.1 GCA_009781235.1 Bacillota bacterium
ATGGTGTGGCGACCCCCGTTTGCGCCGATTGCGGCGAACACGCTGGTGTGTGGCCCCCCGTTTGCGCCGATTGCGGCGAAGAGCCTTGTGTGTGCCCCTCCGTTTGCGCCGAATGCGGCGAAAATCCTTGCGTGTGCCCGCCAGTTTGCGCCGATTGCGGCGAGGAGCCTTGCGTGTGCCCTCCGTCGCCGGAGGAACCCACGTTTATCTCTTCCGCAGGCGAGCTTTCCGCGCCGGTTAAAAACGGCTGGTATGTCTTATCCGCCGATCTCACGCTGCCTGCGGATGTTACGTTGGGGGACTTTTCCGGCATTTTTGACGGCAGAGGCCACACCCTGGAGGCAGAGGGGTTCGGGCCGCTTTTTCATACACTGACGGGAGAGCTTAAGAATCTTAACTATGTCGCGACGGGCGGGCAAGAAGCTTTTACCGAACCCGTGAGCGGTGAAAGCCCGCATGCCGGCTCCTCCGCAAGCATCGCGGCGGCAGGCCTCCCGACATTCTCCGTTGACGATGATTTTGCATTTATCTGCATCGAAAACAGAGGCTTGATTTCGGATATTTCCGTCACCGTCAGTTCGCGCATCGAGGCGTCGCTTAATCCGGAATCGGATAAGATTGGCGTGTTTATTTCGGCCGTGGCAGCCATAAATAGTGGAACCATTAAAAACTGCACGGTTTTATGCGACCTCGAAGTAAAAAATACGGGAACGAAGGAGTGCATGATAGGCACTTTTGCGGGAGAAAATACCGGCACCGTTTCCGACTGCGTCACGCAACCGCTTTCGCGCATTGCCGGAGACACGGCGGATACCGGCGGCATTGTATTTGATAATTTGGCGGGCGGCAAGGTGCAAAATTGCATTAATAACGCGTCGCTCAGCCAAGTTACGCCGTCTGCCGATTGGAATCCGCACATCGGCGGGATTGTGCTTTATAACGTCGGCCGTATCGAGGAGTGTCGGAATATGGGGGATATTTTGATCGAAGCAACGTATGCCGGAAATCAGCAGCGTTTTATCAGAGTCGGCGGGATTGCCACCATGAATGTCGGTTACATCGCCAAATCAAAGAGCGTAGGACAAATCGGAGTAAGCGCCGGCACGCACGAGATTCAAGCGGGAGGTATCGCCGGAATCAGCAACGCAGTGATTGAGGCCTGCGGCTTTGAGGGAGGCTTTGACGTTCAAAAAAGCGCTCAAAACGGGATTGTCGCGGTCGGCGGCATCGTGGGTTGGTATGTAAGCGGAATCCTTAGGAACAATTTTGCGTTATTCTCGGCAGAAGTCAACCGGGCGGAGACGGCATATGTCGGCGGCATTTTGGGCGTGACGGAGCTGATGAGCCTGCCGTTGTTTGAGAACTGGTATTACAGCTCGGCACCCGTGGTAGAGTTCGGCATCGCGTCGGCCTATACCAACGGCTTTTTTGATGCGTATAAGGGCTTCCGCGGCTTTATCCGGGGAGCGGATGTCCAAGATTCAAATGCCGTCATGCGCGCCGCGTCGGAAGAAGAGCTAAAGGCGTTGGCGGTGTATTTTTAAGCTTGCCAAACTTTCGTCCCCGTGACAACCCCTTTGCCGACGATTTGGGGATAATCCGGCGTTTTGTCAATATTTGTCGAATTTGCGCATATACATAATGCGTATATGAACGAATTTGGCACCATGTCATTCTGCGAGCTACGCCAAAAGGAGGTCGTCAACGTGCTCGACGGCCGAAGGCTCGGGCGCATCATCGACCTCATTTTTTGCCCGGGCCCGGGCGGCGAGGTGAAAGGGATTGTGATTCCGTATGCGCGGCGGTTCTTTTTTTCGCGCGCCCAAGACGTTTTTGTGCCGATGTCGTGCATCCGCAAAATCGGCGAGGACGTGATTTTAATCGAGCTCATTTTAGAGAGCGGCGCACGCGAGTACAAAAAGGGCGGGCGTCGCCGCTACGACGAATTCTTAGACGGGCGGCGTTTTGACGGCCGCGAGGAGCGCGGGGAAGAACGGTACGGTGAACGCGGCGGGGAAGAGCGGCATGGGGAGCGCGACCGCGGGGGATACGGCGGCGTCCATGTCAACGCCGTCCCCCCGCGCGAGCCCGAGCGCGACTACCAAAAGCCGCATTTTGACGTACACGCCACCACCCAAAAGAAAAAAGAAAAAGAGCCCCCGCCCCCGGAAGGCCCCCGCTGTGACCGCAAATGCGAAAAATGCATGTTATTCGACTGCGCTTACCGCTGGAAGGATATGTAAAAATAACAAATGGGGACTGACAAATAGGGGCGGCAGACCGGAAAAAAACTGTTCACATCGGAAGTTGTCGGGGGAACGGAGTTCAGGAGGGCGGCAAAAAGCAAGTTTTTGCCGCCCTACGGGCATAAAATCTCCGCTGACGCTTCGATTTTCTGTCAATGCGCTGCCGCCTCCGCAGACAACTTCTCCCTGCCCCGGCGGACGACCTGGAGTTTTTCCCCAGTCTGACGGGGGCGTTTGCGCAAATCGCCCCCGCGTCCGGCATTTGTGATTTAGCGCCGTTCTTCGATAAATGCGTCGATGTCCGAAACGATATACTGCGCGCCGAACGTGTGCAGCACGTCAAAATAGTCACCGATATACTTCATTACACCGAATTTGCGAAAAATACTTAACGCCTCGCGCCCCGTAAGGTTTCGCGCGTATTTATACCGTTCCAAGCAAAACGCTTTAAACTTAACGACCTCGGGCTTGATTGCTTCCGACATGGCATCTCCTAATATTCCGGCAGTTCCAATCTGCCCGACTCGATTTCCGTTGCATACAAATCAAACAGTTTTGGGACGTTGTATGTCCAAACCTTTGTTTTCTCGTCTTCTAACACGGTATACAGCTTAGAATTATATAGTTTATCAAACGCTTCATCTTCGCTGACATGGGTTTCTTCGATGATTTTATTCGCAAGCCCCCCGATGATAAGCGGTAGTATCGCGGCAAATTTATTCTTATCCATTTGTGCCCCCGATTTCAAAATGCCGGATATAACGGCAATAGCTCAAAGATTTTTCTGTGTGGAAAAGAATTTGATTATAAAGCGGGCGGATCTTTAGTTCCGTTATGGCGGCCTGCTTGCTTATTAACCCTTGCTCGTATAAAAGCACGGTTGCGTAAACCTGATCGTTCGCCACGGGACCTTTTGCGACATCGTAAGGGATGGCGGGCGTTTTCCCCAGCCTATTTTGGTAAACAAAATCCAACCAAGCGTCGTCGGGGCTTTCAAAAGAGACGACGGCCAGCCCTCTAAGCGCGGTGTCAGAATCAAACTCATATTCGGTAATGATGCGGACACTTGTTTTACGTTTTGCCGCCACGCGTTCTGCCCAGCGATCGGCTTGCTGTCTTACGGCGGTTGTATAAAAGCCTTGCCCGAAGTCCAGCATCCGTTCGTTTTCTAATATTTTTGGCGTTTCTACGGGAACCGTATCCGTGATAGATAACCATGCCGCGACCTCCAATCCTTTTTCACGAATATCTATACTTGACGAAATCTTTCTTTATAAAGAGAGCAAAGCTTTAGTCCATTAATCCTATAACCCCAGCGCGGCGCGTTCCTCGGGCGTCAGTTTTTCCAGCGCGCTTTTTTTAGCGTCCGCTTGCGCAGCGGGGGCTTCGGTTTGGTTGATGGCTTCTTTTATTTCCCGCAGCGTGTCATAGGGCCGTAGGATATGCTTAAAAGCGTAAAGATTGGCCGCGCCGTTTGCGACGCTTCCGATTTGCGAGCTCGGGCTGCCGAATTTAATCGATCCGGTATTGCGCTTTAAGATTTTATCGAGCGGCGAAACATTTACGATGGTCGCCGTCAAAAACTTAAACTCCAAGCTTTTGTAGTCAATGCCCAAAATGCCGCTCCGGATGATGATACGCCGATTGGTATAGGCGTAAAACTTATTTTTGAAATAAACGCCGGTAAAAATAAAAGTCACGATAAAGATGACGACAATTACGCCGGTGATGATGCCGGCCATAATGGGGTAGAATTGCCACGGCATCGGCTCTGAGCCTTCATCGGGAATGAGTCCCACTAACAGGAAAAGGTAAAACCAAACGGTGCTGCCCAAAATGGACAAGCTTACGCCCCATCGGAACTTAGTTTTGTCGGGTTTATACACCGCTACGATGTGCTCGTTGTTTTCCAATACGTCGTTAAACATTTCGGTCATGGGGAAAAGTCTCCTTAAATATAGTAAATCTATTATACGTCCATAAGCCTCTTTCGTCAAGTGTTTTTTCGCCCTGATTTGCGTATAATAACTCTATGAAAAAGATGTCTCGTTTCGGAGCGGTTTTAGCCGCTCTGCTGTTTGGCTTGGCAATTTTTACGGCGTTTTCTTCGCCGGTTATCTCTTGGGGCGTAGTGCCCAACACGCGGGAAGAACCGCCCGAGCCGCCCGCGTACGGCGCCGAGCTGTTGGCGGCGCACGACGGCTTCTATCTTGGCGATACAAGCCAAAAAAAGGTGTATTTTACGTTTGACCTTGGCTATGAGGCGGGCTACACGGCGGAGGTGCTCGATTTGTTGGCGGAGCACGACATTAAGGCCGCATTCTTTTTGTGCAGCAATTATCTGCAAGAATCCGAGCTTGTGAGCCGAATGCTGGCCGAGGGGCATCAAATCGGGAACCACACCGACCGGCACAAGGACTTGCCGACGCTCGGCGACGAGGGCATTAAAACCGATATTGCGACGATGGGCGAAAAATTCGCCGCGCAGTACGGCGGCGCCCCCTTGCGGTTTTTCCGCCCGCCCCAAGGACGGTTTTGCGAACGCACGTTAAAAACGGCGGAAAGCTTAGGCCTAAAGACAACGCTGTGGAGCATCGCCATCGTGGACTGGGGGCGCGAGCCGATTGACCCCGTAAAAAATGCCGAAAAAATCGCGTCGCGCCTGCACCCGGGCGCGGTAGTTTTGTTCCACATCACCAACTCCGGCACCCCCAAGATGCTAAAGCTGCTATTGCCGAAAATCGCGGAAAAAGGGTACGGGGTAGGGGAGCCGGGGGAGTTAGTGAAAAGTGATGAGCGATAAGTGAAAAGTGATGAGTGATAAGTGATGAGTTAGGGATAAGTGTGGGTGGGAATACGAGATTCGTTCTTTTGCTCCGGAGCAAAAGAACACGGTTTGTGAACAATCAGACACTTATCCACAACTCATCACTTATTACTTATCACTAACAAAAAGGTTCGGTTTTGCGAATGCAAAACCGAACCTTTTTGTTACTTCTCTTTAATCGCACCGGTTGGGCAGCTGGAATCGCACGCGCCGCAATCGATACACTCGTTCTCGTCGACTACGTACTTGCCGTCTCCCTCGCTGATTGCGTTGGTCGGGCATTCGCCGGCGCACGCGCCGCACGCGATACACTCTTCGTTGATAAACCTGGGCATTGACTTTTTATCTCCTTTTTTAATTGATATGGTGTAATTGCATACAGTATAGCATAGGAATTTGGGGATGTCAAAGATTTTTTGCATACGAATAAGAGATAACAGATAAAAGATAAAAGATAAAAGAGATCGGATAGAATCGGTTTTTGAGCTAAGAATCATTGATGCAAATTCGATTTTCATCCATTTCCTTTTATCTTTTATCTGTTATGATGGATGTGAAATAAGCACTACCTGCGCATTTGCTAATAACGCCGTAGGCGTTAAACGTGGATAACCCGGGGTGAGCGAAGCGTAACCCCGGGCACGGACACGCCCACCCCCCCCTCCTCCCCACCCTCCCTTCCAACTTCGCAAGCGAAGTTGGAAGGGAGGGTGGGGAGGAAAAGAAAAAGTATTCGCTTTACCCGGGGTTACGCTTCGCTCACCCCGGGTTATCCACATTCAAGTCCTTCCGGACTTGGATGGATTAGTTTTGGCAGTGTTTAAAAATAATCCGCCATCTTTTATCTCTAAAAACACAACCCCGCAAAAGCGTCGCTTTTGCGGGGTTGTGTTTTTAGTCGTCGAACGAGTCGATAAAGTCGCTCGAGGGGGCTTTGGGTTTTTCGGGTGCCGGAGCCGGCTTTTGGGCTTCCTTGGCCTCGTCGGTTTCGGCAAACGATTCGTAACCGTCCGTAGCCACCGGCTCCTGCGCTTGCTGCGCTTCCGCCGCTTCGGGGGCTTGGTAATGCACCCGCTCGGCTCTGTCGGGTTTTTTGCGCTCGACCGTGCCGTCGTCGAATTCCTCGTAAACGCCGTCGTCTGCGGAATCGGTTGTGCCGCCCGCCTCGGAAGCTCCGGCGGAGAAGTCCTTATAGCCCCTGCCTTTGCGGCCGTAGTCGGCGGCTTTGACTGCGGAAGCAACCCGCCTTGCGTGGCTCTTTGACAAGCTCTCCAGCACGCGCCGTGCAACTACGGCACCCAATACCAACAGCAGCGCCACCGAGAACAGAATCGACGGGATCACCATCCAGTTAAAAGCGGCGTCGGGCGTCGGGAGCTTCTCGTCGACTTCCGCCGCGGTGTCTGCGGCTTGTTTGCCGAAGTCCGCCTTTAAAACGTCCATAGTGCCCCGCTTTATTTTCGCGCTCTCTTCCTCAAACAGCGTGTTGGTGATGTCGGTAAAGGCGATGGAGTTTACGTAAAGCCGCCCTGCGGTGAATTCGTCCGTTTTTGCGCCGCCCAAGCTAAACGAAAGCTGCACGCTGCGCGCCTCGTCCCCGGTATAGATATAGAAGGTAAAGATTTTAAAGACTTCCTCGTCGCGGAATTTATCCAGCACCAAGGCGGTGTCATAAATATTCTCGATTTTAAAGTCGGAGCCCTTAAGCGCGATGGTCGCACCCGCGCCCGCTTCCTTTTGGGCGGCCGGTAAAAGCGCCTCGGCTTCCTTCCTCAGCCGGTTCTTTTCCGCGTCGCCCGTCGCCTTATTCGCGGCGGCCAGCGCGGCCTTATAAGGCATCATCGCCTGCAGGTCCGCCTTGACGCCGACTTCCAGTTTATAATACGTTTCCTCCGTGAGCTGGAACGGGCGGTCGAACGTCACGGTCGAGGCCGTCTTGACCGAATTCTCCAGCATCAGCACGTTGTTGCGGAATAAATTTTCGCTGCCGTCGCGGCGGTCGTAGTTTTCAAACCCCGGCGGGATGTCGCCGGCGCTCTTTGAGAGGTTTGCCGAATCGAATATGCCGGAGCGGATGCCCGCCGCCGATGCGCGGCTCGGCCCCGACACCGACCAAAGGTAGGGGTACTTGACAAAGTTTTTGTCGTAGGCGTCAAATTCCGTAAAGTTAAAGGAGGAATACGAGAAAACCGCGTAATTGCGGAAACCGCCCAAATTTAAGTCCTTTTGATACCTGGCTTCTTTTTCGTCGAACCGCTCCGCTTCCGCAAGGGTGACCGTGTCGACATATACGTTTCCGCTTGAGAGCTTAGTTTCGTTATAGCTGTCGCGCTCGTTAAGCCCCAGCCAAACCTCCAGCGTCAGCGTGCCGGAGCCGCCGCCCTGTACGTAGAACGTAAAGTCTTGGAATCGGCCGGACGTGCTAGTGATCCCCTCGATGGTGGAGATGATGCCGTTGTTGTCTTTAAGCACAAGGCTGGCGCCGTACCCGGTGATATTGCCGACACAGATACTTGCCGTAATTGCCGCCGTCGGGAAGGCATCGAGCCCTATGGAGGGGGAGGTGTAGCAAAACGCGTTCCGTTCCGAGCTTGCCATATACAGTACGCTTGCCGACGTGGTGTTCGGGCGCACCGCGCCCGGGCCGTAGTCGTCGACATGCCGCCAAAAGTGTTTGTCGTCCATCGGCATGATGCCCGAAATAATCGAGTCGGGATCCATAAAGCTAACGTCCTTAGAGTAGCCGACCATGGAGATGTCGGCGGGCGTCGCAAAGGTCCAGCCGGATACCGGAAGCGGGAACACATCTTCTTCGTCGGGGTCGTCGTAAATCGAGAAATCGCCGTTAAAAACGCCGGTTTCCGTGCCGGCCGAATCGATGTCGACGGGTCCGCCGCCGGCCGAAGCGCCCGAGTTCGCGCCGAACTGTGCGGCGGTCAGCTTCTCAAACCGCGCGTCCGCGAACATCGCGGTGCCGGACGTTAAATTGTCTTCCTGGCCGAGCCAAAGCCCCAGCTTAATTGTGTAATCCCGATAAAACGAGCCGCGGATATAGAATGCGTATTCCTGCCAGCCGTAACGGGCACCGTTCCCGGCGTTCCCGTTGCAGCCCGTAGCGCGGAACACCCGGGTTTGCTCGGGGTCGTAGGTGTCTTCCACATTGGTCGTCACCACCAGCGTAGCGCCCGCACCCCCCGAAGTGTTGTGGTCGTTGACCCAAACGCTCAGCCGGTAGTAGTTCAGCTTTTCAATCGTTAGCTCGCCCGATTCGTACCCCACGGCGGTTCTCTTGTAATTGGCGTCGATGCCTTTTCCGCCTTTAAACGAGCTCAATACGAGAATGTGGCCGTCGTCCGAAAATTTTCCGCCGGGGGAGACCGGGGCGTAATCGAGGTTGTAGGGGTTTTGGCTCGTGTTAAACGTCATGTCGGTATCCAGCAGTACCGGCTGCACGAGGTCGGCGGTCATAACGCCCGCGTCCTTGGAGCTTTTGGGCGCATAGTGCTCAAACGACCCGTTCGCGGACGGCCTAAAGTCTAGCAAGGTTTCGCCCGCGTCGGCCAAGGGGAGCGAAAGGTCGATGAATTGAATGTTTTGGGACGCCTCGTCGCGCGAGTTAAACGCCACGTTGTATTTGGTGGGGGAGATTTGGAACGCTTCGACGTTGGCAAAAAACGCGTACCCGGACGCAGTGTAGTTGACGGCGACGGTATCGCCCGTAGCGTCCTTGCCCCGGTAGTAGTCGCCGACGGTTAAGGTCAGGCTGACGCTTTCGGCGCGCACGGACGAGGTCTTAACATAAAAGGTGTATTGCGCCCAGCCGAACAGGTTCTCCTTGGTGAGTTCGGTGTCGGGTGTGACGGTGACGATGTCGTTAAACATGACGTTTTGGTCCGGGATGCCGTTCAGCCGCACGGCGGCGCCGTGCTTTCCGTAAAAGCTGCCGGTTTTGACCCACGCGGAGATGCGGAAAAAGCCGTTCTCGGAAAGCGTAACGGGGGACGAATCGTAGCCGATGACCGTTTCAGTGGCTTCCGTCGTGTTAATCATCAGGATCTTACGGTTGATTCCGCTCGCGTCGATTAGGGTGCCGAACGGCGTTTTCGGGCTGTTCGATTTATATTCGGGGTACTCGGTCAGCTTGGCGTCGGTAACATAATCCTCTTGCGTGTCGTAAATATCGAGATCCAACACGCCCATGGCGGTCGAGCCCTTGTCCTTGCCCGGGTAGTCTGTTTCCGTCCAGCCCGAGGGCGCGCCGGGAACCCCGCCGCCCGCGGCCGAAAATTGCGGGTTTTCGAGCGGGAGCTGCAACTGTGCGAAGTCCCTGAAGGTGTTGGTTTCATACCCCCGGACGGCCGTTGCGGGGACGAAGTACGAGAAAAACGAAAAACTCGATAGCGCAATCAGCGCCGCTATCAGAAAAGTCGTAATCTTTTGGGAGAGGAGGGATACCTTGTTTCGTGCTTTGTTCATGTTGTTTTGTCACCTGTGAGCTATTTTTAGGGGCTAGTGATAAGTTAAATCTTTTTCTTGACTATTTATCTTAAACATGATATACTCCCTATTAGGAGGAATATCATAATGAAAAAAATTGAAAAACCAAT
>WQYM01000100.1 GCA_009781235.1 Bacillota bacterium
AGCGTATCGCGCCCCTCGACGGTGGCGGAAATATCCAAAAACACGAGCTCGTCCGCGCCTTCGGCCTCGTAAAACTTTGCGTTCTCCACCGCGTCACCCACCGCGCGCACATCCTCAAAATGCACGCCCTTGACAACGCGACCGTTATAAAAATCCAAGCACGGAACGATTTTTTTGTAATTCATAAAGTAAAATGCATCTCCTGTTTGAGTGCATTATACACCCGTCTGCGTGAGATGTCAAATCATTGAATATCGAAAATGGAATACTGAATAATTATTGACGAATAACCTCTGGTAATGACTGCAAAAAAGCGTTGGCTTTCCAATGTTTGTGTTGCATAATGCGATTGTGATGAGAGGTTCGGGCAATGTTTTTGCTATTTCACCGTCAGGCTTCCGCCGACGGATTTGACCACGACGGCGGCCACCGGGTCGGAGTCGGTGTAGACGACGAGCACGCCGTCCTCCAGTCGCGCCCTGCGGCCCGTTTGCACCACCCGAATCACATTCTCGCCCACCGCGTAGTCCGGCATGTCGACGAATGTCATCCCGTGGTTCCAATAACTGTACAGGTACTCGAATTTTTCGTCGTGTTCTTATACACATGGACGAAAAAAACGCAGAAAATTTTCACCGAAGCAACAATATTTTTGGGGTGCTAAATTTTTCTTGGAGCATACAAAAACTCCGCGAAGCAAAAGCCTCGCGGAGTTTGATGTTTTTTCATTTCGCGTAATCCACGCTGCGGGTTTCGCGGATCACGTGCACCTTAATTTGGCCGGGGTATTCCATATCTTTTTCGATTTGCTTGGCGATGTCTTTTGCCAAAAACACCATGGCGGCCTCGTTTACGATTTCGGGCTTTACAATGATGCGCACTTCCCTGCCCGCCTGAATGGCGTAGGATTTTTCGACGCCGGCAAAGCCGTTGGCGATGCCCTCCAGCCGCTCGAGCCTTTTAACGTAATTTTCCAAAGATTCGCGCCGCGCACCGGGCTTGGCGCCGCTGATTGCGTCCGCCGTCTGCACCAGTATCGCCTCGAGCGTTTTAGCCTCCACATCGCCGTGGTGCGCCATGATGCAGTGGACGACTTCCTCGCGTTCTTTAAACTTTCGGGCAAAATCCGCGCCAATCGATACGTGCGTGCCCTCGACCTCGTGGTCAATCGCCTTGCCTAAGTCATGCAGCAGCCCGCCGCGCTTACAAAGCTTAACGTCCGCGCCGAGCTCGGACGCCATCAGCCCCGCCAAATGCGAAACCTCCAAGGAGTGCTTTAGCACGTTTTGGCCGTAGCTGGTGCGGTACTTTAGACGCCCCAGCAGCTTTACAATCTCGGCGTTCAGCCCGAACACGCCCGCTTCGAACATCGCGGCCTCTCCGGCTTCCTTAATTTGTACGTCGAGTTCCTTGCGGGTCTTTTCGACGACTTCCTCAATGCGGGTCGGATGAATACGGCCGTCTAAAATCAGTTTTTCGAGCGTGATGCGGGCGACCTCTCTGCGGACGGGGTCAAAGCCGGATAAAACAATGGATTCGGGCGTGTCGTCAATGATTAAATCGACGCCCGTCGCACTCTCTAAAGCGCGGATGTTGCGGCCCTCGCGCCCGATGATGCGGCCCTTCATTTCGTCGTTCGGCAACACCACGGCGGAAACGGTGATTTCCGACGAGTGATCCACCGCGCAGCGTTGAATGGACAAAGCGACGATTTCCTTCGCCTTTTTGTCCCCTTCCTCTTTAGCGTTTTGCTCGATTTCGCGCACCATTTTGGCGGCGTCGATTTTAGCGTCCGCCTCGATGGCTTTAATCAACTCCTTCTTTGCTTCCTCGCGGCTCATACCGGCGGCTTGTTCGATGGCCGCCACCATTCTTACGTGTGCTTCCGAGATTTCCTTTTGCTTTTCCGCGATTTCCTGCTCGCGCGCTTTCAGGTTGTTTCTGGTTGTGTCTAAGGATTCGAGCTTTTTGTCGTAAGCCTCTTCCTTTTTGTCGAGCGAATCCTCTTTTTGAGAAATGCGCTGCTCGGTTCGGGACAGCTCGCTTCTGCGCTCCTTAAGGTCGCGTTCCACGTCGAGTTTTGAGCGGTCAAATTCCTGTTTTAGCTTTAAGACTTCCTCTTGTGCTTTGAGTTTTGCTTCCTTGGCTGCGGCCTGCGATTCGGCTATCGCCTTTTCGCGGATGCTCTCGGCTGTTTTTTGCGCGCCGTCGATTTTATTTTTTTGCAGTATGCGCGGCAGAAAAAACCCGAGCGCCCCTCCGATCATCAACGCGACAATCGGAAGAACAATGCCAACCCAAAGAGGAATGCTTGCGGCATAAAAATTTACACCAAACATTCTGTGGTCTCCTAAAAAGTTTATTTTTTGTTGAAAAAATACGGTGCAAAGACTCCGCGTCCGCAATGCGGGTCGCCGCAACGAAAATTCCTAATTCGTACTATAACAAATTTTATGAGGGTTGTCAAGAAAAAATTAGCAATAATTAACGTAAGCCAAACACTTTTCCGACGCGGTAATCGAACAAAAAATCGCCCGATTCGGCAGGGGAATACTGATAGGCGGGTTGCGAGGCGCCGCGAAAGCCCGATTCCATGTTGGTGATAAAGATTTTTTCCGGGTGCTCGTCCAAATACATAAAGCAACGAATCGCATAGGCGCGGGAAATAACATCGGCGGGAAGGCGCGTATAGGCCGTCCCGTACCCGCACAGGAGCAGCGAGCCGCCGTCGGTTAAAAGCTCGTACGCCATAAGCCTGCCGTTTGCGACCACCGGAGCAATGCCGCCTGCTACCGTGGTATCGCCGCCGAATACATGATGGTTCTTGATGCCGCGCGCGTCCAATATTTCGGCGCCCGAAAGGTCGGCGCCGGCGTACGTCCAAATTTCCCCCGCGCGGTAGCGGTTAGAAAAACGCTCGATAGCATTTGCGGCAACGGAGGAGAGCTCCGTCAAAAAAATGCCGTCGACACACCGTACACCGAGTTTTTTTAAGGTATTGTCCACCGAATAAAAGTCCCTAAAGTCTCCCACGATGTACGTTTTGCCGCCGTCCCTCACCACCGCCGTTACGTCGCGGTATTCCCCGAGCGGCGCAATGTACCCGTCGAGGCCGTAATACCGCGTTGAAAAAACGGCCGCTAGGCATAGCGAAATGCTTAACGCAAAGCAGGCGGCGTTCCGGGTTATGCGCGAGCGTCGGCCTTTGGGGCGCAGCATAAAGCGGCTCGCGCAAAAATGGAGCGGGTAGCATAAGTACAAAAGCGCCGTCGCCGCGCCCGCCGTGACAAAAATACGCGCGTACGGTAAAAAGGAGGCGGAAGCGGCGACGCTGTCAATAAGCGCCATCGGAATCCCTGCAAGTCCCAACAGGAGGTAAAGCGGCTGCCAAATAAGCGACAATAACAGCGTGACAAATATTAATACAAAGGCCAAATTGATTACCGGCATGATGAGGATGTTAAGAAAAATCGCGTACACCTGCACGCTTTTAAAATAAATAATCATCGCGGGCACGATGCCGATTTGCACCGCTACGGAGGTGGCGGTAAGACGCGACAAATACTTGGGCAGCTTAATTTTTTGGAGCGCGATTGAGAGCGGCTTTGCAAACAAAATGATGCCGAACACCGCCGAGGCGCTTAAAATAAATCCGACCTCAAACAGGTATAACGGGTACACAACCAAAATGACGGCGACCGCCGAGGCCAATGAATTAAGCGAATCGTATCTTTTAGAAAAAATCATGCCGAGCATCATGACAGAGGCCATGGTGACCGCCCGCAGCACGGACGGCGACAGTCCGGTAAAAAACGCGTAAAACCACAACACCGCCATCGTAATGAGGTTTGCGGGGAGTTTTTTGAGCCGCATCAGGCGAAACAGCCCCAGCAGCATCGCGCTCAAAAATCCGACGTGCAGCCCCGATACCGCCAAAATGTGCGCAAGGCCGCTCACGGAATACGCGTCGCGCACCTCGTCGCGGATGCCGGACTTATCGCCCGTAATAAAGCCGTACGCGACGCCGCCCAAATCCGCGCCCATCGCAAGCGTCAGGTTGTGCTGCATTTTGACGGACAGGCTTTGAAAAAAATCCGGCTGCGCTTTGTCGAGATAGACAGTTTCCGAGAATTCGTAGCAGCGGAACAGGATGCGGGTACGATAGTTAAACGCGTTGACAGAGCCGTCAACGCCGAACACCGGAGAGTTGCGGATTTTTCCCTCAAACGTCAGATTGTCGCCGATGCGCAAATCATAAAAGTCCGGATATTCGTCAAAATCCGCGTACAGCATCATTTTTCCGTCGGTATACTTACCGTTTAAGCGAAGGTTTTTTATGACCAGCCGCTGATGCGTATAGTCGATTTCGTCCGTTTTCCCGCTGATTATATAGTCTCTGTGCTCGTCGGCGTGCGGCTGGCTTACATAGCCGACATACATATTGAGCCCCGCAACGATGCATAAGAAAAAAGCCGCTAAAAAGGTAACAAGCTTGAATTTTGGCGCCTTTTTATACGCGTAAACAAAAAACAACCCCAGTGTGGTCAGGAGCTGCGCGATAAACAGGATGAGCCCGAGCGGAGGTATGACAAGGATAAGCCGCAAAAAAAGGATTGCCGCAATCAGATTCGCCGCGATAAACAAAAAGCTACGGAAATTTACTACGCGTTTTTTGGGCTTTTGCGGCGGGTTCTGACGCTGCGAATTCGATTGCTCAGGTTGCTCCATGTTTTTTTGCCTTTTGTGTTTCGCTGCGGAGCAAACCCCGCCATACGTTTTGAGAAGGTCAGTCCTCTAAACCTATTAAATATCCGGCGGTAACATTAAAAAACTTGGCAAGCGAAACAAGTGCACTCGCTTTCGGTTCGTGCGCATTGTTTTCCCATTTGGCTATATGGGATTGCGTATACCCTATCGCTTTTGCAAGTTCCGATTGACTCAGTCCTCTTTCTTCTCTCAGTTCTTTTAACCGCACGCTAAACATAGCTTGAGTATAATCAAAAAGCAGTCGTTTACGCCTTTATAGTCGTAAACGACTGCTTTTACCCACTACCGCTTTATGGCTTGCTATCTTAAAAATGATGTTCAATGCCGCTTTGCCGCATAATCGCGTTCGCAGTATGGCGCGATTTAATTTTTCCGTCAACCGAAAAATTGAGATTCGTCATTGGGCTATACCAAATATCGTGGTCGCCTTTTCCATGCCGGATAAATACGCATCCGTTCTCTTTAAGGATCTCTCTGACTTTTTTTTCGTATTCAGCCATTCAAGTTTACCGTCTCAAACCTTTCCGAGCGGAAACACATGTTCAACGTTGTATCTTGTCCTCCGTTAAGCGCCAACAGCTCAGGTGCGGCAAAGCGAACACGCTCAATAAGCGCATCAATCGAGCCGGATTCTAAAACTAAGCCCGGAATGTCTTTGCTGGTGGCTATCCATACGGCGGCCTCGTTATCCCATATCAGTTCGACCAAATAATTCGTCATGTTTTCTTACTCCCGAAAGATACTTAAAGTATAGCATTGATTTTATGAATTTGTCAAGAAAAAAAATTACTAATAATCGCGTTTGCGTTCCTTGTTGCGGCGCTCGTCGAGCACCTTAAATACCGCCGTAATATCCGTGCCGCACTCCTCCAGTAAAACCAGCAAGTGATAAAGGACGTCGGCGGATTCCTCGCAAAGCTCCGCCGTATTGCCCTTCATCGCCGCGATAACGGCCTCGGTGCATTCCTCGCCGAGCTTTTTGCAGATTTTTTCCCTGCCCTTATTAAACAGGTAATTCGTATACGAGCCTTCCTGCGGAGTTGCTTTCCGCTCGCGGATGGCGGATAACGTGTCGATTAATACGCCGGCGTCCGGGATTTGGTTAAAATCCGTCCGGTTGTTAAAAAAGCAAGAAGTCTCCCCCGTGTGGCACGCGGCCCCGGTTTGAATCACGCGCAATAAAATACAATCGTTGTCGCAATCGGAAACAATGGAAACTACCTCTTGGGTGTGCCCGCTGGTTTCGCCCTTACGCCAAAGCGATTTACGGCTGCGGCTATAGTAGTGCGCCCGTTTTGTCGCAAGCGTTTTTTCCAGTGCCTCGCGGTTCATGTAAGCTTGCATAAGCACGCGCCCCGAACAGGCGTCGACCGCGACGGCGGGAATCAAACCTTTTTCATCGAATTTTATTGAGCTTATATCGAACATTGTATGTCCACCTCATTTTTTTATTTACAATTTACAACTGGGAACCTCTAAATAGGTTTTAGCCGAGCGATTTCTCGTAGGGGCGGCCTCGTTATCCGCCCGCAACTTTGGTCAACATGCATGGTTTGTGTTCAAAAACGGCGCTCTTTTTCGTGCATTCGGGCGGATTGCCATCCGCCCCTACGGGATGTAAATTCCGTGAGAAATCTATTTAGAGGTTCCCAACTGACAATTTACGAATTTCGGATTAGATTTAGTGTTGAATACAAGCTTTTCTGTTCGGAACAAAAGTGCTTTGCTTTTGTCTCCTCAATCAATATCAATAATTTGTAATTTGTAAATTGTAAATTGTCAGTCGACTACGTCTTATTCCTTAATCGCATCTAACGCCTGCCTCACACTAAATTTCCCCTCGTATATCGCGCGTCCCAAAATCGCACCATAAAGGTTTTGTTTTTTGAGGGCGGCCAGGTCGGAAAGCGCCGCAACGCCGCCGCTTGCAATGCAGAATAAGCCCGTTTCCCGCGCCATCTCTGCGCATGCCGCCACGTTGGCGCCTGTTAAAGCGCCGTCACGCCCGATGTCGGTGTACACGACGTATTTTACGCCAAAGGAGCGCATTTTTTTACCTAAGCTTATCGGTGTGACGTCGCTCTCTGCCGTCCAGCCTTTTACCGACACGAGCCCGTTTTTTGCGTCGATGCCGGCGACGATGCGCTCGGGGCCGAATTGTTTGATTGCCTCGGCAATCAGTTCGGGGTTTATACAGCACGCGGTGCCCAAAACTACGCGGCTCACGCCCGTTTCGGTGAGCCGCGCCGAAATGTCGTCTAAGGTGCGGATTCCGCCGCCCAATTGCACGGGGATTCTAACCGCTTTTGCGACGTCGCGCACCACGGCGGAATTGACGCCGAAGCCGCTTTTTGCGCCGTCCAAATCGACGACATGCAAAAACTCCGCGCCCTGCGATTCCCATTTAACAGCCATCTCGACGGGGAGCCCGTAGTCGGTTACCTTATTAAATTCGCCGTATAATAGCCGGACGCTACGGCCGTTTAAGATGTCCACCGCGGGGAAAAGAATCATTCTATTATTCCCTTGCTGCTTAAAACCGCGTCGCCCGTAAGCTGAACCGCTGCGAAAAGCGCCCGGGCGAAGGATTTAAACGCCGCCTCTACCTTGTGGTGCGCGTTTTGGCCGTACAAAATTTCTAAATGCAGCGTAAACATGCCGTAAGTTGCAAACGCGCGGAAAAACTCCTCGACGAGTTCGGTATCGAAATCGCCGATTTTGTCTTTAAACAAGCCGTTAAACACCAAAAACGGGCGGCCGCTGATGTCGATGACCGAGCGTGCCAACGATTCGTCCATCGGGATACAGGAGGACGCGTACCGGGCGATGCCCTTTTTATCACCTAAAAGCTTATAAAGCAGCTTGCCGAGCACGATGCCGATGTCCTCGATGGAGTGGTGCCCGTCCACGCGCGTGTCGCCCCTGCACTTGACGGTTAAATCAAATTTTCCGTGGCAGGCAAAAAGCTCCAGCATGTGGTCGAAAAAGCCGACGCCGGTGTCGATGTCATATTTGCCGGCACCGTCTAAATTCCATTCGACGGCGATGTCGGTTTCCTTGGTTTTGCGTATTTCTTTTCCGCTTCTCATAAATTGCAACACTCCTTATACGATGTGATTATATACGACAGGCGCGGACTTGTCAAGTGCGTTGCACGCAAAAGGGGCGGGTTTTTTACCCGCCCCCAAGTTTTTGTTAAAACACGGGACGATGAGGGCATCCTCCCCTACGAATTGGGTTGCATAATTGCGGGACGCAAAGGACTGCGCCCCCTGCGGGAAGCAAACCATTCACATCCGCAATTCCTAACTCCTAATTCCTAATTCCTAACTTGTTTAGAACCTTTGGATGCTGTTGCCCAAAATTTTTGCCGTTAGCTGCAGCACGCGGCCGTCGGCGGCTTCGATGGGCTTATCCGCAAACAAAATCAGCGAGCCGAACACGTCCGAGCCAAACACCGGGCACAGCCACACATAATCGGCGCCGTCTAAGGAAATCTCGTTCGAGCGGCCGTTAAAGCACTTGCGGTGCTCGATGAGCCCCTGCGCCTTAGAGCTTAAAATTGTTCCCGTCAACTGGCTTTTTAAAACGCCGGCTCCCGCTAAGTACTTATCTCCGTCGGTGAGCATGACGTCGATTCCCAGCATCTGGTGCACCTCGTCGACAATCGATTGGCCGGAGCCTACTAATTCCGCGGCGATGTCCACTTTGCGCACCAAGATATCGCCGTTGTCCATCGCGATAATCTCAAGCGGGTCGGCCTCCTTGATTTTAAGCATCTTGCGGTACTCGCGCGGGATGACGATGCGCCCGAGCATGTCTAACTTTCTGATAATTCCTGTGACTTTCATTGGGGGTTTTTTCCTCCGTGGATAAACTATATACATAGTATAATACATTATTAGCCAAAATACAAGCAAAATACCAAACAAAATCATATTTATTTACAAAAATTTTACACCTATATGTAGAGGTTGGTGTTTGCGACAAATAAATTCTTCTATGTGTGCGTTTGCACCATTCGTCGGAGTTCATAATTCGATATTCGTCTGCATAATTCGCTTTTTTAAATAAAATTTGATAAAATTGTTTGACAGCTATGTCATAACGTGATATACTCACCGTATACATCTGTGCTCTTAAACGCATAAATTAGTAATTAAACAAGGAGACTAAGATTATGAAACTTAAAAACAAACTGCTTTCGGCGCTCATTGTCGTCATCATGGCGGCGGCTTTGAGCATGTCGGTAACCGCCTGCGATGGCTTGGCGGGAGGCGGAAGCTACACCGCCGCTACCAACGACAAGGTCGCGGCTTTGGTGGACGATACCATCGACGAAGTCATTTTGGCGGCCGGCTTCGCTTCTTTAGACGAGCTTTTGGCGGAAGCGGAGCTTCCGGCGTCGGTAAAAAACGATATTACGCAAGCCGTCAAATCGTTAAAAACGGGCATCGTCTCCGCCATGAAGAAAGCGGGCATCACGGACGCGGAAGCGAACA
>WQYM01000101.1 GCA_009781235.1 Bacillota bacterium
CGATAATCGAGGCTTTTACCCCCTTATTCACCATATTTTTCCGCTCACAATAACACGTAGAAAATTATGGATAAGGGGCTTTATTTTTTTTGGCAAAATACATAAAAACGTTGATTTTTCAACAAAAAAGTGCTTGAAAAATATCCACAGCGATATGTGGACAAAATTGTATACACTTTGCCTTTTTTTGTGGATAAGCCCCGCGAAGCTTAGTATTTCATAATGCATGAAATATCGAAATCTGTTCGCGGGGTGCGAACATGGATTAACATAATACGCGGCTGTTTGTCTTTTTTCCGTATACCTTTGTTGCTGCTCACTCGCTTCCTCGTTACGTACTTCTGGTACGCGCCTCGTTGCTTGCTCGCGCGCCTTAGTCTACGAAAAAAATCCTATACCGCTATATTAAATTGCTGCAGTGTAGCGCCAGGCGGGATCGGATGTCGCGACGGCCCGGCCTTCGGCAAAGGACCTAGGCAGATCGAGTATACGCTGATTGGCCGAGCCGCGGAATTTTAGCAAAAGATCCCGCTGCTTTTCTATATAACGGCCGTCGACAAGAACGTCGATTTCGTCTAATAAAGCGCGGATCTCCTTGGATTTGGCGGCTCTTTTTACAAGCTGCTCGTACGTATAGCCCGTATAACACCATACGTTTAATTTTAAGGCGTGTACGGCTTTACTAAGCTCTAAAAGCGATCCGGGGTAACAAAACGGCTCTCCGCCCGAAAGCGTTATGCCGGAAAGGAGCGCATTCGCACTTATCTTTTCTATTATCCCGGAGACAGGCGTGTCCGTGCCGCCGGAAAAGGGGTGCGATTGCGGATTATGGCAGCCCTTGCAACGGTGCGGACATCCTTGCACAAAAACGACGGTTCGGATTCCGATCCCGTCTACGACGGACTCCTCGACAAGGCCGGCAAGGGGAATGATAGATTGTTGAGTACTTAAATTTTCGGCATTTATACGCATAATGGGATTCCGATAGTGCAATAGTGCAATAGTGCAATAGTGCAGTAGTGCAGTGGTGCAGTGGTGATTGATGTGTTGCATATTTCTTAAACTGGCACCGGTTACAACGACCTTTCATCCTTCACTACTGCACTATTGCACTACTGCACTTACAAAGAGTGCTTTAACCTGTCCCGCTCCTCGGCAGCCTTGGCGTTGTTGAACCGCTCGACGGTGCCGACTAAGTACCCCGTGATGCGGCGGATACGTTCAAAGCCTCCGGATTTTTCGTCAGTCCTACGGCCGCATTTGGGGCACTCGTCCCCGATGACGCCCGTGTACCCGCACACCGGGTCGCGGTCAACGGGGTGGTTGACGGAGCCGTAGCCCACGTTATGATCCTTCATGCAGCGGATAATTTTTTGGAACGCCTCGACGTTGTTCGCCGTGTCCCCGTCCAGTTCCACGTAGCTGATGTGCCCGCCGTTCGTTAAAGCGTGATACGGCGCCTCGATTTTAATTTTCTCGAACGCGGAAATCTTATAATATACCGGCACGTGAAAGGAATTCGTGTAATACGTCCGGTCCGTCACGCCCTCGATTGCACCGTATTTAGCGCGGTCCAGCCGGACAAAGCGGCCGGAAAGCCCCTCGGCGGGCGTCGCGATGAGCGTAATATTCATACCCCGCCGCGCGCCCGCCTCGTCGCAAAGCGACCGCATCCGGGCAACAATCTCCAGGCCCAATGCCCGCGCCTCCGCGCTCTCGCCGTGGTGAAAGCCAATGAGGCTTTTTAGGCACTCGGCAAGCCCTATAAAGCCCACCGTCAGCGTACCCTGCTTTAATACCTCGCGTACCTTGTCCTCGGGTCCTAATTTGTCCGCGCCTAGCCACACGCCCTGGCCCATCAAAAACGGGTAATTTTTTACCTTCTTTTCCGCTTGGATTTCAAACCGCTCTAAAAGCTGTTCGATGACGACCTCGACGACGCGCTCTAATTGCTCGTGAAAAAGCTCGACGTTGCCGTGTGCTTTGATGGCAAGGCGCGGCAAATTGACCGTCGTAAACGAAAGGTTTCCGCGCCCCGTAACAATTTCGCTATCCGGGTCGAAACGGTTGGCGATTACACGGGTTCGGCAACCCATATACGCGATCTCGGTTTCCTTGCGGCCGTCTTTATAGTACTGCGCGTTGAACGGCGCATCCAAAAACGAAAAATTCGGAAAAAGCCTTCTTGCGCTGCACTCGCATGCCAACAGGAACAAGTCGTAATTGGGGTCGCCCGGATTATAATTGACGCCCTCTTTTACCTTAAATATCTGAATCGGAAAAATCGGGGTTTCGCCGTTCCCTAAGCCCGCTTCGGTCGCCTTAAGCAGGCTGCGAATCAATATGCGCGCTTCGGTCGAGGTGTCGGTGCCGTAGTTAATCGACGAAAACGGGATTTGTGCGCCGGCGCGCGAGTGCATCGTGTTTAGATTATGCACCAGCGCCTCCATCGCCTGAAAAGTGGCGCGCTCGACCTCGATACGGGCGTTTTTAAGCGCGAAATTCTGCGCCTTGTCGACCGCCGCGCCCTTGACCCCGCGCTCAACTAAAAACGCCTTTTCCATTTTGCGGTAGCCGGACGTATCGTCAAAATTCGGGACAACCTTGTTTTTTTGCATAACGTGGGCATACGCCTCGCCCGCCAGCCCCAAACCGTTGTCGGCGCCCGAAAAATCTAAGGCCTTTGCCATATTGTCCCGGTAAAGCTTTGCGAACGTTTTAGCGACGCCTTTTGCCAAATCGTAATCAAAATTGGGGACGCTTTGGCCGCCGTGTTGGTCGTTTTGGTTGGATTGGATTGCGATGCACGCCAGCGAGCTATACGAGCCGATGTGGTTCGGCTCGCGCAAAAATCCGTGGCCGGTGGAAAAACCGCCTGTGAAAAGCTTGTCCAAATCAATCTGGCAGCACGTGGTGGTCAGCGTTAAAAAATCTAAATCGTGGATGTGGATGTCGCCCGATTTGTGCATCTCCGAGTGCTTAGGCTTTAAGACGCGCATCTCGTAAAACTCTTTCGCGCTCTCCGAGCCGTATTTTAACATTGTGCCCATCGCGGTATCGGCGTTGATATTCGCATTTTCGCGCTTGACGTCCGCGTCACGCGCTTCCTTAAACGTCAAGTCGTCTAACGTCTGCATCAGGCGCGTCTTAGACTCGCGGATGCGCGTACGCTCGGCGCGGTACAGCATATACTGCTTGGCGGTCCACACCAAGCTGTTTTTTACGAGCACGGCTTCGACCGCGTCTTGAATTTGCTCCACCGAGGGAGTCTCCTCCTCGGCAAAGCTTTCGACAACCTGTGCCGCCAATTTTTTAGCCAAGCCCGCTCCGGTGACGCGCGTCACCTTGAGCGCTTTTTCAATCGCCTCAACGATTTTTGCCTCGTCAAAAGCCGCTTTCCGTCCGTCGCGTTTAATAATTTCTTTCATGGGTCAGTCCCTCCGAGGACATGCGGGCAAGAATACCGCCGTTGCCTGCTAAGTGCGATCGCACCCATTGCGTAGCACATATGCCAAAACTTAATATTTGAATCAACTACTATATATAGTACGTGATAGTGCATTCGCACACAATATATAGTGATTGAGCGTCCCTCTATTATATAACTCAAAGGCTTCACTGTCAAGGCTTTTCCAGCAAATATTAAAAAATTTTTTGAGGTATTTTTTTCCACGCGATTGCAAAAACAGGGCATAACAAAAAACCACGTTTTTTGACAAAATGTGATATGAACGCTTGACAAAAGCGGAAATATGTATTATAGTTGTAATTACCTTATACTTATCCGGAGGACAGTATGAACTTTGCCCTGCGTTTAAAAGAATTGCGCCGTAAAAACGGGTTGACGCAAACGGAATTCGCAAAAATTTTTGAGATCGGCCTTGCCACGGTCGCGATGTGGGAAAGCTCTCAGCGCAACCCGCCCGCAAAGATGCTGATGCGGATTGCGGATAGATTCGGGGTTACACTCGATTATCTGTTGGGAGCCGATGCGCAAGCCTCCGAGGACATCCTCACCTTCCCCGTTTTGGCCGGCGTGCGCGCGGGCTTCGGCGCGGCGGCCGAGGAAATCGAGAGCGGTGATTTTCAGGAAATCCCGCGCTCTATTTTGGGCAGCAGGCACGCGCGCGATTATTTGGTACTGCGCGTCGAGGGCGACAGCATGTTTCCCAAATTTTTAGACGGCGACCGCGTTTTGGTGGTCAAGCAGGAGTCCGTGGACAGCGGCGACATCGCCATCGTCTGCTACGACGATTTTGAAAACGGCACGATTAAAAAGGTGCATTACGAAGCGGGCTGCGACTACGTAGATTTAATCCCCCTAAACCCCCGCTACGCTCCCGTCCGGATTCAGGGAGAGCTGCTTGAGGGCGTACGCGTCATCGGCAAGGTGATTTATTTATTTAGGCAGATTTAGAAAATGAATCTCCCCGAGGCAAGACCTCGGGGTATCCCCCTCAGCTCACTGCGTTCGCAATAAGCAGACCGACGCAAGACGTCGGGGAATAAAACCCGGAGAGATTTAAAAAAAACCTCCGACACATGGACGTGTCTGAGGTTTTTGAATTTTGGATGTGCTGAGCCCGGCAATTACTCCGCTGCGGGCTCTTCGCCGGGCGGCTTCCCTCTCTTTTTCTGAATGAACGGCCACCCAAACCACCAGAACGAAAAACCAACCATCATGACCGCCATGACAATGCTGATGATATTAAAGAGGCTTAGCGAGGAATGCGAGACGACCTCGCCGCCTAAATAAATGCCTGCCTCGTCACGCTCCCGGCCCTCGATTTTTTGGTAGCCGCCGCAAATCCAGTTCCATGTGATTACGTTTTGCTTGTCGGGTTCATTATATTCCCCGGCGATGTTCTTCGACCAAATTAACTCTTCCTTCCAAAACAAAAGCTTAAATTTCGGATTCTTAAAAGCCTCGCCCAAAAAGCCCTCTACCGCCCCTTCCGGGCTAATGGCATCTTTGAGCACCCCCTGCGTAGCGCCCACGTTGATAGGGGTATCGCTGTTGACAAACCAGTGCAACACAAACCCGGCCACAAAAAACAACATGAGTATTGAGAGGACGATAATCCTGCCGACGCCGAACATTTTTTTAGGCTTTTTTTCTTTTTTCGCCATACCTTCTCCTAATTTGCCCGCCTAAGAGCACCGATATAGCGCTCTTAGGCGATTGTTTATCACTATTTCACGCCGGTTTTCTTTGCCGTCCGCTTTTTATAGAGCATCGCAGCGCCCCATGCCAATAGCAGCAATGCGCCGCCCCCGGTCATTCCGCCAAAAATGTCGGAAGCACTCACCGTACCGCACCCGCAGCCCTTGCCTCCGCCCTTGCCCTTGTCTCCGCCTCCGCCGGTTTGCTTAGGCGTCCATTTTGCGTACAGCGTAACGTCGCCGGTCAGCGTGAACGGGAAGGCCTGCTTGGCGCCCGTAAATTCGGCGTTGGTGTACCAGCCCTCTAAGGTAAAGTTCTCCCTGGTGGAAACGGGCTGCGATACGCTAAATCCCTCGGCCTGCCTGATGTCCGCTACCGCCGTTCCGCTGTTTGTAATAAACCGGACGGTATATTCCTTTATGGCCGGGCGCTCTATGCCGGTTTCGTATTCCGTGCCGGTCGTCCAAACCGTTTCCTTTAGTAGCGGCTCAGCCGAGGCAACCCATTTTGCTTGGCGCGCTATGGCGTTTGCCCAAGCGTACGCCGCATCCTTGGCGGCGTTATACAGCATGGTACGCTCGGCGTTATTGTTTTGTTTAACGGTGTCCGAATCCCAGGTAAACCACCCGAAAGTACCTCCGTTAATCGTGGTAGTGCCGCCTGCGCGCAGGGCATGTGATACTGCCATAAAGCCGGATCGGTCGACCCAGTCGGTTACAAAAGAACCGCGGAAGCCGTATTCGTCACGTAAAACATTCTGCATCAACGCCTCGCTGCCGCCCGTCCAAACCGCGCCGATGCGGTTGTACGCCGTCATGATAGACGAGCACCCGCCGAGCTGAACCGCAATGCGGAAAGGCTTTAAATAAATTTCGCGCAACGCTTGCTCGGTAACCCAAGTGTAGAGGCTGTCGCGGTTATACTCTTGATCGTACAGCGCCAGATGCTTCATGGTGCAGTATTTGCCCTGGTTTGATACACCCATAATGGTATACGCCGCCATAACGCCGGATAAAAACCCGTCTTCCGAGTGGTATTCGTAGTTGCGGCCGCCCATGGGCGAGCGGTGAATGTTGACGCCCGGCGCGTACCACTCGCCGTTGTTGGAGGCGTCTGAGCCGAGGTGCAAGCCAAAGGTAAAGGCAAGCCTAACATTATATGTCTGCGCCAATACCGTAGCGGTCGGGAAGCCCGTAGCGGTGGTACCGCCGCCTCCAAAGCCGCCCCACATATTCGGCCCGTCGACGCCGGTGTTGGCGGGCTTGCCGAGGGCGGCGATCGCAGGCGTTGTGTTGCTGTTTTTACGGCAGACGTCGCGGGCTTGGGCATAGGACACCTGCGCCATCAACGTATCCCACTTCGGGTCGTCGTAATCTAAGCCGATTTCCTTTGCCAGCGCGTTATTACCTGTCGCTAAAGTTTGCGATGGGGCGGTGCCGCTGCCAAAGACAATGCTCGGAGCGCCCGGATGCGCCGCATCCCAGCGGGTCCTCCAATCATTTGCCAACGCTTGGTCAAAACGGTTGTATTTGGAGACCTCCGGCTTCATAGCGCGCGCCGATTGAGGATCGGGATTAAAGACGGGGAAGGTTCCGGCAAAATTCGCGCGGGACATATACGTAATGTTTTCATACGTTCCGCCGTCCACCGGGACGCCGTCGCCACCGTTTGCATACAGCGCGGCCTCGCCCGTAAAGCGGTTTTTGACGCTTGCCGCATTGGCGCGTTTGTTGCCGGGATCCTTGTCATAGCGGATGTCCGCGCCCACGGTAAAGGTAAGGTTTTTGGCAACGCCCGTTTTGTACCTGCCGGCCGAGTCCTTCCAGCCGTCCACGTCGTGCGACGAAGCAAGCGGCTTAACGATATAACTGCCCGCCTCTAACACATAGCCGCCCGTTCCGCGCATATCGAACGACGCCATGTCGTATGCGTCAAACTCGATGGATACGATGCGGTCCTCGCCCGCCGGAATGACCGGCGTTTTGGCAAAGCCGACCAAATTGACGGCGGCTTTTTCGATTTGGGTAGTGCCCTTGGTATAAGGCGGCGTCACATACACCTGCACGACGTCCTTGCCGGGCTTGGTGCCCACGTTGGCGACCAAAACGTCCACCTTAATTTTGTCATTTTGTTGCAGCGCGGTTCCCGTTACGGGCTGGCCGTCGCGGATAATCGTGCTGCCGTAAATTTCCCACTGGAAGTCGGAGTAGCTCATGCCGTAACCGAACGGGTACTGCACGACCGCGTCGTAGCCGTTCTTAATCACCGCGCCGGCTTTGTTTTTAAGCTCCGCGCCGGCGTAATAATTTTCGGCAAAGGCGGTCTCATACCACTTATAGCCGACGTAAATATTCTCTACGTAGTCGATGTACGCAACGCCTTGGTATCTTGCACCGTCAGGGAAGTTGCCGTTTTGGTCGTTGACCGGGTAGAGGCCCGTCGTCGAACTGCTGGTGTAGAAATGCTGACCCATCGATTGGGGAAGCACGTCTTTTGTTGCGCCGTTTGCCTCGGCATGGCCGGTGTTTTGCCACGAAGGGTTAGAACGGAAGTCGTAGGGCTGCACGTCTGCCAAACGCCCTGACGGGTTAATCTCGCCGTAAAGCGCCTTGGCGATGGCGGTTGCGCCCCTCGAGCCGGTCGCGCCGACCACCATACACGCATCTATGCCCGGGATCGTATCCACAAAATCGAGCTGAATCGCGTTGGTGCCGTTAGAGAGCACGATAACGTTCTTAAAATTCTCGCCGACCCATTCCAGCATGTCCTGCTCTTCTTTGGATATTTCTAAGTAATGGCGGTTCGCATCGTCCACATTGCGGCTGTTGCCGGTTCCCTTGTACTGAACTTTCGGGCAGTCGTTGCTCTCGCCCGTCCAGCGGGAAATTGCGACAATCGCCGTCTCCGAATACGCCTTTGCGCCGTCTTTCAGTGTGTCCGTGTAGCTTGAAAACGCGGGCTCGATGATGCGCGAATACTGATAATCGTACGAATTTAGGGTACCTTCGTTGATACGCGGCCTACCGGCGGCGTGACTCCTATAAAAAGTTTGCAATGCGGCATTGGTCTGTATGCCGTATTGATTCAACGACTCGACGATGCCGACCTCCGCAGTCAAAGCTCCGTTTGCGGCTTTTACGCGCCCCGACCCCGAGCCGCCCGGTACCCACGCGACGCTGGACCAGCCGAACACGTTTACCTGCGGCGTATAAGATTTAGAGAGCGGCAGAAGGTTGCCTTCGTTTTTGACCAGCACAAGCCCCTCGCCCTCTATCGCCTCGGACAGCATGCTGCCGTTCGTCAAACCTCCGCCGTAAGGGAAGCCCGTGGGTACTTCCGTCTTACTCTCGGCCGCGAGCGGCATAATGTCCATAAATCCGTCCTCGTTATAAGGAACCGGTTCCACAACGGACGGGATGCCCTGAATTTCGGCCGAAGCCACGCGGACAGCAGAAACCTGCCCCACAATACCGAACGCTATCATGAGCGCGGCCGCGACGGCTATCAACTTACCTATCATTCCTTTCAATTTTGTGTCCTCCAAAATAATATATTTTTTGAGTCTAACCCCATTCTATAACAATCCGGCGGTTTTGTCCAGTCTTTTTGATTAGTTTTTTTAAAAAACCTGTAAAGGGTTTTAGTCCGTAGGGCAGAGCCTTACCCCGACGGTTGTGCGGCGAAAAAGCCGTGCCGGAGGGAGGTGTCGGGGAACGCTCCGCCATCCTGAGCGAAGCCGAAGGATCTCCACCCTATAATTCCCAGGGGGAGGTGTCGGGGGGACGCTCCGTCATCCTGAGCGAAGCCGAAGGATCTCCACCCTATAATTCCCAGGGGGAGGTGTCGGGGGGACGGGGGTGTTGAATGAACCTCCCCGACGCAAGACGTCGGGGTATCGGTTTGCCCCTAGTCAAACATAGATAGTTGACCTTGGTGCAATTTTGTGTACTTTCTTCCTTGGTTTCTCACGTAATTTTCGATTTGCG
>WQYM01000102.1 GCA_009781235.1 Bacillota bacterium
CTTGGCCAACTCCTGCTATTTGCCGCAAAGCACGTATGGCTGCATTAACCCCGCCGACGTATTTGCCATACGCCTGTCCATGAGCGTAAACGGCCTAAAATACATCCTTAACCTTAAAGACGACATCGCCGAGGTAAAATTCAACCTGCCCGGCCGTTTTAACATGTACAACACGCTGTGCGCTGCGGCCGTTTGCGGGGCACTCGGCATTCCGGTCAAAAAAATCGCCGCCGGTATTCGCAATGTCAAAAAGGTGGACGGGCGCTTTAACGTCATCGGCACCGGAAAATGCAGCATCATCGTAGACTTTGCCCACACCGACGACGGCTTAAAAAACATCCTCACCGCCATCCGCGAATTCGCCCCCAAGCGCGTCGTCACGGTATTCGGCTGCGGCGGCGACCGCGACCGGCTAAAACGCCCGTTGATGGGCAAGATCGTTTCGGAGCGCTCCGATTACTGCTTTATCACGAGTGACAACCCCCGCAGCGAGAACCCCGATTCGATTATCGCGGACATCGTCGGCGGGATTCCCGCCGAGCGCATTTCCCTTTGCCGACAGGTGGCCGACCGGAAAAAAGCCATCTTAGCGGCGGTTGAATTTGCCTCCGACGGCGATGTGGTGTTGGTTGCCGGCAAGGGAGCCGAGCATCACACCGAAATCGGCGGCGAAAAAATCCCGTACAACGACGAGGAGTATATATTGGGGCTGATCGAAGCCAAACGGATTTAGCATACCCACAAAAAGTACTTGCCGATTTACGATTTACAACTTACAATTTACAAATTAAGGATAGTTGCGTGTGGGTACAGATGCACAGCGTTCTTGTTCCTGTTGCGAGGCTCTAGTGTCAACTTTCTCGAATATAATTTCCTCCGCAATTTGAAAATTGAAAATTGTAAGTCGTAAATAGGTATCCGCTCTGCTCATAAAAAGACTATCTCCATGTCTCACTAACCCCACCGAGGTCGAATACCAAACAAATGTTCCGTCCCTTTCTCTCTTTCTTAACCGCGCTCGCATTCACCGTCGCGCTGATGCCCATAGTCGTCATGCTCTCTAAAAAACTGAAGGCGCGGCAGACCGTTTTGCATTACGTGGACAACCACGCCGCAAAAACCGGGACGCCGACGATGGGCGGCATCGGCTTCATCTTAGCCATTGTTTGCGCCACGCTTAGCTGCACGAGCGGCCCCGCTACCCTCACCGTCGCCGCGCTGCTGGTGATGGCGGGCTACGGCGTGGTCGGGTTTTTAGACGACTTTATCAAGGTGTTTTTTAAGCAAAATAAGGGCCTCAATCCCTGGCAAAAAATCCTGTTCCAAGGGGCGATTGCACTGGCGGTCTCGATATTTGCGCTGCATAACGAGCTCATCGGCGGCGCGGTGTTTATTCCGTTTACACTGGCGTCCGTGTCGCTCGGGTGGTTTGCCGTCCCGTTTTTTGTGCTTATTTTTTTGGCGTTTACGAACGCCGTGAATTTGACCGACGGCTTAGACGGCTTGGCTTCCGGCGTAACGGGCGTGTACCTGCTTTTTAACGCCGGGCTGATTGTTATTGCCGTTACGTTGGCAGGCGACGGCGCGGCGGAGGCGGGGGAGTATCAAAACCTGGTCGTCTTTTGCGGCGCGGCCATAGGCGCTCTTGCCGGCTTTATGTGCTTTAACGGGTTTCCGGCGAAGATTTTCATGGGGGACACGGGCGCGCTGGCATTGGGGGGCGCGGTCGGCGCGCTGGCGGTAGTCTCGGGCATGAGCCTCTATTCACCGATGATCGGCATCATGTACGTAGTGACTACGCTGTCGGTTATCCTGCAGGTCGGCTATTTTAAAGCCACCAAGGGCAAGCGCATTTTTTTAATGGCGCCGCTGCACCACCATTTTGAGCGCAAGGGCGTGCACGAAAACCGAATCGTTTCCGCCTACACCGCCGTTACGGCGGCGATGGGCTCGCTTTGCTTGGCGATTACGCTGGCGGTGGTGATGTGAAGAAGGGGTTAGGGGTTAGGGGATAGGGGACAGGAATTAGGAATGATGGACGAAAAAAGAGCCGTTGCTTTAAGCGGCTCTTTTTAAATCCATCGTTCACTACTGCACTACTGCACTACTGCACTATAACCATTATCCCGCCTCAAACAGCGCCACCAGCCGGCCGATTGCCGGAATCGTGGCGTCCATCGAGGCCTTAAGCTCGGCTAATTTTTCCGTCCAGTCGCCTTGCTCTTTTACGATGGCCTCAAGCTCGCGTGAGAGCTCAAAATTTTGGGCGATTGACAAATTGGAAGAAACGCCCTTAAAGGTATGTATTTTTTCGCGCGCAACCTCAAGCTCGCCGGAGGCCAGAGGCTCGGCCATGCTCGCAAAATCCGTCGATGCGAGGTATTTCTTTAAAAGGCTCGCATAGAGCTTTTTGTTGTTCATCAGCCGGCTAAGGCCGCTTTTGACCTCGATGTAGGGCAAAAAATCTTCGTATTCCATGGGAAAAACCTCCAAGCCTGTATTATTATACTACGATTGCAACAGAAAATCAACAAAATGAAATATAAAATATAAAATATAAATTGCGGAAGGGATTGGATTCAGGAAGCAGAAATACAATAATTTATATTTCATATTTTATAAATTATGGGGGCGCTAATTTTTGGTGATGCGACGACAATTGCATTTTGTAGGGGCGGCCTCGCAATCCGCCCGAAAGCATAGGATTAAAGCGGATTTTGAGTAAAACGAGATGTCCTTATCCTAATTTCGGGCGGATTTCCATCCGCCCCTACAAGAGGAAAACAACTTACAGTCACCAAAATTTAGCACCCCCTAAATTATATTTACTCTCTCACCCAATCACTCTTACCTTAACAACACTCGAAAGCCCCCGTATCTTTTCTACCGTCGCCTCCGTTAGGGGGGTGTCAAGGTTTAAAATGGCGTAGGCGTATTTTTTGCCGTCGGATTGCGAAACAAACCCCTCGATATTCACGCCCTCCTTTGCCACGGTGTCGGAAATGCTGCTTATCACGTTTTTGACGTTTTCGTGAATAATGGTCAGCCTTTGCACCCCGCCGCGCGATAAAGAGCACGCGGGGAAATTGACTGAGTTTGCAATGTTGCCGTTTTCGATAAAGTCCTTCATTTCTTTTGCCACCATAAAGGCGCAGTTGTCCTCGGCCTCCGGCGTGGACGCGCCGAGGTGGGGGATGGTGATAACATTGGGGACGCCAAGGAGTGCCTCCGTGGGGAAGTCCGTCACGTAGCGGTTGACCTTGCCGCTCTTTACGGCGTCTAACAGCGCGGCGTTGTCGCAAAGTTCCCCGCGCGAGCAATTGATAAGGTTTACGCCTTTTTTCATAAGGGCGATGGTGTCCGCGTTGACCATATGCTTGGTGGCCGAGGTGAGCGGGATATGCAGCGTGATAAAATCGCACTCGCTAAATAGGGTGCTTAAATCCCCGCATTGGCGTACGTGGTGGTTTAGCCCCCACGCGGCTTTGATCGAGATGAACGGGTCGTAGCCGAGCACCGTCATGCCAAGCTCCACCGCGGTGTTTGCCGCAAGCGCGCCGATGGCGCCTAAGCCCACAACGCCCAGCTTTTTGCCCATAATCTCGCCGCCGACAAATTTGCCTTTGCCGGCCTCGACCAGCTTTTCGACCGCTTCGCCGTTGCCCGCAAGCGTGCCCGCCCAATTGACGCCGTCGATTACCTTGCGCCCGCACAAAAGCAAGGAGAGGATAACCAGCTCCTTGACCGCGTTCGCATTAGCCCCCGGCGTGTTGAACACGACGACGCCGCGTTCTGCGTACGCGTCAAAGGGGATGTTGTTGACGCCCGCGCCCGCGCGCCCGACGCACAGCACGGAGGCCGGCAGCTCAAAGCTGTGCATGTTAAACGAGCGCAGTATAATGCCGACGGGGTTTTTGGCGTCTTTTGCCAGCGTGTATTTGCCGGCAAAAACCTTGTCCACGACGGGAGAGATTTCGTTGAGTTTTAGAATGTCCATGGGTGTGTGTTCCTTTTGTGATTTCTATGTAGTCTTGTGGGTGCGTTAACAGCGAATAGCGAATAGCTAATAGGGGATAGCGTCGGATAATTTTTTTGAACGTTACTCAAATTCTCTCTACTTATCGGCTTTTGAGTTGTTTAATATTGTAGTCAGTATTTTTATTATTTCTTCGCAATCAAAAAATAGGCTGTCGAGCAGTTCCTTTGATAAAAAGCCGGTTTCAAACAGAATTTCAAGCCAGTACCGAGTTTCAGCGGCTTCCTTAATTGCAATCTGCGTTTTGCAAATAAAGTCGGCTTTGCTTGCGGCATAATCGCTTTCTGCGATGTTCGCTCCTATACTTGTTCCGCTACGCAAAATTTGCTTTGCCATGACCCGCTCTTCTTTTTCATTAACTAACTGTTTATATAGTTTAACAATTCTGATCGCAAATCTCTTACTCTTTTCTTGTATGTTTTTGTTGCTCATAAAAGGTTATTCTCCGCTATTCGCTATTCGCTATTCGCTTTACGAGCTACTTATTTTGTAACTCGAATTTCTCCATAAATCCAATCAACGCCTTTACGCCTTCCATTGGCATCGCGTTATAAATACTCGCGCGCATTCCGCCGACAAGCCGGTGGCCTTTTAAGGATAGTAAGCCCGCTTTGGCGGCTTCCGATACAAATTTCGCGTCCAGCTCCTCGGACGGCGAAACAAACGGCACGTTCATCAGCGAACGGAATTCGGGCACGACCTTGTTGGTGTAAAATTTTGAGTTGTCGATATACCCGTATAGCAGCGCGGCTTTTTCTTCATTCAATTTCTGCATGGCTTTTACGCCGCCCATCGCCTTTAAATGGCGGAAAACCTCCATCGCAACGTACGTCGAAAAAGCGGGGGGTGTGTTGTACAGGCTGTGCTCGGCGGCCTCGGTTGCCCATTTTAACATGGTGGGGCAACTCGGGGAGGGATTTAAGGTCAGCTCCTTTTTTACGATGACAATCGTTACTCCGGCGGGCCCCACGTTCTTTTGCGCGCCCGCGTAAATGACGCCGAATTTAGAAACGTCCACCGCCTCCGACAAAATCATCGACGACATGTCGGCTGCAAGCGGGATGCCGCTGGTGTCGGGCGCCCCGCGAAACCGGGTGCCGACAATCGTATTGTTGTAGCAGATGTGTACGTAATCGGCGTCCGGGCGGAACATCGACGCATCCGGCACGGGAATGCAAGTATGCCCCTTATCTTTTGACGAGGCAACGCACTTTGCGTCCGTAAACTTCGCGGCCTCTTTAAAGGCTTTTTCGGCAAACACGCCCGTTACGATGTAATCGGCTTTTTTATTCGTGCAAATATTTAGGGGGAGCGCCTCAAACTGCGTCGACGCGCCGCCTTGGACGAAAATCACGTCGTAATTGGCGGGAATATTCATAAGCTCGCGCAAAAGGCTTTCGGCCTCTGCGTTGATTTGCTCGTAAACTTTGGAACGGTGGCTCATTTCCATCACGGACATGCCGGAGCCGTTATAGTCGAGAAGCTCGGATTGAACTTTTTCAAGTACGGGAAGCGGCAGCATCGACGGGCCGGCGGAAAAATTGTAGACTCTCACTGTATGTGTATCTCCTTAAAAACGAAAAACGAAAAACGTCGGACGGTTTTGCAAAGTATATCAAAATATTTTCAAAAAATCAAGCGCATTATTATACAGATTAGCAGGGAGGGGATAAAATTATTGAATACGGTGCCATCATATCATCCGACGCTATTCACTATTCGCTATTCGCTATTCGTTTTTCATTGTGCCCCCGATTATAAAAATCCCGCCCGTAGCATAGAATAGTCCCGAGGGCTTAGAATGTACCAGTTCAACATGAGCGTGAATCAAAAAAACGCCGGGTGGTTTTCCGCGATTGAAAAAACGCTCGCCATCAAGCTGCGGGCGTTAGACGGGGTCGTCGCGTCCAAGGACGAAGGGCAAAGGGTGGAAATTTCGATTGCCTGCGAAAACGGACGCCGCTCCGAGGCGGAGGCGGTTATTTCACGTACGCTTTCAGAGATGTATTTAACCGTTTGCAAGTACGAATACCTTCACGCCGCGCTAAAAATCCCGTCGCTCGCCCGGCAAAGCTATAAAATTCTGATTCATACGCTGGTGGTATTCGACCGCGAAGCGGAGAGTGAAATTGTCGAAAAAAATCTGGTTTTGGGCGATTATTTGGCGCTCGACGGCTTTTTTTATTTCCGCTTAGGCGAGCTCAAAAAACGCTGGGACGAGATTGCGCAGCTCGCGTCAAGTAACTCCCTGTATTTAAGCCGCGAGGAAACCTTAAACGAGCTTTTAAAGTTTTTAATGAGCGCAGTCACGCCTAAAATCCCCAAGCTTTCGATTTCGGTGGACGCGGGGCACTACAACGTGTCCGGGCGCTTTCAGAACAGCGATTTTGAGTTCCGCATCACTTCGGCGGACAAGCTTTTGATTTATTTGATTAACGCCGCCCCCTTAGAGCTGACGCTTGACGGCAAATTCCCGGACGAGCGGCTGTACAAAAGGATTGTAAGCATTTTTGACGGCAAAGGGAATGGGTAAGTGCACAAGGGGGCGTGGGTAAGTGCGATTACACAAGGGGGCGGGGAACTTTGTGTAATTCTGTTCGTTTCTTGCATATCAAAATTACACAAAGTTCCCCGCCCCCTCGTGTAATCCACGAAAAAAAGTCGTATTTTGTCGGTTGTCCACATATCCTATATTATGTGGAAGCGCGGCTTTTACGACATCCGGTATGATTTTTTTGCGTTTATCGGGCGCAACCGGCTTAAATTTTTGGTTGCCCTCGTTTTGGCGGCCGGCGGCTTTATTTTCGGGCTGATAAACGCGCTTGTGCGGGTTTCGACGGACGACGCATTGGCAGCCGTTCAAAATTATGACATTATACGGCTGTCCTTGGGCGCGCGGACTTTTTTCGGGTACTGGATGGGGCGGCTCTTTTTGCACCTGTTACTCATCGCGGTGATTTCGGTATTGGGCGTAAGAGAGCTGCTCGCGTACCTCTTTTACGCGGTGATCGCGATATACGCCTACCAATACGCGTTTTTTATCGGGGCGGTTTTTTGCTACGCCGGGCTTACCGTTTTGCCGCTGATGCTGCTGTGCATCATTCCGTTTTTCCTCCTCTTTTTGTGCATCCTAGCATATTACGGCGTATTTATTATTTGCTTTTCGCATCGGTCGGGCATCGGGCAGTGGCGCGAGTTTTCGTATTACGTGCAATGCGTCAAATTCCCGTTTTTATGGGCGCTTGCCGCCGTCTTTTGCGCCTCGCTGATAGAATCCGCGTTGGCAACGCTGCTGACGGCAGGGATAGTGCTGTAGGAGATAACAGATAACAGATAAAGGGACAATTTAAACGCTTGGCTTATGCGCATTATGCGTATATAATGGGCGTATGAAGTTCAGGGAATTGGAAAATATCCTAAAAGCCGACGGTTGGGTGTTTAAAGAAGCGAAAGGCTCGCACAATCAATATGTCCATCCGTCCAAGAAAGGCAAGGTAACCGTTCCCGTCCACGGCGGCGATATTCCGGTCGGAACTTTAAACGCCATATTATGAGAAGTCGAGCGCCACGCGAATGCTTGCATTCGCGTGGCCGAGACGCCGATTAATGCAAGAGATGTGCCAAAACCGCAGGTTTTGTCATCCGACGCAAGTCGGATATATTCGTTGACAAACGAATAGCACATAGATTATATTAAAACAAGCGGGTCTGAAAGACTAGGGAGGCGGCACAAACGGCATGAAATACATTTATCCGGCATTTTTTTACGAGGAATTCGAGGGCGGCTATTCCGTCCTCTTCCCCGATTTTCCGCCCGGAACCTGCGGCGACGATTTAGTCGAAGCGCATTATATGGCGGTTGATTATTTGAATTGCGTTATCACATCGGCGCTCGAGAGTGGTGAAAAGCTTCCCGCTCCGTCGGATATTAAAGAAATCGCTCCAAAGCCTACATCGCCCGAGTGGGCGTACAAGAGCGTTTTTTCGTCGCTCATTTCGGTCGATACGGCAGAATACGCAAAGTTTTTAGCGACAAAAGAAAAATCGGTCAGAAAGAATGTAACCGTTCCCGCATGGCTTAGCGAGCTTGCGGATAAAAGCCACATCAACTACAGCTCCGTACTGCAAGAGGCCTTAAAACAAAGACTGAACTTGTAAGGGGCGCATATTTTTTTTCATTTAACAAATATTACTCCTAAAAGGCAATTTTTTAATAACCTTTTAGGAGTTTTTATGATGAAAAAAATTAGATCTTTAGTGGCTTTGGCGATCGCCGTATTATTGGGGGCGGCGCTGTTGTGCGGCGCGGCGCTGAAAGCGGTGTACGCCGACTCGGCAAGCGCAAACGCGGGCGAGAAATTGGCCGTCAGCGCAAGATCCGCGCTGCTAGTGGATTACCACACGGGCACGGTTGTTTACGAATATAACCCGACGCAGCACCTGCCGATTGCCAGCATGGTAAAAATCATGACGCTGGGCATCATTTTTGACGAAATCGAGAAGGGCGGTATTTCGTTCGACACGGATGTCACGGCAAGCGCAAACGCGGGCGCGATGGGAGGTTCGCAGGCGTTTTTGGACGCAAACGCGACCTATAAGGCGGGCGAGCTGATTAAAAGCATTATCGTAGCGTCCGCCAACGATTCCTGCGTCGCCATGGCGGAGCACATCGCGGGCTCGACGGAAGAGTTTGTCACCCGGATGAACGATAAAGCCGCAGCGCTCGGGATGAGCGACACCCACTTTGTCAATTGCACGGGGCTGCCCGCGCCCGGCGCGTACTCCTGCGCCCGCGACGTAGGCACGATGACGCGCGAACTGCTGCGCCACGACGGTTTTTATCAATTTTCAACGGTTTGGATGTTCGACTTTGTTCATCCGGGCGGGCGTTTTACCTCGCTTTCCAACACCAACAAGCTTTTAAAGGGGTATGCGGGGTGCGACGGCGGCAAAACAGGCTTTACCACCGAGGCGATGTACTGCCTCTCCGCCACCGCTAAGCGCGGGC
>WQYM01000103.1 GCA_009781235.1 Bacillota bacterium
AAAACCCCGCGGCGGCCGAGCCGACAGCCGCTTGCGGCTGCTGGCTTTGCGATAGCAAAGCCCAGAGAGGCGAGGTGGCGCGGAAGCCGCCGCAGGGCGGCGGGTGCAGGGCTTGCCCTGCGGCTTAATACCTTTTATTTTATAACCGTAGGGCGGGGGCGGCGGCTTTCGCCGTAAAACGACATGAGTTTATTTTGCAAAACTGCTAAAATTGAAGTCGCAAGCGCACCCTTGCGCGGCAAAAAGCAAAAGCTTGCACTGCTTTGCGCGCTCTCGCGTGCGGCCGGAACGTTAGTCGGCTCCGGCGGGGCAAAGCGCTTAAAAATCCGCCTGTCCGGCGCCGCGGTCAAGCAGCGCGTCGCACGCCTGTTTTCGGAGGTGTACGGCGCGATGCCGGATTTTGGCGGGGACAAGCTTTCCGTCATTATTGAGGGCGCGGTTTTAGAAAAAATACTGCGGGACTCCGGGGTCAAGCATCAAGGATTAGGCGTTAGGGATCAGGAGTTAGCGGAGGAGGAGCAGAGAATCTCCGGTACGGCTCTGCCCGGGGACCGGTACGGCGACACGAGCGCGAAGCGCGAAGTGCCCCGGAGGGGTTTCGGAAACTTGTTTTCCGAAATCGACGTCCCTGTCCCCCCGACACTTCCCCCCGGTTTACCACATTCTGACGGAGCGCCAACCGTCTCTACGGGAAATGTAGCAACCTATCCTCCTTCATCTCCGGAAATCGCCGTGGCTACCTTACGCGGCTTCTTTTTGGGCGCGGGCGCGGTGTCGTTAAAATCGGGCTATCACCTCGAATTCGCTTTTTTAGACCCTCTTGTCGCCGCCGAATGCGTCAACCTGCTCTTTGGCGCAGAGATAAGCGAAGCGGAACCGGACACGCCGCAAGCAAGCGCCGGGCTGCCGGTTAAGTCGATAAAGCGCAAGGGTAAAACGGTCGTCTACCTTAAGGATTCCGCCGCCGTATCCGACCTTTTGGCATACATGGGCGCCCACAAGGCCGTGTTGGAGCTGTACGGGCTTTCGGCCTCGCGCGACGCAAACCGCACCACCAACCGCAGGCTTAATTGCGATATGGCCAACATCGACAAGACCGTGCGCGCCGGCACAAAGCAAGCCGAATTAATCGGCAGGTTAGAGGAGTCCGGCGCATTAAAAAATCTGGACGATAAACTGCGCGAGACTGCGGCGCTAAGACTGAGCCATCCGGAAGCGTCGCTTTCGGACTTAGCGGAATTGACCTTTCTTACCAAGTCCGGCATAAGGAACCGGTTAAGGAAGCTGTGCGAGCTTGCGGAGAATCACTTATGATATTCAAAGAAATAGAAATAAAAAACGCAGGCGGAATCGGCCGAATCGAGGCCCAAACCATCGTCCGCCGCGCCGGACGCTTTAGCGCGGAGATTTTTTTTGATTTCCGCACCAAAAAAATCAACGCCAAAAGCGTCATGGGCATCATTGCGATGGGCCTCCGCCGCGGCGACAAAATGCTGGTGGTCATAAAAGGCGACGACGAGGACGACGCGCTTACCGACATTGAAAAACTGTTTTTGCGGGAGCTTTAATATAGCGCATCAGTTTCTAAACTGATTGAGTATAAAAGTAAAAAGTTCGGTCGTTTAACTTTGTTTACGGAGAAGATAGTATATGAGCAAAGCTACGGAGCAATCAAGTCAATTCGTGCACCTGCATGTGCACACGCAGTTTAGTATGCTCGACGGCGCGACGCGGGTAGAGCAGCTTTTTGCCGAGTGCGAAAGGCTGGGACAACCCGCCGTCGCCATTACCGACCACGGCAATATGTTCGGAGCGCTTGAGTTTTGCAAGGCCGCCGTTAAGCACACCGACCCGGCCGCGGATTTTTTTGAATTTTCGGAAAATCGCAAACCCTACAAAGTTAAGCCCATCGTTGGCTGCGAGGTGTACCTAACGCCGGATATGGACGTGCGCGAATCCGAAGCGGGGCGTGCGCCCAAATTAAATCACTTAGTACTGTTGGCGAAAAACGAAGAAGGTTATCACAATTTAGTCAAGCTCGTCTCATTCTCTTACATCCGCGGCATGTATTATAAACCGCGCATCGACTTAAAACTGTTACGTCAGTATTCTAAAGGCCTTATCTGCCTGTCTGCCTGCCTTGCGGGCGAATTGCCGCAGGCGATACTCGCGGGGGACTTAAAAAAAGCGGACGCAATCGCCAAGGAATACAAAAGCATTTTTGGCGAGGATTACTACATTGAACTCCAAGACCACCGCATCAAAAATCAAAAAACCGTGCTGCCGCACCTCATTAGTATTGCACGCGAAAACGGCATCAAGCCCGTGTGCACCAACGACGTCCACTACCTGCATCGCGAGGATTGGGCGATGCAAAAGGTGTTGCAATGCATCGCGTTCCGCCGCACGCTTACGGTGGAGGAATTAGACCGCCCCGAGTCCGGCTTTGTCGCCGAGGGCGGCACGGACGACGACGGCTATTTTCCGACGCGCGAATTCTACCTTAAATCAAGGGCCGAGATGGAGGACGCGTTTTCATTCATAGAGGACGCGCTGGACAACACGCTGGAAATCGCCGATAAATGCGACGGCTATTATTTTTCTAAAAAACAGCTTTTTCCCTCGTACATCACGCATGAGGGCGCGGGTGGGGAAGAGGGCACGGCCGCGCTACTTCGGCGCCATACCTTCGAGGGGCTTTCGCGCAATTATAAAACGCTTACAGGCGAGATTACACAGCGTGCCGAATTCGAGCTTAACATCATCGGGCGCATGGGCTTTAACGACTACTTTTTAATCGTTTGGGATTTTATCCGCCACGCCGAAAGCGAGGGGATTTCAGTTGGACCCGGCCGCGGTTCCGGCGTAGGCAGCATCGTTGCCTACGCTTTGGGTATCACCAAAATCGACCCGTTAAAATACGGCCTGTTGTTTGAACGGTTTTTAAACCCCGAACGCGTCTCAAGCCCCGACTTCGACATCGATTTTTGCGTCGACCGGCGCGACGAGGTAATCGAATACGTATTCGATAAATACGGCCGCGACAACGTTTCGCAAATCATCACGTTCGGGACTTTGGCGGCAAAGGCGGCGGTTAAGGACGTCGGGCGCGTGCTCGGCCACCCCTACGGCGAGGTCGAAAAAATCACCAAGCTGATACCGTTCATGATGGGGAAACAAAAATTATCCGACCTTATCGGTATCACCAAGCCCGTCAAAGAGAATCAGGACGGTACAAAAACGGCGATTGACGCGACGAAGCCGGATTTAAAAGAGGTGTACGACAGCGACGAGATGACCCGGCGCATCATGGATATGGCGATGAAAATCGAGGGGCTGCCGCGTCAGGCGGGGATGCACGCGGCGGGCGTTATCATCTGCCGCGACCCCATATATGATCACATTCCGATGGCAAAATCCGGCGACGGGTATGTTACCACGCAATACAACATGAACGAGTGCGAGCAATTGGGCCTGCTAAAAATGGACTTTTTGGGACTTCGCACGTTGACCGACATTCAAAACGCGCTTTCCATCATCGAAAAAACGCGCGGAGAAAAAATTGATTTCTACGCCATGGAATACGACGACCCCGGCGTATTTGAGCTCATCGGCGAGGGCGACACCCACGCGGTATTCCAGCTCGAGTCCGAGGGCATGAAGCGCTTTATGCGCGATCTTAAGCCCACCGTATTCGAGGACATCATCGCGGGCGTCGCGCTGTACCGGCCCGGCCCTATGGACTATATCCCGGCTTACGTGCGCGGCAAAAAGAACCCGGCGGGCGTTACTTACGACCACCCGTTGACGGAGCCGATTTTAGACGTTACCTACGGCGTGATGGTATACCAGGAGCAGGTGATGCAGATGGTGCGCGCGCTGGCCGGCTATACCTTAGGGCGCGCGGACGAGCTGAGGCGCATGATTTCCAAAAAGAAGCTAAAAGCGATGGATGCCGAGCGCAAGGTGTTTTTAAACGGTTTAGCGGCTAAGGAGGGCGGCACCTCCATTCCCGGCGCGATTGCTATGGGTGTGGATGCGCAAATCGCCAACAAGGTGTACGACGACATCGTAAAATTCGCCGATTACGCCTTTAACAAATCGCACGCGACGGCGTATGCGTACCTCGCCTACCAAACCGCCTACCTTAAGCGCTATTACACGGTCGAATTCATTACGGCGGTATTAAACAACCGCATTCGCAGCATCGACGAAATCACCAATTATTTGAGTTACCTTAAAGCCAAGCGCATCGGCATTTTGCCGCCCGACATCAACCAAAGCCGATCGGAGTTTTCGGTGGAAAACGGCGCGGTGCGCATCGGCATGGCGGCGATTAAAAACGTCGGCGAGGGCATAGTGGACGATATCGTCGCCGAGCGCGAAAAAAACGGCGATTTCTTAGATTTTGAGGACTTTGTCGCGCGCATGTCGGCCGCGAACACCTTAAACAAGCGTATGTTGGAATCCCTGATTTTAGCAGGTACATTTGACTGCTTCGGGAACGCCCGCGCCCAGCTCATGCAGGTGTTCGAGGGCGTCATCGCGCGCGCCCAAAAAGACCGCGAGGCCAAATTATCCGGCCAATTTTCGTTTTTCGACGTCGCGTCCGGGTTTGGGAGCGCGCAAAAAACGCCGTACCCGAAGGTTTCGGAGTTTTCGCTTTCGGACAAGTTGCGGTTTGAAAAAGAGGTGGCCGGCGTATATTTAACGGGCCACCCCCTAGAGGAATATGCGGACTTTTTGCGCGGCTTTTCCGTTAACTCGCTGCACTTTAAAAAAGCGGGCGAGGGGAGCGGCATAGCGGAGGAGGCCGGCGCGATGCCGGAAACGCACGATGCGGACGCCGGCGGGGATGCGGGAGCGGGCGCACTCGACCCGGAAAAATCCGCTCCAGCGCTGTCCGACGGCCAAGACGTGACGATAGGCGGGATGTTGACCGAGGCGGTTAAGCGCTATTCCAAGGCGGGCAAGGAGTACGGGGTCGGCAAGCTCGAGGATTTAAACGGCAGCATCGAGATTTTTATCTCGGGCGAAAAGCTGCGCAATCGGGAGGTTGCGGCGCTGTTTAATAAGGACAAGCTGGTGCGCCTGGAGGGCACGGTGCGGATGCGCGAGGCGTTTGCCGCCGAAAAATCCGGCGCGGACGGCGGGGGAGCACGCGGCAGCGACATTACGCTGTGGGTCAAAAAACTCACGGATGCCCGCGCCCAAAAATCCGCCCCTGTCAAAAAGATTTGCCTTTATTTTGATATCACCGATAAGGCGCTGTATTCGGATTTGGCGGAAATTTTATCCGCCTATCCGGGCGCCGACGAGGCCTATATCCGCAGCTTACACGACGGTAAGCTCTACCCTTTAGGCGCCTTCGTCCGCATCGAAGAGCCGATGCTGGCCGAACTGACGGGCCTACTTGGCAAGGACCGGATTAAGCTGGCGGATTGCTAGGCCGGGACGGAGGTAAAATAATCGATAACCGTCGTGTCGAAGGCGGTTACATTAATCGTATACGCCGCATTCCCGCCCTCGAAGGGCGCCCTAAAAAACAGCCCGGTTTCCGCCTGATGGTAATAGGTCGCCGTGGTTTCGCCGAGGGACAGGACATGTTTTGTGGTCGGTCAGGGCGGTCAGGGCGGTCAGGGGACGGTCAGGGGGACGGGGGTATTTTGACAACTTTTGTGTCAGATCATATGTTGAGAATCGTGACACAAAAGTTGTCAAAATACCCCCGTCCCCCTGACCGCCTCTTTAAGTTTTTTGAATTATCTTAATCGAAAATTATTACATAATTGCCATAGTTACTATGCCAATACATAGCAAGTGTTTCATTCCGTTTTTCATTTTGTGTGCCTCTCAATTTTTTATAAGTTTGTCTACTATGCTAGTCTCAATATGGACCGGGCATTATAATTAAATTTCCGAATTCTTCTCTTACTTCCTCTAAACGCTTTTCAGCGTATTTGCTTCCGAAATTAAATTCTGTGGTGTAATTTCTTTTAACGACCGGCATTTCAACTGCTCTATAATCGTCAAAGGCGTGGGAATCAATATGTTTGACGTTTTTTGGAATTGTATAACTTTCTACAGTTGTGTTGACGGGAAAAGGCACACCGCCTATCGCTTCCAACGTATCCGGAAATTGTACCCTAAGCAACTCAAAAAGACGAGCGCTCTCAGAATTCCTTATTTGCTTTACACCTTCGTTAAAAATAACCGTTTTGGCGGCGGAACTAAAATAAGTTGTATAAACGATAGGCGCGCTTATTTCAATTTCTTTTGTATCACCAGAATATATATAAATTCCTACCGTTTTTACGTTTTGCTTTATATGGAGTTGAGTTAAATTACGGCTTCCCGCAAAAGCTTGGTTTCCTATGCTTATTGTGCCGTCCGGCAATTCAAAGTCTTCCGGCATATCGCAATACAAATAGCACCTTGCCGCAAAATATTTTATTGTATCCTTTGGTTGGGTCACAGGTTTTTTGGCCGGCCATTTGATTAAAGTCTCAAAACTTTTGGTATACACCACCCCGTTTTCGCTTACAAACATCGGATTGCTTTCCTCGACATAAATGTTTTCAAGATTTTGTTCCTCGCCCCAGTACATCGGAAATTTAAGAACGTCCGCCCCGATGGTGTATTCCGTGGCATACTTTACGTCAATTCCCATTCCAAAACAAGCGGCCCAATCATCGCCCCACTCCCAAATCTCGGGCATCGGGTCGTCTAAATCCGGCGGCTTAATTCCGTAAGTCTTAGGTACGGCGTCAATCACTGTTTTGGCCGCCGACAACGCGGAATCAATCGCCGCCTCGTTTTTCGCCGCATCTATCGCCGTTTTGCCGTCCGCAATAAATTCCATAATTCCCTCCCAATCCTCGTCGCTGTAAAATTCCCGCCCCTTCTCGGCGGCGTAAACCTCCAGCTCCTCTTTGGCGGCGCTTTTATACTCCAAAAGCGGGTCCGCTTGCGGCCCATCCGGTTGCACGCACGCCGCAACCGAAAAAACCATCGCGAGCAACACTCCTAAACTAACAATTTTTTTAAGCATTTTAATGCCCTCCGTTACATTTTATGTTCACCGCAATTCAAAGCGGAAGCGACGAGCAAAAAAGCACACCGAAAAATAGTGCGCCTCTTAGACACTTCGTTTCTCACATACTTTTAAAATATGCGACCTTAATTGATGACGGTCAAGATTCATTCGGTAGGTAAGTTGATTCATGTCGAACAGCTCCCTTACACAATAATTTTGGTTTTTCTCTTAAAACAACTTTCTTGAACCAAACAATCCTCTCATCAACAATTGCATTATACAGCACAAATTTTGGAAAGTCAATAGTTTTACAAAAGCACTTTTAGGGGACGGAGGTAAAATAATCGACAACCGTCGTGTCGAAGGCGGTTACGTTAATCGTATACGCGGCGGCTCCGCCCTCAAACACCGTCCTGAAAAACAGCCCGGTTTCCGCCTGATGGTAATAGGTCGCCGTGGTTTCGCCGAGGGACAGGACATGTTTTGTGGTTAGCTTAGCGGCGACCGATGCCGAGCCGGATGACGGGGCGGCTAAAATCTTTTCCGCGCCCGGGTTGAACCCCGACGGCATCATCAGCGTCCCCAGGCATGCGTTGTCCGCCAGCCTTTCGCCGAACGTCTTGGTATCGTACGTTTTCCCGCTAAGCGCCCAGGCGTTTTTACCCGCGGGCCGTTCATATTCCGTCCACACGCCGTCTGTGTGCTTAAAAAAGTATTCCGCTCCCAAATTGGTGTTGCCGCCGGGGCAGGCAACCGTGTAAATATCAAGGCCGAGCTTTGTGATTACGGTGTATACGGTGGGCGACGAAGCGCTGTTGGTGTATACGATTTCCACGTTTTTCGGCAGCTTGCTAAGGTCGTAGAAGGGCGTCGGCGCGGTTTTCACCCAAAGCTCGGCGATGTGCCCCGCGCCGCTGCCGTTTACCGCGCGTACCTTAAAGGTGTGCATCGAAGCAGGGGACAGCCCGGTGAATTCCTTTGATAGTTCTATGCCGTTGTCCGTCCAAGCCGCGTCGCCGCTTTTTTGCACCTCGTAGCGGACGACGGCGGATTTTCCCTCGTCCTCGGGGGCAAGCCACGACGTAAAAACGGCGTTGTTTTCGATGATGTCGGCCGTAAAGCTTTGCGGAGCGCCCGGCCCGCCTTTTGCCGGCGTGTCCGGATCGGAGCCGCAGCCGCAACCGTCGCAGCCGTCGCAGCCCCCGCACGCGGCAAAAATCATTCCCGCTGCCAGTGCCGTTATCAAGATAAGGGTGAGCGTCCAAAGGTTTCTTTTCATACCTTTTATTATAGCGCGTTTTGCGGGAAAAATCAAGGACTTTTTTCCACGCTTTTTTAGACCGAAAATTGTTTTACATTCGCAGTTTTTTTTGATATACTGTACACGGTATCAAAATCATAAAGTTTAGGAACAATAAGTATGAAAACCATCGGAGTTTTAACCAGCGGCGGCGACGCGCCGGGCATGAACGCGGCCATCCGCGCCGTCGTGCGCTACGGGCTGTACCTCGGGATGCGCGTGTACGGAATCGAGCGTGGCTACACGGGCCTGCTTGAGGGCAGTATCAGGGAATTGCACATGAGCAGCGTTTCCGATATCGTCCAGCGCGGCGGCACGATTTTAAAAACGTCGCGTTGCGCGGAGTTTGCGACGGAACCGGGGCAGTGGAAGGCGCTCGCCCAGCTCAAAAAATTCGGCATCGAGGGGCTTATCGTCATCGGCGGCGACGGGTCTTTGCGGGGCGCGCGGGATTTATCGGAACTTGGGTATCCCTCCGTCGGCATCCCGGGTACCATCGACAACGACTTAGCGTACACCGACTATACGCTCGGGTTTGATACGGCGTGCAATACGGCGCTTGACGCCATCAACAAGCTGCGCGACACCATGACCAGCCA
>WQYM01000104.1 GCA_009781235.1 Bacillota bacterium
CCGATATTGTCTGCGGGGTGGTTAATTTCCGTATATCGGGAACCCTGACAGTCTAAAAAATCAAGCAAATAACCCCCAACCCCCATCAAAAACACCAAAAATAATAGGGACTAAGGTCTATTATTCTTTTTTCTATTCGATTCTTTATTTTTTTTCCCACCTGATATGACCTAATTTAGTCATATCTTGTAAGCTACGGATTTCGGGTTAAGAATATATTAGCCTTGTCATACTTGCTTAGGAAAAAAATGAGCCGTTTTATAGATTTTGCGAGTTAAGGCCGTATAGCTTTGCTCATAGTTGCGCGCGTTGTTTTGATCAGGCAGCCGCCTTTTGGCAGTATGGGCTGCGCGCTTTCACTTTGGAATTGTTGCTTAGCGGGCTTCATCCGGGTTGGCCTTGCAGGGTTTGTTTTCACTTTTTAACGGGTGCGGCCGGGTGTTTTGTTAGGGGTGCGGGATTTTTGTTGATTTTTTGATTGAGCCAGTTCTATTTTGGTTATGAGTTCGTCTTTGTTGGGGCTGTTGATGATTTCGTTCCATTTGCCGGCGTATTTTTCTTCTTTTTCGGAGAGGGATTTTTGGAAGGATTGACGTTTTTGCGGGGATATGTCTGGATTGGCGAGTTTGGTTTCGAGGGCGGACTTGGATTTTTGCAGGCTGATAATGCTTTTAACGAGCTGTTTATCGTTATTTTCCATAATAATTTTGTGCATTTCTTCGGCGGTTACGCCGTTTTTGACGAGGGCGCCGTAAAGTTTGTTTTGTGAAGTTTGCATAATTTCGACGGTTCTTGAAATAGAGGGTTCGGGGTTTGGATTGTTGACTTTACTTAAAAGGTTGATTTGCCTTTGTAAAAATTGGAGTTCGTTTATGCAGGTGCGTTTATCCGTGTCGTCCAAAGGCATTTTCACCTGCATAAATGGCCTGTTAAACGCTCCGTTCTCTTGCGCGTGTTAAGTACCACGGATATTTCTGTACACGGCAGAAGTTGCGGGGCATAGGGTATAGGAGGATTATGTTTTGCAGTGAGGCAAATTCTTCGGGCTTTATGATGCGTTTTTCGAGGTCTTGTGTACTTGTTTCGCTGTTTCCCGTGTCGTATCCATAATATGGGTCTTTGTTGGTGGTTTTTGTGTTGCGCATTTTTTCGTAAGTGCCGACCATTTTCGAGAAATATTCCTGTGTGTCTGCGTCGGTTGCGCCTAAAACGGCTTTAAACGAGCAAGTATCGGCGATAACTTTTCGCGCGTCGTGACCATAAACCATTTCTAATTGTGCAAGGCTTTGAGCGATTACGCAGATTGTGATTTTTTTACTGCGAAGGGTGGCCAGCGCGTCGGTAATTGACGGAATTTTGCCCAGCCTCGGAAATTCGTCAAGCAAGAACAATATCGGCCTGTTAAAGTTGCTTTCGCCCCGCCGCTCAAAGAATGAGATAAACTGATTCACCATCAGCGTCAAGAGACTTTTCCATTGGCGCAAAAGGTGTTCGGGGATTTTGATGTACACGTCATAGCCGGCTTCCAAGTCGAGCGGCGATATGATCGGCCGTCCCTCTTGCGGCGTTAATGCCCTGACGATTTCGTCGTCGGTTACAAGCGTTGTGATGCCTCGGCTTATTTCCGAAGTGATGCCCGCCATTGTTTTTGCCTCCATGCCGGCAAATGTTTTAACGCTGAGTTTTGCTTTGATATTGCGGCTTTTGGATATGGTGGTGATTAAATCTTCGGGGCTTAAGCTCAATACCTTTTCGAGCGTGCCGATAAAGGAAAACTTCAAATCGTAATAGTGCAAAATTGCGCCTGTTAAGACGGTTTGTGCGCTTTCAATCCAAAAGGGTTCTTTTGTTTCCTGCGGCAAAGGGATGATGGCTTGGGCGATGGCGCGGGCTTCTTGGGCGATGTTTTCGCTTTCCTTCAAAAAAACATAATGATCGTAGCCGCAACCGCCGGTTTTGTCCTGCGGCGCAAAAACTTTGATACTTTTGCGTTGTTCACATGTTTTATCGTATAATTCGCCTTTAACGTCGATGGCAAAAACGTTTCCCTTCCAACTTCTCAGCGTCGGAATGGCGATACACGAGCTTTTGCCCGTTCCGGGGCCTCCGATAACCAAAACGTGGCCGTCCATATTTTCGGACTTTACTATGTATTTCGCCGCCTGTTTCCCGAAGAAAACTCCGCCGGGGCTAAGACTCGTCATTTGCGGGTTTGCTTGGGGATTTTTTGCGGTCCACTCAACCCGCGAGGCCTCTTTTTCGGGATTTTTCCTCGGCTTAAGGATGGTCGCGAAGGCTTTAGCAAATGATGAAAAGAGCTTGAAACAAACGCTAAGCAATGCGCTTGCGATTTCCGTACCGAAATCTAAGCTCATGCACTGCGCCTCCGCTTATCTGCTCCCGCCGTATGCGTCTACCCGGCTGTTATGCTCGTCAATCATCATGTTCATCGCTTTCTCAACAGCTCGGGGCTTTTGGTCAATCGACATAAACATGTCGACGAAGGATTCGGCCTTTTTAAACATGAGCACTTCGTATATGTCATGACGATTGTAGAATTTGGCAAGTTCCGTTACTTGATCGCCTATAGCGCTCATTGTCTTCCAAAGCCGTGAAAAAAGAATCAAAGTCAGCGCCAAAAACATAAGCACCAAAATTATGCCTATTGACGAATTAAAAACCGAGCTAATGAAAAATCCGATAAAGGACGCCGCGCATAGGATTCCTAACCGGTGATGGGTCTTTTTTGAAAAAGTCAGCTCCGGCGAAGCATCGCCGAAGGCAAATTGTGTCATAGCGTTCATTTTTATTACATAACTGCTGTAGCCATCAACCAGCGTCAACAGTCGGTCTGTAAACCCCGGTTTTTTGACATAAACTATGTCATCTTCATTTGGCTCTGTGTTAGAATACTGATGTTGGTACTCGTTATGCGCCTGATTCCAATCATCAGACCGGCCGGACTGACTGTCCGTCTCATGTTGTTGTCCCCTGTCGGATTGCTCTTTACCCTTAATCGTATAACCTTTTTGCCGGCAGTAATTCTCGGCGGCTTCCCGCACACGTTCCGCGCTGAACCAATCCCGTGAATATTTTTTTACAATAATCTGAAATGCCGCGTCCGTAATAACTTTACTATATTGTACGCTTTGTATATTGTCTTCAATTTTTTTCCCGCATTTTTTCTCTATATATCTGTCGTAGTTTTTCTTCTCGCCGGGATTTGCCATTTTTTCTATAAACGCGGCGCACTTCCCGATTAAATTCTGCTCGGCCGCCTTGTTCTTTTGGCGATAGTCTTCATAAAGTTTCGAGGCGCGCGCTTTAAGAGACGCTGCAGAATCATGCGGCCCGTACTGCGCCGAATCGTTGCCGTCGGAATCTTTGGATAAAAAGTCATACACCGAAAGAATATCCTGCTCGTTCAAACCTATTTCCATAGGGTCTTTGGCAAATTCAGCCGCCCACTTCTCATATCCTTTATTGGATTCCGCCTCCTTTGCCGCCTTGGCCTCGGCTCGTCTCAGCGAAGGGTCGAGCATAACCCGCCGAATTTCAGGTTCCAATGCCAAATAGCCTTCCCATTTGGCGCGGCTTATGCCTTTGCTCAGGTTGCCCTTCCAAATGTTCAGATTCTTCTCAATTGCCGCAAGAATCACGGTTTCGTCATTTTCCAAGGGGTCCAATTTCAGCAATATGTAAAAGTTTTCTCTTGCCACTTTCTATGCTCTCCAAGATATTAGAGTTGTCCCAAAACCGTCATTCCGAACTTGATTCGGAATCTCAGATTGCGGGTCAAGCCCGCAATGACAGCGGTTCTGGGATAGGTCAATTTTATTACCGTTAAATCGTGTCAATTATTCGCCGCCGACCTTCATCATATCCGCTTTTTGTTGTAATTGTTCGACTTGCTTTGCGTCAAGTCCCTTGATTTCCGTTTTAATCTCGCATTTTAAGCCCTTAGTCATTTCCACAGCCGTGACCGTGAGCATCCCGCTCGTATCAATAGAAAATGTAGCTTCAAGCGGCGCGCCTCTGGGAAGTCCGGGCGGCAACTCCAAGATGGAACGGGCAATTTCCTTTCCGAAGCTCAGTTCGCAAGTCCATGCTTCCGAATCGTTCTCATAAACGACAATCGCAACATTTCTTTGATTATTCTCCAGCGTGACGAATTTTCCTGTGTTATTGCATGGAATTTTCGTGTTTTTCATGGTAACATTGGAAAGAACCATTTTATTTTTATCCTTATCATAGTCGTAATATGTCTCAATGCCGTAACTTTTGCTCGTCACTTCAGCAAATTTTCCGCTTGCCGCCAGCTTTTGGCCGCCGGTTTGCGCTGCACCCGCGCCGGCGTTAGAGCCGCCGGCATCCGCGGAATCGGGCTTGATATATTGTGCCAGCAAGGCCGCCCCTTTGGCGACGGCAAGGTCAGGCTCAAATATGACGGATTCCATGCCGAACTCTTTAACGATCGCCTCCTTGATCTGCGTCATGCGGGTCGAACCGCCGACAAAAATTATCTCATCAAATTTGTTGCAGGGCGTACCTTTACTGCTTGTTTTGGCCGCGGCGGACTCTATGACCGTCTTGGTCAAATTAATCGTATTCAATAAATGGCCGCGAGTTAACTCGTCAAACTTTTCGCGGGTAATGTCAATTTGCTTTTTGTGAGTTCCCATACTCAAGGTGATTTTCGTCGCGGTTTTAGTAGACAACATCTTTTTTGCGTCCTCGACCTTGAGCATAAGATCATTGTAAAACTCGCCGTCCTCCAAAACCTCATCTTGCGTCAATTCCGTTTTTGCACAAAACTCCGAGAGAACATAATCCGCCAAATTAGCGTCCCAATCCTTACCGCCTAAATTATGGTCGCCGTTGGTGCAAATAACCTCGACGCGATCGCCGATAATTTCTGCGACGGTAATGTCGAAAGTTCCGCCGCCCAAATCATAGACCAGCACAAGTTTATCCTGTTTATCCGCCTTTTTGGCACTGTAGGCAATCGCGGCGGCGGACGGCTCGTTCACAATACCCAGCACGTTTAATCCCGCTATTTTGCCCGCGTTTATCGTCGCTTGCCGTTCGTCAAAACCGAAATACGCCGGAACGGTGATCACCACGTCGGTGATTTTTTCGCGCACGACCTCTTCGGCGTCTTTTACCATTTTTTTAAGGATGTACGCCGAAATTTCTTCGGGCGTAAAGGTTACGCCGTGAAAGGTTCTGTTATGGCCTTCTTTGCCCATGTCGCGTTTGACGTACTGCATGACGTTTTCGGGGTTAATTATTGCCGCTTCTTTAGCGGTTTCCCCAACAGCGATTTTTTCCGCGCTCTCAAATTCGACAACCGAGGGTGTGATGTCTTTGCCCTCGCTGTTCTTGATTATTTCAACTTCGCCCTTTTCATTAGCCCGCGCAATACACGAATAAGTCGTCCCTAAGTCGATCCCGTAAGAGTAACCCATGTTCTAAACCTCCGGCTCCGTTGGTTTTTCCACAACATAAGCGGCAACCCGCTCTTTGCTGATTATCCTGCCGTTTCGCTCATAACCATAGCTTAGACTTTCAGAAACGATTTTAAACAAAGATTCGTCGGTCGTAGGGACGGGCTTTACTACCGTTTGTTTCAGCGGATTGAATTTGCTGCCCTCGGCTTTGTAGGGCATAACGTCATAATATTCAAGAATGTCAGCATATTCCGCACATACGCCGTTCAAAATATCCTGAGCAAATGGAAGGGCTTTTGCAACGTCTTCTTTTGATAAAAGCTCGTTAAAAGTGCGGATGTTCTTTTCCAAACCATCCTTTAAACGGATGATTTGGATCATTACCGGTTTTATTATATCAAGGAAAAAGTCGTCATTATATTTCTGCGGGGGGGGGGGAATCAAAATGCGCGTCTATAATTTTTTCGATAAAAGCGTCAATGTCAACACCTTCGGGCAGATGCTGTTCCAATGCCGCTTCTATCTGCGGAATTAATCTCGGTTCAATTGAATTGATTTTTACAGCCGGATTGTCAGCACCTTCGGCTGTGCAATCCGCACCTTTCTCGGTTTCCATATCCTTCTCAATCCGAGAATTGAAATTGATAATTAATTATATAAAGTTTTTTTAAAATAAATTGTTAAAAAGCATATAATTTAACCAAGTTAGCCATTGAAGGCTTACCGGCCGTATGAATCTTTGTATTGAGCCGGCGTCCGCGCGTTTCTCACTTGGTCTTTAGCTTGAAGCCCTTCCAGTCGGGCTATTATTTGTTCTTTGTTAGGCCGCTCTATAATTTTATCTATTGCACTTGAATGTTCCTTTTCGGCGTTAACCTTGGATTTTTCCAAGTCCTTCTTTTCGTCAAAACTTATTTTGCCTGAATTGAGTTGCTTTTCAATTTTCTCTACGACCTTCCCCGTCTTAAGAGCCTCTTTAATAAGTTCATTGTCTGATTGGCGCGGCATAGTTACCACACCACTTTTTTGACGTTGTACTTATATATAACTTTTTGAAATCAACGGCTAAAAACAAAAAATATGGAAACTTCAGCGGCTTCTCCCTTGTTTTTTCAATTCTTTCTGCTCTGCCCTTTCGCGGACTCTTTCGGCCCGCTTTCTTGCCGCGCTTTGAGCTTTCTCAACTTTCGCTACTATTTTTTCTTTTTCTCTCTCAGCTCTATTTGTAATTTTATCCCATGTTTCTTTTCGTTCATATTCTTTTTTAATCATAATTTCTTGTAGTTTTTGGCGTTGTTGCTCGCTTAATTTATTAGAATTAATGTCTTTGTCCAGATTATCTATTTCTTTATCCAATCCGACGATTTTTTTAACAAGTTCATTATCTTTTTGTCGCTGAGATTTTTGCCGTTGTACACTAGGTAAATCCCTTTTATCGCATAACTCTCCCTTTGACCCATACGGTTGAAGTAAATTAAAACAAGCAACTTTATCGGGCATTTTATCGTTATTTATAATGGCGTTGCGTTCTTCTTTGAAATAGGTACTATCCTTGTAAATTGTTTCACCTAGAAACATATGAGGTGTGCCGCTGGATTGTTCGGCAAAGATTTTTGAGGCTTTGTCCCAATCTATTTTTTCATCATTTATGTCAAATTTTGCATCAGACACTAATATGCAAACTGTTTTAGCAGGTTTTTCTCCTTCACCACGACATGCGTTATATTCTTTAACATAATCGGTGGCTTTAACTTGAGCCTTTATGGTTTGTTTGCTATCTTTATCATAAGTTTTTCCGCTATAAAAGACAGGTACATATTCTACATGATGTTTTTTTAGATGGTCACGAAATTCCTTGGCATCCCATTTTTTAGACATTTAGCGGGATTTCACCTTATTCACTGTATGAACTTTATCTTTCTGTCTCCCTTTTCTTTGTGGTTCGCTTTAACAAATGTCAAAACCGATTTTTTAACATACTTGAATTCTGCAGCAGTTAGTTCTCTTTCAACGGGTGCAATTACTTTTCCGGAGTCTGAATAAAGTGCTAATACATTACCTGTCCACCTGTCGCCGACAAAATGTATAGTCATTCCGTTTAAGTTGCCTTCGACAAAACTTACAAATAGCTCGTCAGCACCTATCTTTACTTCCATTTCCAATGCTCCTATCTTATTATCATAGATTAAATTCAGTGCTTTTATATTTCGATAAATGTTATTTTTCTTTCCCATTTCTCTTTTTCGGCGCATGTTAAAACAACACGGAATCATGGCCTGTCCCGAAACAGTCATTCCGAACTTGATTCGGAATCTCAGATTGCGGGTCAACTCCGCGTCAAGCGCGGAGCAAGTGCGGCCTGCCGCAATGACAGCGGTTCTGGGACAACTCTATTGAGGAAAATTATTTTAATTATAACGCGTACACCTGTTTATCATCAGATTTTACTTTGTAATTATATCCCAAAACAAGAGAAAAGTCAACAGATTTTGACAAATTTACATTACAAATGGCCGGCTCACAGTCTATAAAAAAGAAGGTAGATTTTTTTGTTGGCGTTTATTTTCGCTTGCGCAAGAGCAGTACACAGCCGACCGCGATTGCCAATATTGCCGCTATTGCCGCGATTAACAACGTATTCCCGAACCCGCCCGATTGGTTATCATCATTTGAGGTGTTGGAATCTGATTGAGAATTTGGCGTATCAATTGAGGTGTTGGAATCAGAGGCGGAAGTTGGCGTGTCATTTGAAGTGCCGGAAGAATCTGCGGGCGGCGTTGGCGGATTAGTCGGTGTTGGTGTGCTAGCGGAAGAACCGCTGTTCCCGCCGGTGTTGTCGTTGTATGTACCCGGGCTGTTAAATATTCCCTTGTCGAGATTGGCGATTTTGCCCCCGCTGACATTGTCGATAGTGCCGTAATTTGTGATCGTGCCGCCGTTATTGTCGATGGTGCCGCTGTTGGCGATGGTGGAATACCGTTCATTGTCGATAGTACCCCCGCCGGTGTTGTCGATAGTGCCGCTGTTGGTGATTTTGGCCGTAGTAGAACCGCCGCCGTGCCGGTTCTTGATTGTACCCTCGTTGTTGGTAATTGTGCCGCTGTTGGTGATTGTGTTCCAGTTGGTGATTGTGTGTCCGTTGTTGTCGATTGTGCCGCTGTTTGTAATTGTGCCGCTGTTTGTGATGCCGCCGCTTGCGATAGTACCGCCGTTATTGTTGATTACAGCAAAGCCGTAGTTGGTGAATGTGCCGTCGATTGTGCCGCTGTTGCCGATGGTGCCGTAGTTGGCGAGTGAACCCTTTTCGTTGGCGATTGTGCCGCTGTTTTCGATCGCGCCTCTGTTGGTGATTGTGCCGTAACCGTCAGTTTTCAGAGTACCCTTAACAGTTAGGGTGACGCCGGAATTGATGGTAAAACTGCTTTGGCTCCCCTGAATTATTAAAGCCGTGCCGGAATTAATCGTTAGGCTGCCGCCGGAAA
>WQYM01000105.1 GCA_009781235.1 Bacillota bacterium
ATAATAAAACCGACACATTATGGGATTTGTGTATATATTCGCTCATGTCGGTTTTATTATATCACAATAAGCAGTCCGACGCAAGACGTCGGGGAATAAAACCCGGAGAGATTAAACATTGCAATGGGACTACTCCTCCGGTTCAGGCTCCGGCTCGGGCTCCGCCCCGACCGGCGGCATTCCGAATATCGCGCGGATTTGGTTGATTAGATCCTCGTCGGTGATGCCGTTGTTTTCAATCGCTTGCTCGACCATCGCCTGCTGGTCCTCGTCAACGGCAATTCCGATTTCTCCCTCGGCGGACGCCAGCATGGGAACCACCAAATCCGATTCCGCCAATAGCCCGACAATAGCGTCCACGTCGTCTTGGCCGATGGATTCGGGGTCTTCGTTGTATTGGTCTTGATACGCAAGCAACTCCTCGTAAATCTCGGCCTCTTTCTCAAAGTCAACCTCAGAAAGGTCGGGAATCGTTACGTCGACGCCCTCGGGAATCAGCGTCTCAATCAGCGCTTGAATGATCTCGGGGTCTTGGTCTTTAAGCTCCCGGATTAAATCGGCGATGTCGGTCAATCCGTCGGCATTGTACAACTCGTCGAGCGCCTTAGAGAATTTGGACGCCAGCTTTACGGTGTCGGAAATCTGGCCCATCAACTCGCTCCAGCTAAACTTTGCAAAGTCGATGGTATCCTTGCCGTCCGGGGTCGAGGGCGCTTTTTTGGCGGTCTCCTGCGTGAACAGCTTGCGTACGGCGTTGCCCGCGCTTGCCGCGTCGCCCGACGACTGGATAATCAAATTGTCAAAATACGTGACGATGAAGTATTCCTGATCCTCGGTGTCAAACTCCGTCAGCACGGAATACAGCCCGCCGAACAATTTGGACACCTTGAGCTCGTCCATGAGCGCGCCCAAATCCGAGGAGTCTTCAAAGTATTCCTCAATTAATCCGACCCGATCCTTTGCCGGGTCGTCTATTTGGTCGGACAAGTCGGTCAGCGCATTCACCGCGCCGACTTTTTTAAAGATGCCCTTCATCAGCGCGTTTTCTTTTGCCCAATCCTCGTCCGAGAGCACGGGGTGTTCAATCGCTTTTTCGATGCCCATTTGGTCGGCAATCGGCTTTAAGAGCGACGGCATCAGGTGCGGCACAATGCCCTTCATGATGGCCGGGGCGATAAGCGCGTCCACCAATTTGTCAATCGTCTCGTCGGATAAATCCGCGATGGCATTGATTTCCATGGTGACAAAATCGATGTCTAATTCCGTCAGCACATCCAATGAATCCAGCACCTCGACGACGGACTTTTTAATCCCGTTGTCGCGCATGGTATCAAATATGATGCCCAAAAGCTCGTCAAATTCCATAAAGTCCACGGTAGCCGACATATCGAGCGACAAAGCGCTTATGAACGTCTTTTGCTTATCCGGGTTGTCCGCCGCGAATTCGATAAATTCCTTTAAAAGGCTGCCGACAAACGTCGGCGCGTCTTCGGAACCGAAAATGTCGTCTAAAACTTCGCGGAGCATCTCCGTATCCTTTAGCGGGTCCTCGGTATCCACCTTGGCAAAGGCGTCCACCGCGTCCAAAATCTCAAAAACGGATTTTTTAACGCCGTTGCCTTTTAATTCGGTAAATATAATGGGGAGGAGCTCGTCAAACTGCTTTAAATCCAGCCCGCCGATGTTGTCTATCGCCATCCCCTGCAAGAAAACCAGCGCCTGCGCGGGGTTTTCTGCCATGTAACCGACGGTATCATCCACGACGGTGTTGACAAACTTGGATTCAAATATGCCGCCGAGCGCTTCGCGCAGCGCCGCAGTGTCGGCCAGCGGATCGTCGGAATTCAAGGTTGCAAACACTTCCATTACGTCCAAAAGCTCAAATACGGAGTTTTTTACGCCGTTGTCTTTCAGCGCCGGAAGCACGATGACCAGCAAATCCTCAAACTCCTCTACGTCGATGCCGCCGATATCATCAATCGACACCTCTTTTAAGAACGCCGTCGACTGCCCCGGGTTGCCCGCCAAATAGCCGACAAAATCGTCTGCGATAACATTGACGAGCTTGGACTTAAACGCTGTCTCCACCAAAGCGCGCGTACCCTCCGTGTCGGCGAGCATGTTGTTGGCATCCATTCCGTCAAGCCCCGTGACAACGGCGATGACCGCCTTCCCTTCTTTCTTCAGGGTGAAGCTTGTCGCCTTTTTTGCGCCCTCCGGCTTATACGAGCCGCTTGCCAAATAGTCAAAGCACACCTTGTCAAGGCCTACGGTAAACGGGAGCTTTCCGTACCCCGCGACGTCGAAACCGCTCTTCTTCGCCGTGCTATAAACGGATTGAACGCTTTCGTTTTCAATTTTGGCGCCGTAGGAAGCCACCTCTAAATAGCCGTTAATGGGAATCAGCAGCACCAAAAACATCAAAAATCCGCTGAGCGCGCCGAAAAGCATACCTATTTTGCCTATTTCAGGCTTGTTGGAAACAACGGCTTTACTTTTGCCTTTGGCTTTGTCTTTACTTTTGTCTTTGCCTTTGTCTTTACCTTTCTTTGTCGCAAAGCAAACGATGGCATAAACAATCAAGGATAGCGCCCAAAACACCAAAAACACGACTAAAAACATAATCGGGTTAACCAGCATTCCGACGACAGATTTTGCCAATCCCATCCGTTCCGACAGGTAAGCGGACAACGTCGCCAAATTGTCGGGTATGAGGGCTTTTATCAGCGGCGGCGCCGCAAACCCCAATACAACGTTTGTGATAAGGGGCGTAAAAAACAACGCAAGCAAAAACGCGACGGCAACGGTGGCAAGCTTGATTAGCGCTTTTCTTGTCCCTCTCCAAAAGCCGAGCAACAAGCCGATTCCCAAACACAGGACAAACAACGCTATCATGATTAGCATTATGAACATGGATAACTTCTCCTTTCGGATTCGCGCAAAAAACAAACTCTACCCTTCACGATGCGCAAACCCCATGATTGATACGGTTTAGTTTACACGTATTATGGCTTTTCGTCAACAGAATTCCCCTGATTTTCGCATATTTTAATCCAAACTTAATATTCGCTTAATAATCTCTAATGAAACTTTAATGTTGGCGCACTTTTTTATTTAAAAACGGTTGACTTTTTAAGTGCTATCGATTAAACTGATATGGACTTTAAGCGTGGGCTCATGGCGCAGCTGGTAGCGCGTCTGAATGGCATTCAGAAGGCCAGGAGTTCGAATCTCCTTGGGTCCACCATAAGAACACGACAGGAAGTAATCAACTTCCTGTCGTTTGTTTTTACCCGAATTAGCCGTTTTAAGCGGCTTTTTTACTGTTCTGCCCTTGTTTCGCTGATTTCTTTCCTTTTTGTTCGTGAATACCTTTCGGCTTTCCTTTTTGTTCGCTTCCTTTTTGTTCTCTGTGGATTTCAGGTTTTGCCGAAAATTACGATTACCTTTGATTGTGGTTTGCCATAGACACACGGCAGAACGGATACAAACGTTTTGCCGTTTTTCTTATGCTCAAAGTCGCTTTATGCGGCTTTTTTGCTTTATATCCGCCTCCGCGCCGCCTTTTGCCTGTTTTCGTTACTTTATGTTCGCCGTTTCACTTGCACTTTTTGTCCTTTGTGGTTTGAAAGTTTTGGCTTGTTACTTTATGTTCGCCGTCGTTTTGAACGCCCCGTTACTTTGCGTTCGCCGTCCTGCCCGTCGCAAAATCAACTTTTTAATCAAGTTTTTTCAAACTATCCCGTAAACGAAAAAAGGGCGACGAGATTTTTTACGCCCCGCCGCCCTTATCTATTATATATATGTTATGCCGCCACCGCCGTCGTTGTCGCTTTGACCTCCGTGCCGTCCTTGAGTAATGTCGTTTGTGTGGTGCGTGCAGTATAATTATCTTTGAATAAGGCACGACCGAAATATTGCCTCGTAAGCGAAAAAACATAATTTTATATTTTACGAGGTGATAAAATGGATTATATTGAAAAACTCCACAAACTGCGCAGGGAAAAAGGTTGGAGCGTCCTTGAACTTGGGTTGCGGTGCGAAGGGCTGTCGGAGGAAACCGTCAGAAGTATCTTGTATAAACGGTGCCCCGCTTATTTCGTCCGTAAAAATAGTCAGTGATACGCTTGGAATTTCGCTGTCGGAACTATTTCGCGGGACTGACGAAATCGTCGTCAAAGCCTCCTCCGAAATTTGCGCTTTGATTTCCGCGTTTGAGGCACTCCCGTCAAAAGAAAAAAACCTCATTACCGAGGTTCTAAATTTGTGTATCAAAGTACATAAATGAGTTTTTCACGGGGCTGACCTTTTCAGCGTTAAAATCTTTTTTTCGTCATCTCGTCCAAATCGGACAGGGTGCAGTTTTCCGTACAAAAAAATTGACCCCGTCCGAAAACCGAAGTCAAATTTTGGCTCATTATTTTTCCGTTTGCGTGTTTTCTCGTCGCTTTGAATTTTGTCGCGAAATCAAAACCTCTTTGACTTTTCTTTTTTGACTTTTTATCCTTTTTCCTTTTTATCCACCTGCTTAATTTTTCAGGGGGTCTGTTTGACTTTTTGACCGCCCACCGCATAGAAACACGGCAGTCGTGCAGTGCGCTCGCCGGACGACGATACTGCTACGCTATACACTCGTTAGCATATTTGTGCAGAGATATTATAACAATTTCCGCATCAAAACGCAACCTTTTCAGCAAGCGAAAGAAAAAATCAAAGCGACGGTGGTGAATCGTCGCCTTGTATTATTTGATATGCTTGTAACTGAAAGCCGCCTAATATTTTTTGAAAAAGCGCTGTCTATTCGGGCTTTTGGTATTCGACCTTTAGCAGGGTCTTCATAATTTTTTTCCAAATGCCGGCATACTCTCCCGGAATCTTGGTGTCTACAAAACGGTCGCGCACGTTTAGCCTCATGTTTTTTGCCATTTCCTGGCGATATTTAGGAGACAGCTCGATTCCGTTTTTCCGGGCGTACGTCTCGATTTGAGCGGTCAAGGACAACTCGCTTGACGCGTCGAATTTAAAGCCTTCGCCAAGCATTTCTTTTAAGAACTCGCCTAAAAAGACGTTGATAAACCGATGCGGGATAATGTCTTCGAAATTGACGGCGTTGGGTTTGAAATCGGATAGCTCGTGCACCTTGTGCTCATACGCTTTATACGGCCCCCTTATCAGCCGCGCTTTTATCTTACGGCCCTCGTCGTCGGACGACAATAGTACGACCGGCGGTTCTTCGCCCGCGCTGAAAATCTCGGCGTTGGCATCGATACCGTTTACACCGCCCGTAAAAATCAAAATATCGTAGATGGTATCGAGCATTCCGTTGGCGATTAAAACGTCGCGGATAATCTGTAAATACGACATATCCTGATAATTAAGAACCGCAATCGGGAACACGCCCACCAGCGAAGTTTCCGCCAAGTGCATCGCCAGCGACGCTTGCACGGCAAATAACGACTCGTCGTTAGCGCCGTCTTTGGTAGGATACATCGCGGGACTTAAGCAGCTATGGCCCTCGTAATCCTTATAAACAATCTTCACACGGTTCATCTCCGCAGGCGGGAGCATGTAAGAGGAGTGTGTGTTGTACATTACCTGGCAGTACTTGCCCAGCTCCATAAAGTAGTTGGCCAATTTCCGTTGCGTCATCGGGTGCAACGCGGCGCCGGCTTCGTCGAACATCATGATGGCGTTCTCAAAGTCCTGCTTTGCCGAAACCGAGAAGGATAAAAACAGCGAAAAGAAACGCCGAAAGCCTGTGGAACGGTTTTCGAGCAAAAACGGCTTGTCTTCCTGGTCGTGTATCACGATGCGGATGCCCCGCTTGTAAATCTCGTAGGATATGCGCAACTCGTCACGACCCCACCACTTCTTGAACTCCTCGTTAAGGGTGGCAAAACCGCGGTCAAAACGAACCTTAAACATCGGGATTCGTTCGAAAATTGTCTCGAAATCGACGGACTTTTTGGTCTCCTCCGACTCAAAATCGCCGTAAACCTGTTCGATGGAGCGCACCAAGTTGCTCTGCCAAATATCGAGGAAGTTGAGAAGATTCGCGTAAATTACCTCGCGCATGGTAAGTTGAGACTTTTTATGGCCGGCAATCTTGTACGCCATGGCAACCAGGTTGATATCGCTGGCGATCTCGGTAACCTCTTTGTAGTACAAGAACGCCGGTAATTTGGACAGCACAAGCGCAATCGCCTTTTCCCGGTCTTTCTCTTCCGGGAACTGGTCGAATATGCTCATGTTGTATACCGAACCGTAGGTCTTGGAAATATAAATCTCCTTTTCGGATTTATACCTCCGCCCGCAAATCCCGGCCAATTGCTCGTTCAGCGACGCATCCATCGAAAAGACGGCTTCGATAAAAACGCGTTCGTTAATACCGTCCATCAACTCTTCGCTTCGGTCAATGGGCAAGTCGTACTTTAACGCGATGCGCGCCATCTTGCCGATGTTGCTTCGCAACGTACTTCCCGCTTTTAAATCCATTTTTGTGGGATCCATCAGCTTGATGAGCGCCATAAGAATCGAGGTTTTACCCGACTCGTTGATACCGACAAACGCGGTGATTTGCTGACAATCGATCCAGCCCGTATCGACAATGGAACGAAAGTCTTTGATTCTGAATTTGAGCAGTTGCATTGGTTTTTTCTCCTCAGGTAGATGTGCCGACTTATTTTTACAATGACTTCTTATGCTAATACCGGGCCATACTGACTTTTCACTTGCAACAAACGTTAAAAAGGGAACGCTTTTTTAGTGTGGGCTTTTTTTGAACAAAGAATGTTTTTTGGTGGCCGATTGCCGAAAGAAACTCCCGGCAACCGGCCGCGGGGCGCCCGATGGGTCGCCCCCTGCTGATTAGTTCTTATCGAACGTATCCAAGAACGAGCTGACACGGCGTTTCATGCCGTACTTTCTGCGCTTGTTGCGTAGGTACAGCCAAATAATCCACAGCATAGCAAGCATCAGCAGCACCGACGAGCCGATGATAACCCACAGCAGCCACCAAGGGAAGCCTCCCAGCTCGCCCGAAGGCGTAATCTCGAATTCCGCAGTGAACGTGCCCGTGTAGTTGCCCGTCATCGTAAACGTAATCGGGTATTTTCCGACTTCCATATACGACTGATCATAAGGAGTCGTCGTGAAGTCTTCGTTGATTACCAACACGTACACCTCGCCCTTGTTGTTGACGTCCTTGATGGTGATACTGGGTTTGATTCCAAAGGACGTGTAGACCTCGCTGGGCATCGTGAGGTACTCTGCAGTGAGTGCTTTCGGCGTTATATCCACTTGGTACAGATAGGCCGCGCCCGTGAAGTTAATCCGGATTCCGTCCGCATCCGACGCAACGATACGCACCTCGTACCAGCCCGAATCCGAAACATTGGTAACTTCGTATGTGCTTTCGGTCGCGCCTTCGATCGCCGTATACGTTCCGCCAAAGGTCGCGCTGTAATACCACTGATAGGTGTACGTAGGGCCTTCGCTTCCTTCACCGACCTTTAGCGTGAGCTTTGCCGACAGCACATCTTTCTTATTGTACTCATAAATGCGGTCAACATTCTCAGATCTTTCGAGTACGAAACCGGCTCTGCCGGAGCCGCCCCAGATGCCGTCCCGATTGTTAGGATTGAGCGGGCTGTCCGGCTGGTCAGGATTGGTCACGCTGCCCGGGTTATTAGGATTGAGCGGGCTGTCCGGGTTGTCGGGATTGAGCGGGCTGGTCGGTTTGGACGGATGGGTCGGGCTGTCCGGGTTGTCCGGGTGATAGGGATCGGTAGGATCGTTGGGGTTGTAGGTATGTTCGGGATGATTCTTCCGTACCCATTCTTTAATCCACTCGTCTTTCTGATCCTCTATCCAATCTTCTATCCACTCGTCATCGACGCCGAATTCCCAAACTGCGGTCAGGCTGTGGCCTTTTAACTCCCACAGCGGCTGTCCGCCGGTTACATCGACCTTGTCTGCGCCCGTTCCGTACGTCCACTTAACGAACCGGTAGCCGCTAACGCCGGTCGGGCGCGGCAACACCGGGTACGTCCCGTTGGGACTCGCATTCCTATCGGCAACCGTTGCGGTTTTGGTGTTGACAAAGCTGATTACGATAAAGTTAATTACAAAGTTTTTCGTGAGTTCCGTACCGGAAACCGGAGGCTCGGCGTCGGAAAGGCCGGTGTAGTTGCCGATAAACGTAAACGTAATCGGGTGGGCGCCCATATCGGCAAACTTGGGAAGCTCATCCGAACCATTGGCACGATAGTCAAGGCCCGGCCGCAAATTGTAGGTGACTCCTCCCTCAAACGTAACCGTTATCGTCACGTCCGGGGTTTGTTGCACGCCCGTGTAATCGGCCGCAAGAATTTCGATATCTGCCAGTTTTACTCCTTTGGGCGTAATCGTGACCGCAAAGTCGCGGACGACGCGCGTCGACTCTACACCTGCACCGTCTTTTGCGTAGAGCGTTAAACGGTAGAAGCCGGTTTGCGCAACGTTTGTCACGCCGTATCTGCTGCCATTGGCGTCCAATTTCGTGGGATAGTCGTCGCCCCCCGTCGCAGAGTAGCTCCACTCGTAAATAATTTCGATATCCGAGGGGGCTCCCGCCGCAAGCGTTGCCGTCAACCCGACGGTGCTCGTTTTTTGGTCGTACTCTTTTACAAGGTCACCGGATTCGTTGGAAACCGTAGGAGCCGACAACGTCCATATCGCGTACAAAGTCACGGCATCGCCCGGAGCAAAAGCAACGACGATAGGATTCGTGTTGGCTACCGCTACCTTGTTGGCATATTCCCAGCCG
>WQYM01000106.1 GCA_009781235.1 Bacillota bacterium
AACCGCGTCAAAATCGAGAGAGCACTCGGGCGCGGCAAAAAGCAGCACGACAAGCGCGATGCGTTGCGCGAAAAGGATTTAAAAATAGAAGCAGAACGGGCGCTGAAAGAGTATTAGGTGATAGCGGAAATACACAATAAAATAAGTTCCTCCGGCAGCAATTTGCACGACCGGCTGGAAGACCAGCTAACGGGCGACATTTTTGGGACGCTCCGTTATGTGCCGTTCGAAGAGGGGATGGCGCACTTGCTATCGGCCATCAAGTTTTCTCTCCTCGATGAGGAGATCAAATTACGTATCAGCGCGGCAACTCAAGATCTTCGTTGGGGGAACGCCGAAATAGAGTTTTGGCCGCGCTGTAAAGAGGGCGAGCCGGACGTTATGCTGTGTTCGGACGATACGGCGGTTTGTATCGAAGTCAAATACCATAGCGCCCTTTCGGATGGGATCGACAGAAGCGATTCCGGCGGCGGGACGGGAAATGCCGACAGAGTCGATTCCGGCGGCGATGCGGGAAATATTGATGCGGAAGCGCAGACGGAAGAACGGAAACCAAGCCAAAAACAGTTGGCGCGCGAATCACGGATGTTAACGGCGGAGTTGAAATATAAAAACAAGAAAAATAAAATACTGTTGTTGATTGCAAAAAAAGACTATTGTATGCGCGTTTACGAGGGGATGCAAAACCCTGATGAACCCGAGCAAACGATAGCGGAAGGGGTCTTATTCGGGTACATATCTTGGCATGATATTTTGAAAACATTTTCCGCGCTTCCTGCCGCAAAAAATCATCCGCCGGAATGTATCGTTCAAGATATTGTAGACTTACTGACAAAGAAAGGGTTTGATGGCTTTGACAGCTTTCTTCGTGACCACTTTGATTGTGGTAAGGAAACAATCCAAAAGGACTTGCTATGGGAATTGAAGCTGGTTGAGGCCATAAGCTTTAATTTTACAACAAATATATCGATTAGAGGAGAGCTTTTCTATGAATTATGACGCGGGAAAAAACATTATAAATGCGTTCAAAGTGGTAAAAAACACCTACAAGAACGTTTCAAAGTTGCATGACCATTTTAAAACTTATCGGGGCAAGTACAGGCTTGTGATAGACAACTTTGTGCGATGGCGCTCGGACGTAGATTACGAAGCGTGGCTGATAAACGGCTTCTATTTTTTGTTTCAGTGTACTGAAGATCAGCAGTTTGAAAACAACGGCTGGTTCGACGGCCCACTTTTTGCCGTGCACATTTCCTTTTGGCATGAGTGCGAAGAGCCGACGCTCCGGTTTATAAAATATGAGTATAGCGACATGGCCTCTTGGCAGAATCACACTTGGTCGATTGGGTCGCACGGGCAGTTAAACGACCCGTTTTTACCCCAAAAAGGCTTTAGAGCCAGCGAATTATTAGAAAACGGTATTCGCCAAATTTTGATAACCGACAAAGAAATCTCCCGAAAATACTGGTCTTTGACGAAAGTACAGTTTGTTGAAATGCCGTTGTTGCTGCTAACGAAAGAGAATTGCGACCAAACTTTAGAAAGAGAGTTTGACAGGCTACGAAGCGGCGGACAGCAGACGGGATCCTTGAGCGCGGAAAAATAAGCCGGACATTTTTTGAGGTACAACCCACTTGAAAATCCATTCCATCGAAACCCTAGGGGCGCACGACGGGCCCGGCATCCGCACCGTCGTTTTCTTTCAAGGCTGCCCGATGCGCTGTAGTTACTGCCACAACCCGGACATGTTTTGCGCTGCGGGCGGCGAGGAAAAATCGGTGGAAGAGCTGGTACGTTTTTGCACACGCTACAAAAACTATTACGGCCACGATGGCGGCGTAACGCTTTCGGGCGGCGAGCCGTTGCTCCAGTACGAGGCGGCGGCGCAGCTTTTGACGGCGCTCAAAAAAGAGGGGATTCACACCGCGCTCGACACCTCCGGCGCAGTTTTCAACAAAAAAGCGCTTGCCGCCGCAGATTTGGTTATCTTAGACATCAAACACACCGACCCGTCCGCCTTTTTAGACCTTACGGGTCACGCGATTTTTAACACTCTAAAGGCATTGGAATTTTTAAAATCTGCGGGCAAGCCCTTTTGGGTGCGCCAAGTAATAGTCAAGGGGATTACCGACGGCCACGAGCAGATTCTTGCTTTAAAAAAAATGGCGGCCGGAGCCGCCCGCATCGAGCTTTTGCCCTACCACACTTTGGGCGTACATAAATGGGAAAAGTGCGGCCTGGATTACACGCTTGCGGACTTAAAGCCCCCAAGCGAGGGCGCGATGGAGAAGTTGAAAAGACTGCTTTGAGAATGTAAAATGCAAAAAGTAAAAGGAAAAAAATAAAAAGCGCGGATGCGATTTATGACCGTAATCCGTACTTTTCTGTTTTTCTGATTGTTTTACGCTCTAAGCCGTTTTTTCATAAGTCGAAAATGTTGTGTGTCCGACATTCGGTATCTTGTCTAACTCGGCAATTAGGCACATTAAGGGACGTTTTTTGCCAATCACGGTATATCGTATGGCCAAACTTTTTGCATCGTTAAAGTCGTTAAGCTCCACGCTTTCGAGCACAAAGGAATTACCCTGCGGGATAAACGGATCCAAAAAATGAACGATGAGCATTCTTTTGCTAAAATCTATTGCGCAGAACGGAAAATCCGTATCAAAATCGCCGCCCGTCCGTTCACGGTATTCGGTTTTGACGGCCTCGGTATACAGTTCGTCTAACTCGGCTTTGCTTTGAATAAGATTAATGCTGTATGCATAGCTCTCTATTGCGGGGCTCTCATACAAAACGACGTTATACTCATTTTTGAAGTTCCCGCCGCAAGCGGAAACAAAAAATAAAGAGCAGGCGGCCGATGCCAAAATCAACGCGGTTATTTTTTTCCTTAAAGATAGAAAAGTCATTTCTTAACCTCCGTCTGTTCCCAGCGTCTTAAAAAAATCGCCCAGCCTGTCCAGCGCGAAAACCAGGTGGTTCAATTCCTCTTGCGAAAGCCGGGTGACAATCCCGTCCACCATTTGCTCGTGAAACCGGGTATGCGCGTCGTTGATTTCTTCGCCGAACGGCGTCAACTCGATATAAAAAACGCGCTTGTCGTCGTCGTCGCGCACCTTGTAGAGGAGCCCTTTTTGCTCTAAACGGGAAAACGACGCGGTCAGCGTCCCCAAGGCTACGCCCAGCCGTTTTGCGATGGATGAAAAATTATTCTCGCCAGTTTTTTTGGTCAAATAAACCGCTTCAATTACGTGAATTTCTTTTACGGAAAGATTGCCGTGGCAAAGCGGCTCCAACGCCCGCTCCTCGGCCGAGAGAATAGAGTAAAAACAATCTACGAAGAATTTATTAATTTGCTCTTTGTCGTCCAAAAAAACCTCCGGGGTACAAAAATGATAAATGATAAATGATGAATGATAAATTACGGATGGGTCAGTTTGTCTGACATCAAGCATAAATAATGTCCTTCATTTATCATTCATCATTTATCATTAACTAAATATCCAGCCTCGGCCCGCCCTCGAACAGCGCGATGATACAGCCATCCCCCAAATGCGTCCCGATAATCGGGCCTACGATACCTTCTTTTATCGTCGCTTGGGGAAATTTTTCGACAAAGCTGCGTTTAAATTCGTCGTAAAACTCGCTTTTTGAGGAGCGCCCCAGATAAACAGGTCGGCTGAAAAAATCGGGGAGCACGGAGACGCCGTATTTTTCAACGGAAGAAAGGATATATTTGATCGCTTTTCGGTGTCCTTTCATCGTGTTTTCGATGGCAAGCCGTCCCATTTTAGATAATACGATGACGGGCTTCATGTTAAGTAGCGTCCCGAGCGCCGCCTTAAAGCCGCTGATGCGCCCGCCGCGCTTTAAATGGAACAGGTTGTCTACGACGACCCAGCCCTGTAGCCGGTCGCGCGCCTGCTCGAGTCTGCGCACCGCGGCGTCCGTCTCGACGCCCGCGTTTCTAAGCTCAATCGCAAGCTCCACAAGGTACGACATGCCCACGGTGGCAATAAGGCTGTCTAATACGTAGATTTTTCGCCCCGAGAGCGTTTTGTTGATTGCGTCCGCCGTGGCTTTTGCGTTGTCGCACGTGCCCGAAAGCCCGCTGGAGAGCGGAATATGGATGATATCTCCGCTTGGCTCGGCTTTTAAGATGCCCTCGAAGTACTCTTGCAGCTCGAAGGAGTTTAATTGCGTGGTGGTCGGCAGCGCGCCTTTTTTGATTTCCTCGTAAAAGCGGTCGAACTCCGCCTCCGAGTCGTACATCTCGGCAGACTCTTTGCCGTTCACGACGCGTTTCAGCATAATGTAATAGATGTTCTGTTTTTCTAAAACGCTTTTGTATAAATCGACGCAGGAGTCGGTGGAGATGATAAATTTGGCCATGCTGTTCGCACTTCCTTTTAAGTTTATTTATGAGTATAATATAAAATAGTTTGATTGTCAAACAACATTTGATAAAAAATAGATTTTCTAATCAATTTTTAATTTTTAATTTTTAATTTTTAATTTTTAATTTTCTAATTTTTGAATTTTCCTTATTAAAACTAGCGTAAAAAGATTTGACAGTGCAGATAAAATATTGTATAATTCAAGGGCAAAATAGGTTTTTGCGGAAGTGGCTCAGTGGTAGAGCGTTGCCTTGCCAAGGCAAATGTCGCGAGTTCGAATCTCGTCTTCCGCTCCATCCCCAGCGCGGTTTTAGGGTCTAAAAGCCTTCAAAACCGCGCTTTTTTGTTGCTTTTTGCGATTATCTTGCGTATTTTCGATTATTTTTCGAGTTTTTTGACGTTCTGCGCTCGCCCGAAAAGGTAGTCTCTAAAAAAAGTACTTAAAAAAGTACTTAATCGGAAAAACTCAAAAACCCTATGCTATCTTTCGTATATCAAAATATCTTTTGTATTGTGTGTGCAAGGCGGAATTGATAGATGCCTCCAAGGAAATTTGTTGGCGTGTTTTCTGCCTTTTTTCGACAGGTATAACGAAATGACTTGTACAAACTCGACATTTATGCTACAATTAAATAAACTAAAATCAACAAAATAGTTGAAAGGATATCATATGCCCAAAAAAAGCAATGCTGATCGTAGAGCTTTACCGAAAAAAATGTTTTCGGCACTTTTTGCTTTCATAATGGACTTTCTTAACATTAGGGCAACGACGATTGTTGAGCTTGATGGAGCTAATGATGTTAACACGGTAAGTTCTTGGAGGACACGAGTTGCACCTCAGTTAGAATCTGACTTGGACAAACTAATAAGAGTTCTGATTTTGAGGAGCCAACAAAAAGGTCTGCAATTTGGAGCAGTAGAATATACTATTGATAGCTGGAAAACAGGTGTTCTTTTTATTCTTGCAGAATTTAATATCCAAAACCCTCAACTGGTTTTGAAAGATATCTTTGATTCTAATGCTGATATAGAGGCTAATATAAAAAAACTAATGCATTATGCATATAGCAAAAAAGCTGTAGTTAGACCGGACAAAGCTGATATGCAAGGTAAAACTAATATGGAAACATCAGAGGAGTTGTACTTTCAGCCCGGAAAGCGCCTGGTGATTTTTGATTTGGACGGAACGCTTATCAAGGGCATTAAATATTCGTGGACGCTTTTATATCAGTCAGTTGGGATTGATCCAAACTTATGCAATATTAACAAGAAGAGATTTCAAAAAGGGGAGATTACATATCCTGAGTGGTGTGAATATGATTTGAGGGAATTGCAAACGGGCGGATTGACTTTGGAGATCGCAAAAAATGCTGTTGAGAGGAATTGCTCGCTAACAAGAAATTTTCACCAAGCAATTCGCTTATTAAAAAGTTTTGGCTTTGTTGTTGCGATCATTTCAGGTGGAGCCAATGTTATTTTGCACTCTTTGATACCTGATGCGGAAAGTCTTTTTGGAAAGGATATTTTTATCAATAAATTGGTTTTCGATGAAGTTAGTGGGGAATTGGTAAACATTATTCCTACAAAGTATGATTGGGATAGTGATGACGGTCTTCTGGGTGTTGAAGGAAAGGACGCTGCGCTAAAATTGCTGTGTGAGAAATATAATATTACTTTTGACAGCGAGAGAGGCGTATACAACGAGTGTGTTTTTGTTGGTGACGATGATAATGATTTTAAAGCTATGAGATTATCTGGTTTAAAAATACTTTATTGCTCTAGTTCCCCAGAGGATAAGACATATGGAACAGGGTCGGTTCGAAGCATACCCGAAGGCATAAGGATAATCAACGAAAATAATCTTATGTCAGTAGCAACAATGATTCTCGAATATTATGGGATAGAAACGTAAAACTCGGGTGAATTTACATAGTCACTACATATACATATAGGTTTCGGCGTTGTATAATGAATTCATAGACTGGAAAGTCCAATTTAATAGTGGGAAACTCGGTATAAGTTGCAGTATTATAACATATGCAGCATTTTTTTTGTGTGCTATAATGAGGGTGTTCGATGGGATACCCTCGTTTTTTTAGGAGGCGTTTCTATAAGTACCATCTCCATATCGCGCAATATAGATGTTTTCACGTTTTTGGGAAACTTAAGTACTCATACTGTTTTACTTGACAAAATGATAGATCTATTGTATAATATTAAAGAAGGTTGACGAATACACTCAAAACCTCGAAGGATTTTTTGGTCTATCTAATGTTGGTACTTTACTCACTAAAGAGAACTACAAAAGCGAGTCAGCTTAACTTAATTATACGGACAGACCCGTAATAGTTTAGAGTAGGTTAATTTAACCTGCCCTATGTTGTTATAAGCACAAGATGGCTGTCCGTAAAAGGGCGGCCATTTTATATTATTTCGAAGAAAACAATAACGTATTTTATTATAACATTATTTAAAGGATATGCGTATATAAAAATAGAAAACCAAGGACAAGCCTGAAATAAACAACAAATGAATCTATAAGATAGTAAAGTCTTTTATGTGTTGATATCAATCGCAACTTATGCGTCGATATAAAAGGAGTCTTTATCATGAACAAAGTTAAAAAAATCGTATTCTCATTGTTGTTTTTGTTTGTCTTCGCGACATCGGCCATTTTATTCGGCTGTGAACAGAAAGACCCCGTAACAGAAGAAGTACCGTCCAATATTGACTCGGAAACGTCGATTGATAAGACGGAGCCGGGAGAAGATGACGTTCCTCAAACGATCACCGTTCCCGAGGATATTGACGAGCCGAAGGATGACCCTGTAAGCTTTTTGGCGACAGCATTTATCAGCCGACATAGTTCGCTTTTAATTAAAGCCTTTGATAGCGTTGCGATCGCGGATTGTCAAGCAATCGTCGATGCTATATCGGATTTCGATGAGTTAGAACTGGCAGTCAAAGAGTTGCTTGCAGAGGAAAAACTTCTCGTAGACAGCTTTGAAGATAAAATCGGAAAACTTGAGGAAGAGATTGATACAGTTAAAATGCTTATTGGTTTGCTGAGCGATGAAGCATCAACCTTTGAGGCTGACTTAAAAGCGGCTAGAATGGCGTATAATGCGTTAACCGTAGAACAACAAAACTTCGTCAATAATTATTCAAATTTGCTTGAGAGTGAGAGCACCTCTCGAGTCAAAAACGTCATAACGATAATCGCAAGAGTTGTTGATTCCGGCAATCCGAGTGTTGAATGTATTGCTGAAGCCATGACCGCATACGAGAAATTGACAAATCTTGAAAAGGCGCGAATTGTCAACTTTTCAGATTTATTGGAGGCAGAGGTAAGTGTCACAGCACAACTAGACCAGACTTTAGCGAATGTTGTCGTGAGCTTTATTGATGAGTTAGACCATGAGACAGGTGATTTTTTTGATAAAGTCGTCGCCGCTAGGTCAGCTTACAATAGCTTAACTGCCGCGCGGCAGGTCCTTGTTGTGAATTTGACGGCATTAGAAGAGGCCGAGAACCTAATCCTAGCAAGTGAAGCGTTTATTGATGCGGTAAAGCTTATTCCGTACAATTTAGAATTGACGGATAAATCGCAGATAATTCATGCAAGGGAGATATACGATGTTTTGCCAACAAAAGTAGCCGAACTTTTTTCAATTAAGGTTCAACTAGATGTTTTGCAAAATGCTGAAAACGCAATAGCGGCGCTAGAAATAATCCTACAACAGGCTATTGATCAGTTTGAAGAAGAAAATGCGTACGCGCTTGGCTTAACAGTTGATAGCATTATGATTGAGGATAAGGCGGCTGTCACACTCGCCGTGACATCGTATGAGAGTTTATCTATCGCAGTTCAAGAAACGCTTTCAGAAAAGAAAGCGCATTTAGATAATTTATTAGGCGTTATAGAAAGCGTTGAGGATTTTTTAAGGCGATTTTCTAATATTCTTGTGTTAACTGAAGAAGAAGTTACGCTATCTCACAAAAGCATTGTGGACTCTGCGTTTCTTACTTATGAGTTTCTAAGCGAAAATGCTAAAACTTTGCTTGCGAACGAGTTTGCACACTTAAATATCATAAAAGAAAAAGTAACGCTTTTAGAAGTTGTTGATGGTTTTAAGGCATGGCACTCGAATGTGCTATCGTCGAGTGTCGAAACTATTAAATTCGCTGATAAAGCCGACCTTCAAGAGGCGCTTCATGCGTATAATAGGCTTGATGCAAGCGCAAAAGCCTTGCTTGTGAATGAAAAAGAATTGCTCGACCGCTTAAATACGCAAATGACATTTCTCGAAAGGGCAGCAGAATTCGTATATGCAAATTTGTATGTGCTCAGTTTGACAGATGAGATAGAAACGGAAGAGACA
>WQYM01000107.1 GCA_009781235.1 Bacillota bacterium
CAACAATTCAAAAGAGGTAGACTGGCAATTCACTACGAAAGACGCAAGAGTTAAGCTAAAGAGACTTTATCCCATTGTCATTGTCAATTAGTCAAGCAAAAGATTTAACGTATCACTAGGGGCTAGGGGCTAGGGTATGTTTAGCCGTAGGGGTCGCCGTCCTCGGCGACCCGCCGGAACAGAGAAAGCAGGGCCAAAGGGATATAAGACGGATGGGGTAAAACACCACATGCTGAGCTATTATATAACAAAAACCGTTTTTACGCAAACGATTCAGCGCCCATTACCAAAAATATTTTGCGCGAAACCGATAAAAACTATGTCTTTAATCGTGTTCCAGCAAAAAATCTATCGTGTTCACTATGGAAAACAAATTTTACGATGCTTGTCAAGACACTCTCTTGAGTCGATTTGACCCGCGTCAAAATATCCTTTTCCTTGGTTCTTAGGCTGTTGGAAATTCCTTCGTAATTTATGTCGGGGACTTATGTCGATGGGTCCGTCCCTCCGACATAAGTCCCCGACATAATCGTTCGCGTTTCGGCAACCCACATTTGTTCCACATCTAATCCACAATCTTTCCACAATTTGGATTTCCCTTTTTCTATAATTTCTATAATTTTTTCAAAAATGTTATGTAAATCGCTTGCGCATTGTTCATGAATGGTGTATAATCGATTACGAATAAATATGTCTAACCGCAAATGGACATACATTTTGTTCGTTTGCAAAACGGAGGTACATAAGTAATGACAAAATTGACAAAAGCGAACCGCCTGACCAAAGGTTTGTTTGCCGTGCTGCTCGCGGTGGTGTTCGCCTTAGCGGGCTTCGCGGTGTTCGGGCTGTTTAAGACGGATGCGGCGCGCGCGGATACGTGCGGTATATGTGGTGAAGACCTCATATATGTTGCCAGCACCAGTGCGCCGTTTAGACACAGGCTTTATTGTAACACCTGCGATGAAAATCGCGGCGATTGGGAAAGTTGCGATATAAAATGTCTTCCGTTCGACGGGAAACACCAAGATGCGTGTCCTGTTTGCAGCCGAATAATAATGGATACCGATGAACTTCACGTTTATTCGGGCGATCTCGGTTTTAACGAGGATGAGTACCCGGGTTACCACTGGGAAGTTTGCGATAAATGCAGGTTCCCCGATACATCCACCGAAGAATGGTCGTATCTCATATCAATTTTGAAAAACCCCGCCCCCCACGATTTTTCTGTGGAGTTTGCCGACGGAGAATACCGGCAGGTGTGCGAGTGCGGATATGCGCTTGCGCCGGTATCGCCTACGGCGACAGACCCGTTGACTTTTGCCGCAAGCATATCCGGGTTGGGTGTAGTTGTGTCGAATTTAGGCTTAACATACGAATACGGCGACGACGCGACGACGATTACCGTCGGTTGGAACTGCATTACCGCGGGCTTGTTGGGGCAACCCGGTATTAGTAAGCAAGTCGTCGCAACCGGCGGGGATGCGAATACTTTTTATGTCGGCGTAGGATTCACGGTGCCCGCGGGCGTGGACGGAATGTTCCAAGCGGTACGCGGCGGCGCTTATCCTATCAGCCCTACTCCGGTTTTGACAACCGTAACCCCCGGCAATACAGAGTGGGAATGGTTCGGCGCGGCGACATGGGTTGACGGCACAGGATACGTATCCAAGCCCCGCGCGCTTACGTACGAAATTTTCTTCTATGACGGCGACGTATTGGCGGCCGTGCAGATCATTGATTTCAGCACGCTTGATTATGAAAACGATTTATTGACGGATACAGATTGGGTTGACGATTTTTCGCACAATTGGGGCGAGGATTGGTCGAACGGCGGCGTGACCCACTGGCATGAGTGTTCTCTTTGCGGTGATAAAAAGGACGAAATAGCCCACGATTTTCATGCGGGGCCGAATACGGCGAGAACCGAATTTTCTGCCGGAGTCTGCTCGGTTTGTGATTACGAGGTAACCCCTGTTGACATTGTAGGCGCTCAAGTAATACAATTATTCGACCACCAATACGGCATTGACTACAGCGCGCCGCTCGGCGACACGCCCCCTCCCGGCGTGTTTATGGACTTTGCTTTCGGCACGAACCTTTCCACGCTTGACGTTACTTTCGGCTGCTTGGCGAGAGACTTCTTCTACAACGACGCTTATGGCGCGGGGACGCAAGCCGGCGAAAATTATATGGTAGGCTTACAATTCGACCCTGCGGCTGTTCCGACGGGCGCGGTTGCCATTAAACAGGAAGTATGGCTCGACGGCGATGTCGTGCGCGACGGCGTGGAAAAAGTAAAAGTCGATTTTACGGTCGACCCCGACCTTTCGAACCCCGACGCGCTGCAATCGTGGTACGTAATAGCGATTTGGGACGATGAAAAATACATACCCTTAGCCCGCGATATTACCGCGTACATCTTCTATTACGACAGCTCCGATGAACTGCTCGAAGTTCATGCGATCAACCTGCTTGCAAAAGACTTTGATACATTGTCCGACCGCGAGCTGCACGAGAACGAGATGGCGGCTGCGGGCTTAGACAAATTCGATTTCGAATTGGCTTTCGAAGACGGAGAGATTTGGCAGGTTTGCCCGTGCTGCGGCGGCGAAGTGGAAGACACCCGCGTGTCGCTCAGCGCCGCCCAAATAGACCAATTATTTAGCGATTTCCCTAATTCGATTCGCAACGGCATGCTTAGGGATCTCAAAACGATAGATAACCTTACCACGTTTACCCTCAGTTATAACTGCAGAGCCGCGTCCTTCTACGGAGACACGGGGGTAACCAAGCAAACCGGCGGCGATGATCCGGACATCTTCTATCTCGGTTTGTTGTTCAAAGCGTTCGAGGACGCCGGATATATCAGACAAGGACTGGTTGAAAGCAATACGCCCGGTCTTGCCACTCCTTTCCCGGGCTTGGGCGCGGATGATGTAAACGACGCAAGCGGCGTCTACTTAGAACAGTGGTTCGGCATGGCGAAGTGGGTTGCCGGAACCGGATACGTGCCGTATTTCTTCACGACGGAAGGCGACGCGTACGGAATCGGCCGCGACCTTCTTTTATACATCTACTACTTCGACGACGACGGCTATTTGATTTCCGTCCAGCAGCTCCGCGTGATCATTGAAGACTACGAAAAATTCGCGGACGTCGCTTTCGACGAGTTCCATAGCGACCGCGGCGACCCGAGTGAATCCTATCTTAAACTGGTCTATGAATGGGACGGCTCTTACTATTACGGTAGGAAATCGGGTACTTACTCGGGACAGTGGGTACAATACTGCGATTGCTGCGGCGAAAATCGGGCTTACGCGGTTGTGGACGGGCTCTACAGCCCCGACCAGTTTTTTGACGGCGTTTCGTCGCTTCCTATCTTAAATCCGGAGGACGCGCCGCCCGCCGGCGTACTCATGAAATACGAGTACGTGCCGGGTGGTATTTCGAAGCTCGTCATCGACTTTAACTGCCTGGCGATGGACTTCTTCTACAACGACGCGTACGACGCGGGAACGCAAGCGGGAAGCAACTATATCGTAGGCTTGGTGCTCGACAGCGCCCCTTCGGGCACGGCTTTGGTTACCCAATACAGAGTAGATATGACGGGCGATATGTCGTTTGCCAAGCTGGCCGAGATTGTCTCCTGGGGTTCCTTGGAAGCGTGGTTCGGCATCGCGGAATGGGATGCCGCTAACGGATACTTCACGCCTTTTGTCGGCGGCCGCGACGTTATGGTTTACTACTTCTTCTACGACGACGAGGGCAAGCTGCTCGGCGTTCAGGCGATTAACCTGATTGTAAACGATTACCTCCAAATGCTTGCCGACAACGAGTTGCATGATTTTAGCGACGAGATATACATTTGGAACGATACGCACCACTGGTACCAATGCGCCCACGGATGCGTTTGCGGCTGCGACGATGAATTCTGCGTCCACGAGTGGGATTGGGATTACTTAGCGGAATTCGCGGACGCGGCCACCAACGCAACCGGTTACGGGCTGCACGTTTGGGACGGTTTTGACAGAGACCTGGACACGCACTCGTTTGAGTGCGACGATTGCGGTTATGTAAGGACAGGTCCCCACGAATGGTCCAATTGGTTTGTCATTAACGAAGACGGCGATTTATTCCGTTTCTGTTATGTTTGCGCCCAATACGGCCATCTTATCGCCGAGTTTAAAGAACACTGCGGCCATAGCTCGTGCGATTGCCCGGATTGCGATTGCGAGGACGGCGGCGGCGAATGCTTATGCGGAGCGGCCACCTGTACGGACGACCAGGTTTGCGTAAAGTGCGGCGCGGTTATGGCGCCCGCGTTCGGCCACGATTTCAGCGGCGACTGGGTTACGGACGGAGATGACCACTGGAAAGTTTGCGCGGATTGCGGCGTTGTAGACAAGGCGGCGCATAACTTGGTTCTTATGCGCGACGGGAACGGCCATTGGATGGAGTGTTCCGTCTGCGGGTATATCGAAGCGGAATCCTCCCATATTTGGTCGGGTAGGAATATGTCCGACAACATCCACAGCCGCTATTGCGTGATTTGCGGCATTATCGACTACGCCGAGCACACGCCCGGAGCGGCGGCGACCTGCACGGCTTCGCAGGATTGCACGGTTTGCGGTTATGTGATTGCGCCTGCGTTAGGCCACGTTTCCTCCGGCCCGGCCACCTGCACCGACGACGAGGTATGCACGGTTTGCGATTGGGTGATCACGCCCGCTTGGGGTCACGATTACCGCGGCCAGCCGTGGGTAGCGGGCGAGGATAACCACTGGAAAATCTGCGAAACATGCCAAGAGCCCGGTATGGTAGCAGCGCATACGCCCGGAGCGGAAGCCACCTGTGAGACCGCGCAGGTTTGCGCCGTTTGCGGCTGTGTGTTAGAGAGAGCGTTGGGTCATGACTTTATGGATCCCAAAAAACCGGCAGATTGGTCGAGGAATTCGCTGTTCCATTGGGTAGAATGCTCGCGTTGCGACGCTAAGGACGAATACGAGCCGCACGACTATCAGTTTGTGGTCGCGTATACCTCCGTCTACTATTTGTGCAGCGTGTGCGGCGACGTCAAAGAGATTCCGGTCATCGGCGGCGACAGTGGAAACATTGACCCCGATGACGTAAAAGAAACTTACAAGCCTTTCGACTCGCCCACGAATGGCAAGAACGGCGCCGTGGAAAAATCTCAGTCTATTGTGAGCGGCGCGAACGGCACATGGGCGCCCGCTGCGCCCGGCATCGCCGGTTCCGGATACCAAATCGTGTTTGCAGATGTGAGCTCAAAGGTTTCCGGCGTGTTGGTAAACGGTGCGGTGCTTTCCGCGGAGGATTACACCGTTTCGGGCGATGACTCGGACGTTACGCTATCGGACGACTATTTGGCTTCGTTAGGCTCGGGCATCCACCACGTGGAAATCATGTTTGGCAACGGCGCACAGCTGGCAACCACGCTGAAGATTGAGAGAGTCGACAGCGCTGGAAACGGCTTGCACCCTGCCGCCCTCGTGGCCATCATCGCGGGCGCCGTCCTGCTCCTCCTGCTCCTCGCGCTCGGCGTGTTAGCCATCTATCGCTTCGCCGCAGGCAAAAAGAAAGTAAGTCGGTAATTATTCGCCGCGAAAGGTAAAACATTTTAAAAAACGTCAAAAAACATGGTTGGAACGGTTGATTTTTTCAAAATTTTGCGATAAACTCTATAATAAGTTAGCATTGTAGGATTTAGGAGCGGACCGAAAGGTCCGCTCCTAACTTTTGTACGGAATTCCCACGTAGGGGCTACACTCCGTGCTAGGGCGGCGGGTCGCACAGGAGTGCGACCCCTACGGTTTTAAACGGATTAAGCGACAAACTCTTCCCAATCCCATCCGGCGTTTTTTGTTATTCGTTAAAAGCTGTTATCTTTTATCTTAAATATGTCCATAATCCGTAGGCTATGCCGGGCATTTTGGAATATATTTTAGCGGCGGTGCCGGTTTTGGCGGCCGCCGCCTTTTTTTACCGCGTGGTTCTGCCGCTCTCAGAGCCCGACTTTAAGCTAAAAAGCTACCTTAGCCCCGAGCGGCTGTACACCGCAGCGGGGGATTTGGCATATAATTCGGTAATTTCAAAGCCGGGCGGCCCTGGGCTTTCGGTAAGGCTTATCATAAAGCAGCTAAACCGGGCGTATTTGCACATCGAAAAAAGGGCGGAGGCAGGGGAGGAGCTGTTCGGGTTCGAGCGGTGGATTTATGACAACCACTACCTGCTGATTGCGCGCGCTACGGCGATTAAGCGGGAGGCCCATAAATTTGCGCTGCTGCCGCACGTAAACGATGTCCCGCGCGTGTACGCCTTTGCAAGCCTGCTTGTAAAGTCGCAAGAAGGTTTTTTAGACGAAGAAATTTTAAAGCGGGCGGCTGAGCGCTATAACGACGCCGCGCCCTTAACGCTGCCGGAGGTGCTGGCGCTGCGCCACGCGTTCGAATACGCGTTGCTCGAATACCTCGCCATTTTCTGCGCAAAATCGGTGCGCATCGGCACGCTGCGCGCAAGGGCGGAAAGAGACGCACGCAAGGGAATCGTCGATTTAAGCTATTTAAGGTTCAACAGCTACGCCGAGACGCTGTATCGGCACGGCGGAGAAGGCGCGCGCCGCAACATCGCCAAAATTTGTTTGGTGAACGGCGCGGATATTCGTGTGCGCGGCGAGCATTTTTTTGCCTCCGTCGCGCGTTATGACGGCTCTGCGGAGTCGGCCGTAAAATCGCTCCATAAAATTCCGCTTATTTTTGCCGATAAAAACCTATTAGAGCTTTCCCCGGTTGCTAACATCTTGGACGGGGAGCCCGGCATTTTGTGGAGTGATTTGACGCTTCCGACGAAGTTTTTATATTTGCACCACATCCATCTCAAGGCGAAGCGGGCAAAAATCTCCGAGCCTGCGGCAGCGGCGCGTGCGGTGGGCGCGGCGCGGAAAAACGGGCGCGACCTCTCCTATGAGATTTTGCCGCGCCCGGCGAAAAAAGGCTTTCAGTACCTTTATTTCGCCGTATATTCGGCCGTAACGCTGCTTTTATGCGCGGCGGTGTGGCTTTTTTCGCCGCCGGGGTTCAAAATTGCGGCGGGTTTGCTTAACTTGCCGATTGCGTTTAGCTTAACCGGCGTTTTTTCGGCGTCGGTTGCCGGGCGCTTTGCGGGGCAGCGTCGCCTGCCCGCAAAGCAAATTACAAATTGCAAATTGCAAATTACAAATGATGCCTTCATCGCCCCGCATCATATGAACGATGTTTGTTCCGACGGGCCGATGAGGGCATCGGCGCTGGCGGAAAAGTTTATAACCATCCCGAGCCCCGAATCCCGAATCCCGAATCCCGAATCCCGAGATTTTGGTTTCGACGGGTCGCAGAGAGGGCTTGCGACCCCTACGGGGGTCGGTTGTCAGTTGCCGGTTGTCAGTTGTCAGTTGAAAGAAGATGAATTTGGGGATGCTTACCCGCCGTCCGCCGTCCACCGTCCACCGTCAACTCCTTCCCAACCGTCCACCGTCCACCGTCCATCGTCCACCTTAATCACAGTGCCGCGCCTTATTGAGGGCGCGGAGGAGGTAACGGAGGCATTTTTTCATATTGAAACTGTAATCGCCGCCAACTCGCACGCGGTTTTCTCGTACGCGCTACTACTTGATTTGCCCGCGGCGAAGGTGGCGGAGGACGAACGCGACAAAGCAATTTTAGAGGCGTGCCGCGCCGGATTTGATGCAAGCGCGTACAAGGATCGGCTTTGCGTATTGGTGCGCGCGCGCAGAGAGGTGGCGGGGGAGGAAAAATTTCAAGGTTGGGAGAAAAAGCGCGGCGCCTTATTGGAGCTGAACGAGCTGATTTTGAGTAGGGGTCAGGGGTCGGGGGAGAGTGGTCAGTTCAGTGGACAGTGGACAGTGGACAGTGGACAGTTGAGGGGTCAGGGATCAGGGGTCAGGGGTCAGGAAAGTGAGGAATTAGGAATTAGGAATGAGGAATTGCGGAGGGGTTTTTTGGTTAGGAATCAGGACGTAGGGGCGGATGGTGAGGTTACGGCACAGCAGGGGGACGGAGTGTGTTTTACGGCGAGGGTAAGCCCCACGGCGGGGGCAAGTCCCACGGCGGGGGCTTGCCCCCGCCCTACGGAAAATCGGAATCCCTTGGTTACGGCTCTGCCCGGAAACGGAGGGTCGCCGTCCGGCAACCCGAGGCGTGGTGACACGGGCGTAGCGAAGTGCCCCGCAGGGGTTCAAAAATCTTGCATTTTTGAATCAACACCCCCGTCCCCCCGACACTTCCCCCCGGTACGGCAAGACCCGCCGCACAACGACGGCGGGTCGATGTGGGCATCGACCCCTACGGAAATCGGTTGTCAGGGGTCAGCTGTCAGTTGTCAGTTGAAAGAAGATGAATTTGTATCCCATCCCCCATCCCCCATTCCCCAACTCCCATTCACTAACCCCCATTCCCCATCCCGCATCCCCGAGCCCCGAACCCCGAACCATCCTAAAGATGCTTTCCGCCTGATTCTTGGCGCCCTGCCCCCCGCGATTTACGTCATTTGCCTTGATTGCGATACGCTGACGGATTCCGCGCTGGAGATGGTTGAAATTATGGAGCATCCGTTTAACGCGTCGGTAAACGTCGTTTCGTTTAAGATGCGGGCGAATTTAGACAGTGGTCAGTGGTCAGTGGTCAGTGGTCAGTGGTCAGGGGTCAGGGGTCAGGGGTCAGTGGTCAGGGGTCAGGGGTCAGGAGCCAGGGGTC
>WQYM01000108.1 GCA_009781235.1 Bacillota bacterium
AAACAATATTCGCGGGCAAAACCGAGCTCGTCTTTTGAAGATATCCGGAATTTTAGGATGCGTTCGTTCGGCTCCTGCGTAACCCCGGCAATCCGGCCGCCCGCGATATGCCTTTTGAGGTGCGCGGCAAAGGGCGGAAGAGGTTGTAAACTCTCCGTCGGCGCCGTCGTCAAATGGCACCTCGAATATTTGGCGTTCACCGACAACACCAGTACGCGCATTTTTCCGCCCGCATAAATATGCAGCCGGACGGTGTCGCGGTCCGACGCCGTTACCTTGTCAATCCGTCCGCCTGTCAGCGTATCGTTAAGCTCTTTTGCGATGAATTTATAATGCAGCGCGTCTGCCGGCATGGACACCTCCCGAGCTAGTTATAAGTGGTGAGTGATAAGTGATAAGTTGCGGATGGATTTCTGTTTGCATACAAGCAATGGTTTCTTAGCAAAATTTGTCTGAAACTTATCACTTATCACTCATCACTTATAACTATTATAAATTCTAACAGATTTCCTAAAATTCGTCAATTCAATTTGACATTCCGTTTTTAATTGTGATATAATACTTTGGTATGCTGTTTTCAGTGGTCAGCGGCCAGTGGTCAGTAGTCAGTTTTTAAGGATAATTTTATCATCTTATTACTGACCGCTGACCACTGACTGCTGACCACTGAACTGATACCGGAGGTTACATGCAATACACTGTTACACGCGAAAAAGGCTCGGTTACGTTTAAATTTTCGACGGACGAGGCGGAATGGGACCAAGAAATCGACGCGGTCTATCGCAAAAAAGCGAAACAAATCAACATCCCGGGCTTTAGAAAAGGCCAAGCCCCGAGACGTGTCATCGAACGTTACTACGGCGAGGGCGTATTTTTTGAGGACGCCTTCGACGAATATGTGCGAAAATGTTACGGACAAGCCATGCGCGAGCACGAGGATATTTATCCCGTGGACTCTCCGTCGTTGGATGTGGTAAGTTTTCCCGAAAGCGGGACTCCTTTGGTGTTTACCATGAAAGTTACGACGTACCCGGAGGTGGCTTTGGGCGCTTACACGGGTATTAAAACCGAAAGGGTGGCGTATAATGTAGAGGAAAAAGACGTTGCGGCGGAGCTTGAACGCGCGCAAAAAACCGTCGGGCGAAAGATTACGGTTTCCGACCGCGCGGTTTTTGAAGGCGACGAAATCGAGCTCGACTATTCCGGAACCGTGGACGGTGTTCTCTTTGACGGCGGAACGGCAACAAATCAGACGCTTATCATTGGCAGCCATTCCTTTATTCCGGGCTTTGAGGAGCAACTAATCGGGCTAAAAACGGGGGAGGAACGCGATATCGGGGTAACCTTCCCGATGGATTATCACGCGGAAGAACTTAAAGGGAAGGAAGCGGTTTTCCATGTAAGGATTAACGAGATTCATTTTACCGAGTTGCCCGCCCTAGACGACGAATTCGCCCGCGACACCACAAAGTTCGATACCTTGGCCGAATACAAGGACGATATTTTTGCCAGGCTCAGTAAGGACGCCCACAAGCGCGCCGAAAACGAGATGCGCGCAAAAATTATCGAATTAGTCGTCGGGGACGCCCAAGTAGACATCCCGGAATGCATGATTACCGAAGAGCTTGACGGCATTGTGGAAGAGTTTGCCGGGCGGCTGCAATCCGTTTACCCGGGTTTTAAAGTCGAGGACTATTTTAAGCACAGCGGCAGCTCGGTTGAGGCTTTTAAGGCCGAGCACCGGGCGCAAGCGGAAAAGGACGTAAAAACCCGTCTGGTGATGCGCGAGATTATAAAGCGCAAGGAATTAGGCGCGACGCAAAGCGAGGCGGACGCGGAAGTGAAGCGTTTGGCAGACGCGGCGGGACAGGAAGTAAGCGCGTACAAGAGAATCTTAACCAAGGAATCCATCGGCAAGATTTACAACGACGTGACGCTGGGGAAATTGTTTGAATTCCTACTTGCCAATAATACGTTTGAGTAAAGCGAATAGCGAATAGAGAATAGCGAATAGTATCGGATGGATTTGTACTGATAGCTAACAATCATGTTGCTTTGGTGCAAAAGAAAGAATGCTTTTAACCCTCCCATACTTATCCATCGCTATTCGCTATTTGCTATTCGTTGAAAAGGATAACTTCTATAAGGAGCCTACCACTATGGTCACAAACATGGTTAAAAACAGCAATCTCGTCCCCATGGTCATCGAGCAGACGAACCGCGGCGAACGCAGCTACGACATTTATTCGCGTCTGCTTGAGGACCGCATCATTTTTTTGACGGGCGAGGTTAACGACATCACCGCCGATTTGGTCATCGCGCAGCTCTTGCACTTAGAGGGCAAGGATCCGGACAAGGACATAAGCCTCTACATCAACAGCCCGGGCGGTTCGGTCACGGCCGGCATGGGTATATATGATACGATGAACTACATCAAGTGCGACGTGTCCACGATTTGCGTCGGCATGGCGGCGTCGATGGGCGCGTTTTTGCTGGCGGCAGGCGCCAAGGGCAAGCGTTACTCCTTACCCAACAGCGAGGTCATGATCCACCAGCCCTCCGGCGGCAGCCAGGGCCAGGCCAGTGACATTGCCATAGCCGCCGAGCATATACTAAAGGTAAAACGTCGCATGAACGCGATACTCGCCAAAAACTGCGGCCAGAGCGTTGCCAAAATCGAAAAGGACGTGGACCGCGATTACTACATGACCGCGGACGAGGCGCTGGAGTACGGGGTGATTGATAAGGTATTCACCCGACGTGCTTGATTCCGACCGAGGGTATCATACCCCCGCTCGCCTTGCGGGCGGGAGCCGTCCGGAGTACGGCGGATCCAGGGCTTGCCCTGGGGTATGATACCGGTTATTTACCGGCCAGTGACGGCGGCATCGGGATTCGGGGTTCGGGATTCGTAAAAGGATTAATTTGTGTCCGTAGTCCAAGTAGCCGGCTACAATAGCACATCTGCTTACGAACCCCGAACCCCGAATCCCGAACCCCGATGTAACTATCAGTCCTAAATAAGAGGAGTTAATAATAGTTTGAACAAAATTCTAGAACCCAAATGTTCCTTCTGCGGAAAGGCGCAATCGGCAACCCGGCATTTGATAGCGGGCCCCGAGGGCGTCTACATTTGCGAGCATTGCGTTGAGATTTGCAACGACGTAATCGAAAAAGACACCGCCAGCGATCCTGTGGATACGTTGGTCAGCTTGCCCGTGCCGGAGGAAATTAAAAAGCGTCTCGATGATTATATCATCGGCCAAGACAACGCAAAACGCGTGTTATCCGTCGCCGTGTACAACCACTACAAGCGCGTCAATTTTAATTTAAGCCAAAAAGGCAAGTCCGCCAAGAGAAAGAATGAGGACATCGAGTTAAAAAAGAGCAATATTTTGATGCTCGGCCCCACCGGCTGCGGTAAGACGCTATTGGCGCAAACGCTGTCCAAGATTTTAAACGTGCCTTTTGCTGTGGCGGACGCGACGACGCTGACGGAAGCGGGATACGTGGGCGAGGATGTCGAAAACATCCTGTTAAAGCTGATTCAAAACGCGGATTTTGATATCCAACGGGCGCAGCGCGGCATCATTTACGTCGACGAAATCGACAAAATCTCGCGAAAGAGCGAGAACATGAGCATCACGCGCGACGTTTCCGGCGAGGGCGTCCAGCAAGCACTGCTAAAAATCGTCGAAAGCACGGTGGCTTCCGTACCGCCGCAGGGGGGAAGGAAGCACCCCCAACAAGAATGTTTGGCCATCGACACGACCAACATCCTGTTTATTTTCGGCGGCGCGTTCGTGGGCTTAGAAAAAATCGTGCAAAAGCGCACGTCCAACGCGCAGATGGGGTTCGGCGGCAATGTTCACTCCAAAACCGAAACCAAGGTAGACAAGGTGTTAGAGGGCGTCCAGCCGCAAGATTTAATCCAATACGGCTTGATTCCGGAGTTTGTGGGCAGGATTCCCGTGACCGTCGCGCTGCATGAATTGGATAAGGCCGCGCTCGTTCAAATCCTGACCAAGCCCCGCGACGCGTTGGTCAAGCAGTACGCTAAGCTCTTGGAGATGGACGGCGTGGGGCTCTCGTTTGAGGATGCCGCCATTGAAGCGGTTGCCGCCCGGGCGATTGAACTAAACACCGGCGCACGGGGTTTGCGCTCGATTTTAGAGGAATGCATGCTGGACGTCATGTTTACGATTCCGTCGGATAAGACAATCGAAAAGGTGGTCGTAACGAGCGAGTGCATTATTGAAAAAGCCCGGCCGTTCATTATTCGCGGCGAGAACCGCGAGGAAGCTAAGGCAGAGCGCGAAGCGGTGGGGACGACGGAACGAAGAGATAAAAAACGGGAGAAAACAGCGTAGTTTAATGATAAATGATAAATGATAAATGATAAATTGCGGATAAGTGTTTGTCTAAAATAAATCCATGTTCTTTTTTTCAGATGCGAAGAGTATTGGAACAAGAGCATAGCGCATTTGAAGTTTCACACACATATCCATAATTTATCATTTATCATTTATCATTTATCATTGTACCAAAGGTACTATGGAAGAATTTATCGTACAACAGCCGGCGCCGGTTCGCATTTCAAGCGAGCGCGCCGTTAAGATGATTGCTTTGCGCGGCGTCGTGGTGTTCCCGGGACAAGCCGTGCACTTTGACTTGGCGCGCGATAAATCCGTGCTTGCGCTCAACAAGGCGATGGATGAGCAACGGGACATTTTTTTGGTGGCGCAAAAGCATGCGGGTACCGTAAACCCCGGCCCAAAAGACATCTACCGCGTCGGGACGCTGTCCCGCGTCAAGCAAATCATAAAGCTCCCCAACGATACCGTCCGCGTGCTGGTTCAGGGCTTAGAGCGTATGGAAATCGTCAATTACGTCTCGTTGGTGCCGTATTTTGAGGTGACGCTTGCCACTCTGCCGCTTGTCCACTCCGAGCTCTTTTTGATGGAGGCCGTGCGGCGCAAAGTAGTCGATCAGTTCGAGCAGTACCGTAAGTTAGACCACAAGCTTCCGCCGGATGCGGACTCGTTTATTAAGGTGAGCGACCCTATCGGCTTTGTCGGCTTTATGGGCGTCCACGTATTTAAAAATGTCGACGAAAAGCAAAAGCTCCTGGGCTTAACCGAGGAGTACGCCCAGTACGAGGAAATCTATCTGTATCTTAGCCGCGAGTGCGAAATTTTGGCGGTTGAGAAAAAAATCTCGCAAAAGGTGCGTCAAAATATCGACAAAAACCAGCGCGAGTATTATTTGCGCGAGCAAATCAAGGTGATTCACGACGAGCTGGGCGATACGGGGGACGAGGTAGCGGAGTACCGCGAACGCGCAAAGAAAAAAAAGCTCCCCAAACACGCGCTTGACAAGGTAAACAAGGAAATCTCTAAGATGGAGCGCATGAGCCCGACCTCGCCGGAGAGCGCGGTCAGCCGCACCTACATCGAGTGGATTTTGGATTTGCCGTGGCACGAGATGAGTAAGGAGACGCAAGATTTAAAAGCCGCGCAAAAGATGCTCGACGAGGACCACTACGGGATTGAAAAGGTAAAGGAGCGCATCGTCGAATATTTGGCGGTCACGCGCCTTACCAAGGAACTGAGCGGCCCCATATTGTGCTTTGTCGGCCCGCCCGGCGTCGGAAAAACCTCGATTGTCGCGTCGATTGCGCGCGCGTCAGGGCGCAAGCTGGTGACGATGAGCCTAGGGGGCGTGCGCGACGAGGCGGAAATCCGCGGACACCGGCGCACCTACATCGGCGCGCTGCCGGGGCGTATCGTCAACGGAATGCGGCTTGCCGAAACCGTGAACCCCGTGTTTTTACTCGACGAAATCGACAAAATGTCGTCGGATTTTCGGGGCGACCCGGCGAGTGCGATGCTGGAAGTGCTTGACCCCAATCAAAACAAGTTCTTCAAAGACCACTACTTAGAGATCGACTATAACCTTTCTAAAGTCATGTTCGTTACGACGGCAAACACGCTCGACTCCATCGCACCGCCGCTATTAGACCGCATGGAAATCATCGAGCTGTCGGGCTACACCTACGAGGAAAAGCTCCAAATCGCCAAGCGTTACCTCATCCCCAAGCAAGTAAAAGCGAACGGACTAAAGGAAAAGTCGGTTTTAATTCCAGACGACGTTATCCGCAAAATCATCGCATCTTACACGCGTGAGTCGGGGGTACGCAATTTAGAGCGCGAAATTTCCGCCGTGTGCCGCAAAGTGGCCGTAAAAATCGTGAACGGCGACGCCGGCGCCGACTCGGTGTACGAGGTGACGGAGAAGGAACTCGAGGAATTTTTGGGTGTCGAAAAATTCTTGTTGGACAAGGGTGCCGAGGCGGATGAAATCGGAACCGCAACGGGGCTTGCATGGACTTCCGTCGGCGGGGTAACGCTTACCATCGAGGTCGCGCTGATCGCAGGCGGCAAGGGCGACATTATTTTAACGGGAAGCTTAGGGGATGTCATGAAGGAATCGTGCCAGGCGGCGATGTCGCTGGTCAAAAGCCGCGCCGACCGCTATCAAATAGAGCACGACGCGTTTAAAAACACGGATGTCCACATCCATTTCCCCGAGGGCGCCACTCCAAAAGACGGCCCGAGCGCGGGCATCACGATTGCCACCGCTCTTTTATCCGCGTTTTCCGGCCGCAAGGTGCGAAAAACGGTTGCTATGACAGGCGAGGTAACCCTGCGCGGCAAGGTGCTTCCGATCGGCGGGCTTAAAGAAAAATCCTTGGCAGTCTTTCGAACGGGCGTTAAAAAAATCATCGTACCTTTAGAGAACAAGAAAGACGTCAAAGACATCCCCGCCGAGGTGCTGGACACCTTAGAGGTGGTGTACGCCGATAACATCGACACGGTGTTCGAAAATGCTATCATTTAAATCCGCAACCTTTAAGACGAGTATCGCCGACATTGCCGCGTACGCGTCTTTTTCGGCGTCTTGCGATTTGCCGGAAATTTGCGTGGCGGGACGTTCTAATGTGGGCAAATCGTCGTTTATTAACATGCTGGCGAATCAAAAAAAGCTTGCCAAAACCTCCGCCACCCCGGGACGCACGCGGCTGTTGAATATGTTTGAATTTTACACAAGGGGGCGGGGAACTTTGTGTAATCCAGATATGCAAGAAACGAACGAAATTACACAAAGTTCCCCGCCCCCTTGTGTAATCGATTTACACTTCACCCTCGTTGACCTTCCCGGCTACGGGTACGCGCAGGCAGCAAAAAAGGAGATCGCAAAATGGGGAGAACTGATTGACTCTTATTTTGCCGCTACGCAAAAACTGATTCACGTATTCTCGCTGATTGATATCCGGCACGAGCCCTCGCTCCTCGATAAGCAAATGGTGCAGTTTTTGTACCGCGCGCGCCTCCCGTTCACCCTCATCGCCACAAAATCCGACAAAATAAAAAAATCCGCACAACCGGCGCAGATTCAAATACTGGCGTCCTCTTTGGGCGTGGGGCGTGATAATATTATTGCCTGTTCCGCCGAAACGGGAGAGGGGAGAGGGGCAGTGCTAAAACGTCTTGGGGACGTTTTAGATATAAGATAAAAGATCTGTTATCTGTTATCTGTTATCTGTTATCTGTTATCTGTTATCTTGCGATTCCCGCCTTTTTATCTTTGGTGTTTCTTTCGTACAAGGCTAGGTTTTACATTTTGGTTGACTTTTATGCAAAAAGGCGGTATGATTGCTTCATGAAGGTCATCGGAAACGGCTGGGACGAAATTTTAGCGACGGAGCTTGAATCGGACTACTTTAAAAAGCTCGAATCGGCTGTGCGCGCGGAATACGACACCTGCCAAGTGTACCCGTCGGCAAGGCTGATTTTTCAAGCCTTAGAGCTATGTCGTTTTGCCGACGCCAAGGTCGTGATTTTGGGCCAGGACCCCTACCACGGCGAGGGACAGGCCAACGGCATCGCGTTTGCGGTAAACGACGGCATCCCCCTGCCGCCCTCGCTTTTAAACATCTATAAGGAAATCGAGGCGGAATTCGGCTGCTCCATGCCCAAAACCGGAAATTTGCTGGGTTGGGCAAAGCAGGGTGTGCTTTTATTGAATGCCTCGCTCACCGTACGTAGGGCTTGCCCGCAGTCGCATGTACCGCTTGGCTGGCACACCTTCACCGACGCGGTGATTAAAATTTGCGGCCGACGCGCCGAACCCCTCGTGTTTATGCTGTGGGGCGCGTCTGCCGGCAAAAAAAAGGCGCTGATTGACGGCGCGCACCACCTAATTTTAACCGCGCCGCACCCGAGCCCGCTCTCGGCCTATACCGGATTTTTCGGCTGCAACCATTTTAAGCGCGCCAACCACTTTTTGAAGGGATTGGGGAAGGAACCGATTGACTGGGCGAAGGTCAGCGAATAGGGAATAGGGAATAGCGAATAGCGAATAGCGAATAGTGAATAGCGTCGGATGGGGCTATAGTGAATAGCGAATAGTGAATAGCGAATAGTGAATAGCGAATAGTGAATAGTGTCGGATGGGGCTATAGTGAATAGCGAATAGTGAATAGCGAATAGTGAATAGCGAATAGTGAATAGCGTCGGATGGGGCTATAGTGAATAGCGAATAGTGAATAGCGTCGGACGGTAATGGTTAACGAATAACGAAAAACGAGCAACGACATAATTAAGGACTACCTACCGTAGGGGTCGTCGTCCCCGGCGACCCGCCGGTACAAACGCGGTTTTTTGGGTCGCA
>WQYM01000109.1 GCA_009781235.1 Bacillota bacterium
CGCGTTTATGGCGGAAAAATATCGCGGCCGAACGATTGAATTGGATCAGCTCATACTGGCCGTGGCCTGCGAATTTTCCAGCGAGGGCGCGAGTCGTATTTTAAAGCGCATGGGTGTAAGCGTCAGCAACGACACGATAGATAAGATGATTGCGCGGATAAAAATCGAGGACATTCCGGATATAGAGCGTATCAGCGTGGACGATTTTGCATACCGAAAGGGCCAAACCTATTGCACGGCGATTTATGATTTAGACACGCACAAGCCTATTGCCGTGCTGGATGGCCGCACCGGCGAGGAGCTAAAGAAGTGGCTGAGCGGGCACAAAAAAGTGAGCATCGTGGCGAGAGACCGCGACAGCGCGTATGCCAAGGCGATTAGCGATGCTTTGCCTAATTGCCGTCAGGTTGCGGATAAATTCCATTTAATGCAGAATCTCATCGACGCGATAAAGGAAATTTTGAAAGATGAGCTTCCGAAAGAAATTTACATAAAGGATGGCGAAATTCTCGGCAAGAGCGATGTTACATCTAAAAAACTTAACGTTTCGAAGCTAAATTACGACAATTCTCCCCCGCTAGACCCGAAAACCGGCGCAGAAATAGAAGTGACCGCAAGACGGAAATTCAGTAAGGATTATCTGAAGTTAAAAAAAAACGAATCTAATCCTTAAGGTTAAAGCCGACTACGCCGAATACAAAAACTGGAACAGGGTTGCGGCGCTCAACGAAATTTGGAGGGATACGGTCAAAAGATATGTCTAGTTTTTTACTCTGTGAGACAGCCTCTATTTCATTTCAACCCATGCAAACGCACCCATAAAGCCGTGCTCATGCAAAAATTCTCCAAAAAAGAGACACAAATTCTCTTGTAAGTACTTGACGCTATAAGTAAAACCATGTATAATACAAAGCATAAATTCAAAAAATATATAAGCAAAAAGGAGTACCTACACTAAATGAAAATCTTTTGTTATGAGTGCGGTGAATCTATGTCCGACAGCGCGGAATCCTGCCCCAAATGCGGCGCGGTAAACATCAAGCGCGTGGTTCCCCCGCAAATGCGCAAACCGGTCGCACCGCCGATGCAGCCGCAAGCGCAAGCGGCGGCCGCTCCCGTAAAAAAGGCGTCAAAGCCCCTTGTGTTTGTTTTTGTAGTGGCAATCGTCGCGTTTTGCGTTATCGCGGCGCAAATGTTTGAAGCGCTTGCCGGAATGCCGGCGCTTATGTTTGTCGGCGATTTAATCAGCGATTACAAAGGCTTCTGGCCGGACGACGAAACCGAGGCTTTGTATAACGCGGTTTTTGCTTGCGGCTTAATACAGATGATTGCGCTGATTTTGCTTTTCTGCATTTTAGCGATGAATCTGGTTTTTGTTATTATGGCGCGCAACAAAAACTTTGCCTTTAAAGCGGCCGCCGCTAAGGCCGTAACGGTGTTAATCGTTATTTCGATGCTGTTGTTGGCAGTGGTTGCCACCATGACCATCATCGTGTACGCTATGTTCACCTCTTACATGTATATGGTAATGTTAGAAGGCTCTTTGGTGGGAGCTGCTCTGTTGGAAGGATTAGAAAGCGCAGCGGAAATGGATCCGGCAGCGTTTGCGCAAGAAATGACGGCTGTGTGCGGGCTTATCGCGATTTTGATTCCGACGCTGATTAAAGCGCTTGCCTATAAGAAAGAGCTTCAAGCCTCTATGCCGTATTATGAGCAGCCCATGATGTATGCCCCTTCGCCCCCGCAGCCGATGTACGGCAATCAAAACCCGGGCGGAGAAATGTAAGAGGGCAGAATCAAAAAGGCAGAAGCCGGCTCTCTTTACTTAATCCTTGCAACACGCTCTCTATGACGGAAGGGATTTTAGAATGCAATTCGGTACAAATTAATTACCGGAAATATGGAGCGGGTGACGAAAAGCCGCTCGTTCTTTTGCACGGAAACGGCGAGGACGGGCGCATTTTTGATGTTGCGGCGCAAAAATTCGCCGAAGGCGGCTTTACCGTGTACGCACCCGATTCGCGTTCTCACGGAAAAAGCGGAAAGGCCCCGCTCTCTTACGCGGACATGGCCGAAGACGTGCGGGCGTTTATCGAAAACCTGCAGCTTGAAAAACCGATGCTGTACGGGTTTTCGGACGGCGGAATCATCGGCCTGATTTTGGCGATGCGCAACCCGGGCCTCCTCTCAAAGCTGGCGGTCAGCGGCGCCAACCTGGCTCCCGGCGCGCTGAAATTTTCCTTCCGCTTCGGGATCCGCGTTTCGCATTTCTTTACACGCGACCCCATGCTTGCCTTGATGCTTCGCGAGCCGCAAATCAGCCCCTCCGACCTTGCCCGTATTACCGAGCCCACGCTTGTTTTGGCGGGTGAGCGTGACATCATCCCCCAAAAGCATACCGAATCTGTCGCCGCCGCAATCCCAAGCGCAACGCTTTGCATATTAATAGGGGAGGATCATGCCTCCTATGTTGTCGACGGCGAAAAGTTGTACCGTACTTTGCGCGATTTCTTCGTATAAATTTGCTAAAAACCGTTGCACTTTTAAAGGATGTGTGCTATTATAACATAAATAGGTCTAGCCTGACGCTAAAAAAGTGTCCGGCGGATTTTAGGAGGAATCAAAACGTATGGAAGCAACTAAATCGGGTAAATTAGTGGTCTTGATGTTTGCGGTGTGCTTTGCTTTGGCATTGTGCCTTGCGGCGTGCAACGGCGCCGGGGACAAAGCCACCGTCTACACCCTTAAGCAGCTTACCGTCAAGGCCGCAGGCCAAGAAGACAAGGTGGTCAACCTCGAAGAGGCTACGGAGAGTCAAATCGCCGCATATAGAGCCGTTATCAACCGATACGGTGATAAGGTGACGATAAAGGGAAAGTCGGCGGAGTTTTCCGGCACGCTGTTTTCCACCCTGAATCCGGCAAAGTTTTCGATGAAGGGCCAAAACGTCGCATTCTCCGATCCGGCGGTGGCGGGGCTTTTCACCAGCGCAAGGCTTGCCAACGGCAGACTTTCGGTTTCGTTCAGCAACACCAACGGCGACATTTACGCCTTTGATTATTTTACCTCTGCCAAAAACCCCTCCGATTTCCCCGTCGCCCCCGATCCCGACCCGGGCGACAATCCGGGTGACAACCCGGGCGATAACCCGGGCGATAACCCGGGCGATAACCCGGGCAACCAACCGAGCGACCCGCCCGGCGGCTATTCTCCGGTCAAAAAGCCGAGCTCAAATACGCCCTCTGAATTTGATGCGCCGGTCTACGTAAACCGCCCCGTATATTCGGGCGAATCCGGTTCTACGGCCGGCATCGATTACCCGGCGCCCTCCGGCTCCCCGTATGTCGACGCGCCGGAAGCGTTTTCGGGGCTCAATATCCGCTACACCGACGCCAAAACTATGGAGATTATTTGGAATCCGATCTCCGGAGCCACTTCTTATGAGGTTTACCGCGCGGGCAGCCGCTTAGGACCGCGCACAAAGCTCGCCGACGCGACGGGCACAAGCTACACCGACGCGTCGCCGCGTGCCAATAAGTACGAAAACTATTATTTTATTGTCGCCAAAAACGGCGGCACCACAATCCCGCTGGCAAAGCCGTCGAACCCCTCGGGCTGGCAGGGCAATAACCCGCACACGCACATCGATTGCCAATGGATTAGTTTAGAGAAAAAGATATTCGGCGAATACACCTATTTTTACGACGCAAAGTTTGACTCTATGCAGGCGATTTGCGACGAAATTAACTCCATCGGCGGCCAAATGCAGGGCGCCGGAAACGAATCGCAAATGTCCACGGCGCGCATCGCGTATTATTTTAAGCCCGGCGAATATAAAGGGTATGTCGCGTCCGACAACCGGTTTAAGGAGGGCAGGGCAAACGGCAATTCGTCGCTGTGGATTGGGTTTAACACCAGTATGTCCGGCCTTGGGTTAACGCCGGAGGAGACAAAAATCGGCAACCGGTTGGTAGCGCCCGCCGCGCTTGACGGCAATGGCGAGGGCGGCAACGTCACGCACAACTTCTGGCGCTCGGTCGAAAACTTTGAAATGAGCGACGGCGTGGAATTCTGCTGGTCGGTATCCCAAGCGGCGCCCGCGCGGCGCATTTTTGTCAACGGCGGCCGGTCTAAATGGGAAAACGGCGGCTGGGCTTCCGGCGGCTATACGGCCGATTGTTACTTTGGCGGCCAGGTGGCGGGCGGAGGGCAGCAGCAATGGTATACGCGCAACTGCCATTACAGTAGCTCGTACGGCGGCACCAACTGGAACCAAGTGTCCCAAGGGTGCACTTTTACCGGGCAAAACCCGCCGCGCCAAAGCAATTATATGAGGGGTAACCAAGACGTTTGGGTGGAGGAAACCCCGATCATCCGCGAAAAGCCGTTCCTGTTTTTAGACCGCGAGGACGGTGAATATAAGGTTTTTGTCCCCGGAATCCGCGTGGGCAGCGCGGGTGTCACGTGGAGGAACGCAAGCGGCGAGTTCATCGCGGGCAACGGCCAGATTGTGCCGCTTAGCCAGTTCTACGTCGCTAAAGTCGGCGATTCCGCCAAAAAGCTCAACTATATGCTGGCTTCCGGCAAGCACCTGTACTTAACCCCCGGCGTGTACGACGTGGAAGAGCCGGTGCATGTCACGCAGCCCAATACCATTGTTTTGGGCAGCGGCCTCGCCGCCTTGGCGCCCGCGCAAGCCAACCGCTACGGCGCCGTGCTTGTCGATGACGTGCCGGGCGTTACCGTAGCCTCCATTATGTTGGACGCGCACTACGCCTCCACCTACTTAATCCGCGCGGGCGGTATGGATTGCAACAACAATAACTCCAAAAACCCGACGCTACTCGCCGACATTTTCTGCCGCGTAGGCGGTTACATGGGCGGCACAGTGCGCGCGGACGTTTCGATGCAAATCAATTCGAACTCTGTCATCGGCGACCACTGCTGGCTGTGGGGCGCCGACCACGGCAGGGGCGGCTATAACGCGACCAACGGTTTAATTGTGGCGGGCGACGACGTGACGATGTACGGCGCGTTTGTCGAGCATTACCGCGGCCATCAGACGATTTGGTACGGCAACGGCGGCGAATTGTATTTCTATCAAAACGAATCGCCCTATCGGTTCGGAGATACCCAATATTGCGCGTATAAGGTATGGAACACCGTTGAAACCCACTACGCGGTCGGCATCGGCATGTACGGCCTCGGCACCAACATAGAGCATGGGGCGGAGGTCCCTAACAAGCCCGGCGTTGTCATGGAATCGTTGATTACGACAAATCTCGGAGGCGGCCCTACGCGTAACGTTATCAACGGCACAGGCGGGTCTACGCAAGGTACTTTCTCGCAGCGCGTCGCCCAGTATTGCAACGGGGAAGCCGTCATCGGCGGTGCTACGCCCAGAACGGTAGCCGGCGTCGACATTCCGGACGAAGAGCTTTCCGTCCCCGGCGGCCCGCTTAGTTAAGAGTGTTTTAACGAAAAACGAATAACGAGAAACGAAAAACGGCGGACGGGATTTTAACGAAAAACGAAAAACGGCGGACGGGATTTTAACGAAAAACGAAAAACGGCGGACGGGAAAGGGAAGCCGCAAAGCATGAGCGTCCGTAAACCCAATCGTAGGGGGCGCAGTCCTCTGCGCCCAGCACCATATAAGCTGTGTCGATTCCGGCGGGTCGATGTGGGCATCGACCCCTACAGAAATGTTCGTAACCATGCCGAATTCCGAATCCCGAAAAATCGGTTTCGGCGGGTCGGCGAGGACTGTGACCCCTACGGAAACAAAAGAAAGAATTCCTTGAACCTTTCAGCACTTATCCCTCGCTATTCACTATTCGCTATTCGCTATTCACTATTCGCTATTCATTATTCGTTAATCTCTGCGGCCGGCGTGTTGGGTTCAATGCTCCGGCCGTCTTAAAGGAGCTGTTACCTTGGATTTAAAACTTAAAGCCAACCAAATCCGGCGCGACACCTTGAATTGTATCGGGGCGCTCGGGGTGGGGCACATCGGCGGCGCGCTCTCTATCGCCGAGCTGTTGGCCGTGCTGTACTTTAAACACATGCGCATCGACCCCAAAAATCCGCAGCTACAGGGGCGCGACCGCTTAATCGTTTCCAAAGGCCACGCCGGCCCCGCCGTTTATGCGGCGCTTTCCGAGCGGGGCTATTTCCCGAAAGAAATGCTACTGACGCTGAATCAGGCGGGGACGAATCTGCCGAGCCACTGCGATATGAATAAAACGACGGGCGTGGATATGACGACGGGCTCGCTGGGGCAAGGCTTTTCGTGCGCGGCCGGAGTTGCAAAAGCAAGCAGCTTGCGCGGAGACGGCGCGACTATTTACACGGTTATCGGTGACGGCGAATCTCAGGAGGGCCAGATTTGGGAGGCCGCGATGTTTGCCGCGCACCACAAGCTTTCTAACCTGATTGCGTTTACCGACTATAACGGTTACCAGATCGACGGCGCGGTGGACGAGATTTGCGATGTGGCGCCCTTAGATAAAAAGTGGAGGGCGTTCGGCTGGAACGTTTTTAGCGTGGACGGCCACGACACGGGCGCGATTGACGCTGCGATAACGTCCGCAAAAAGGAAGCGCAACCATAAGCCGAACATGATTATTCTAAATACGGTAAAGGGCAAGGGCGTAAGCTTTATCGAGGCCGCCAAGGCGGGCAACCACAACATGACGATGAGTCGTGAACAGACAGAGGCGGCGCTTAGGGAGCTGGAGTAGTGTCGTCGGGGTTCGGGATTCGGGATTCGTAAAAGGATATAATTTGGCTAAGCACCTGAATCCCGACGAAATCTGCTTACGAACCCCGAATTCCGAACCCAAAATCCCGAAAAAAAGGAATCAATAAAGTTATGTTCGAATCTATGGAAATGCGCCAGGTGTTTGCCGCCGAGATGGAAAAACACATGGCGGAAAATAAGAATATCGTCATCATCGACGCCGACTTGTCTAAAGCGTGCGGCACATACCCCTTGCGCGCAAAATTCCCCGACCGAGTGTTTGAGGCGGGCGTTGCCGAGCAGAACATGGCGTCCGTAGCCGCCGGCATGGCGTCCTACGGCTTTTTGCCCTTTATTTTCAGCTTTACGCCGTTCGCGTCCCGCCGTATCATCGACCAGGTCACGCTCTCATGCTTATATGCGGGGCAAAACGTCAAAGTCGTGGGCACCGACCCCGGCATCGCCGCGGAATACAACGGCGGCACGCATATGTCGATGGAGGACGTGGGCTTGTACCGCGCCATTCCCGGTTCTGTGATTTTCGAACCGGTGGACGCAATTCAGCTTGCCGCCGCGCTCCCGCAAATTATCGCCTACCCTAAATCGATGTACATCAGATTGTGGCGCAAATATGCGGAGCCCGTATTTTCCGACGATTACAAATTCGATTTATTCAAGGCCGATGTCCTCAAAGAGGGAAGCGACGTTTCGGTTTTTGTCTCCGGCTTTATGACCCAAGCTGCGATGAAAGCACTAGAGGGATTTAAGGCGGCCGGAATCGACGCGGAAATCATCAACCTCCACACGATAAAGCCGCTTGACGAGGCAACCATCCTAAAAAGCCTTGCTAAAACCCGCGCCGCCGTCGTGTGCGAAAACGGCAACGTCCACGGCGGACTATGCGAGGCTATCGCGGCTCTTGCCGCCCAAAATTTTCCCGTACCCATGGAATTCGTCGCCGTTCGCGACCGTTTCGGCCAAGTCGGCAAACTGGACTTCTTGGCGGAGGAATATAAATTGCGCCCCGAGGACATCGTCAAGGCGGCAAAAAGCGCAGTTTCGAGAAGAGTTTTTCCGTAGGGGACGCCGCCCTCGGCGTCCCGCACTGCTTACAAAAGCGCGGTTTCGAGAAAAAAATTCCCGCCGGCATCGCAAGTCCACTGGGCGACCCGTCGGAACAAACATTGCGATTTAATAAGGAGACACAAAATTTTTATGCCATCGGACATCGGACTCGTAGGCCTCGCCGTTATGGGCGAAAACCTGGTGCTCAACATCGAAAGCAAGGGCTTTTCGGTCGCCGTTTTTAATCGCAACACGGACAAGGTCACTGCGTTCTTGGCGGGGCGCGCAAAGGACAAAAATATCGTCGGCGCGTTCAGTTTACAAGAACTTGTCGCGCAGCTAAAAAAGCCGCGAAAAGTCATGCTGATGATTAAGGCGGGAAAAGCGGTCGACGAAATGATTGACGCGCTGATTCCCGTTTTGGAAAAAGGCGACGTCATTATCGACGGCGGCAACTCGAACTTTAACGACACGGCGCGGCGGGTCGCTTATGTCGAAAGCAAGGGCTTATTATACATCGGCACCGGCGTTTCCGGCGGCGAGGAGGGGGCGCTCAAAGGCCCGTCCATTATGCCCGGCGGCTCAAAGCTTGCGTGGGAGGCGGTTAAGCCGATTTTCACGGCAATCGCTGCCAAAGTGGGCGACGCGCCTTGCTGCGACTGGGTGGGCGAGGGGGGCGCCGGCCACTTTGTAAAGATGGTGCACAACGGCATCGAGTACGGCGACATGGAGCTGATTTGCGAGGCGTATGATTTAATGCGCAAGGGGCTTGGCATGAGCGCGCCGGAAATCGGATCGGTATTTAGCGAATGGAACAAGGGCGAATTGTCGAGCTATCTTATCGAAATCACGCGCGACATTTTGCTCTACGATCGCTGTCACGGGGTCAGGCTTACTGACAGCGGTGAC
>WQYM01000110.1 GCA_009781235.1 Bacillota bacterium
ACGAAGCGGTTGCCACGGTGGCCGGCGGCGTTATCACGGCGACAGGCGAGGGAACCGCGACGATTTACGTTGTGGCCGGCGCTTATGTCGGCTGGTGCACCGTGGTTGTCGCGCCGCCGACAGCGATTAGCACGGTAGCGGAGTTTTTGGCGATTTTTGAGCTAAGGACCGGCGGAAACAACTCGGCCAACGCGACCACTTGGGCCAGCGCGAGTAACAGTTCCCAGACTGCAGCCACTACAAAAAGAGCGAGCCACTATTATTTGACCGCCGATCTCGACTTTGCGAATTGCAGGGTAGGCACCACAAACTATACGGCGGCAAGCCCTTACCCCTACACGCGTCCTGTTACGGTGAACGCCGAACCGCAGCGGTATAACGCTGCTGGAACCGACACGGATTGGAATTGGAGCGCCGACGCTACAGATCAAATGTATTTAGATGCGTTGGGCAGCCCCACGCAGCAGGGTCGCCTATGGTTTATCGACCATCAATCGTTCTTTAACGGTACGTTCGACGGGCGCGGCTATGCGCTCAAGAACATCACGATGTCTGTCGATGCTACTGGCTCCGTCGGTGTATACGGGTTTTCTATTTTCGGCGTCATCGGAAAGAGCGGCGTCGTTAAAAATGTCTCGTTTGAAAATTTCACTTGCCTTCAAGCGACGGCAACGTCCACCATCGCGGCTCAAAACGCGGTGGTAGCCCATCATAACCACGGCACGATTCAAGATTGTTATTTTAGCGGCGTTCGAATCAATTCTAAGGGCGGCGACGCATTCGGCCACAACGCCGTAATCGCCGCGTTCAACTACAACAAGATTGACCGTTGCGTGGTGGCAAGCGCGGCGACCAGCGTATCGGGGACGGGCGCCACAAATTACCAACGCCTGTATCCGACGGTCGTTATGACGCGCCGCAACGGAACCTCCGTGGGCGACGTAACCAACACCTTTGCGTTGATGGATTTAATGGCCGGGACGACTTTAAGCATACCCGGCAGCTCGTATACGAACGGGTTTACCGTTACGGAATTCGCGGCATATCCCGCAAAAACAATAAATTTGTTGGTTACACCCCTCAGGCCGTTCGACATGAGAGAATCCACATTTAACAACCTGCGGATGGTTTGGCGCAGCGCTACGACGACGCTTCCGACCTCTGACACCAGCGCCGGGCACTGCGTCCGGCTGAGCGCGGCAAACTTCACTGCGCTCTCCGCCGGCGCATATTGGACGTTCCCGTCCGGCGCAATGCCAAAACTCGTCCCGGCTCCCGCCGCCTAAAAAACGGCGCGTAAGTTCAACTAAAAAACGGCGTGCACTCGCTTCGGGTGGACGCCGTTTTTTGTGGAAACTGAAAACTGGAAAACTGAAAACTGAAAACTTTTATCGTTCCAAGGCTTGCGTTTTGTCCGTTCGTCTGCTATAATCAAAGCGTTGAAATTCGCCGAGTTAAAAAAACACCTAAAAGACGGGACGCTTTTGCCCGCTTACCTTGTAACGGGGGACGACGCCTTTGTCTGCCGTGCCGCCGTCGGGCACTTTTTAAACGCGTTTTCCGTTATGGCCGAGCTAAACGTTTCAATTTTTTCCTCGCCGCAAGATGCCGCCCCGGTGTTGGACGCCTGCGAAACGCTGCCGGTTTTAGCGCCCTCCCGGTTGGTTCTTTGCCACGATTATGGCGGCGACGGCGCGGCGTTTTTAAACTACTTAGCCCACCCTAACCCTTCCGCCGTGCTGGTGTTTGTTTGCGAAAAAGCGGGCGAGAATTTTGCTAAAATCACCGCAAAGCTGGAAATTGTCGATTGTAACCGCCTCAGCGACGAGCAAATCGTGCGGTGGATTAAAGCCAAGCTTTTTGAGACAAATACGAGTATCTCGGACGCTGCCGCGCACACGCTGATATCTTTTATGCACGGTGATTTGACCCGTATCTCGGGCGAGGCCGAAAGGCTGGGCGTATACCGCTTGGCCGCGGAAGTCACAAAAGAGGACATAGAGCGCCTTGTCACGCCCGACGTCGAATACAAGATTTTTGATTTGTCCGACGCCGTCTCCAAAAAGGACCGGACGCGCGCTGCGGCGGTGCTAAAAAACCTAACGGATTCGGGCGTGCCGGAGGTCAACATTTTGGGTATGCTGTACGCGCATTTTAGAAGGCTTTTGTACTGCGCCGTAAATCCAAAAGACCCGGAGCTGGCCAAAAAGCTCGGCGTCAAGGAATACGCGGTTAAGGTTGCGCTGAATCAAATACGCGGCTTTCCCGTCAGGCGTCTCAAAAGCATTTGCGACGGTTTCCATACAACCGATTTTGCGATTAAATCCGGCGAAATCGGGATGCGGCTCGGGTTAGAGGCATACGTGCTGGGAATAATGGCGAACGAGTAACGAGTAACGAAAAACGAAAAACAAAAAAGAAGAGGACTTCAAAAGATGCAAATTGCAAAGCTCATCGAGAAAATTAAATCTAAAAGCATTGACGCCGACGCCGCGGGGCGCGCGTACTTTTCCGTCAACACCTCCGCAGAAGAAACGTGCGCGTTTTTGGACGCGTATTTGGAGGAGAGACGCTACGAGGAGCTGGCGGCGGCTTTGCACGCGGGCTTCATCAACAAGGAGTACAGCAACGCCGGGTATCTGTTAAACCGCGTCGGCTCGCTGCATTTAGACGCGCGGTACTTTAGCCTGCTGTTAGAGACCGCCTCTGCCTCCGGCTATCCGGAGGAAAAGCTCGCGCCGTTGTTCGCCGCCTGCTTTGCCGCGCCCCCCGGCTCGTTTTTGGCCGCCTGGAGAAAGCCCGCCGAGGCATATTTAGTCAGTGAGGCGTACCGCGATTACGGGCGCGTCCTGAATCTTTTAACGGCTTTCGACCCCTCTTACGAGGCGTACGGCGTGCTGATGCAGGTCGATAAAAACCGCACCGAGGAAATTCTAATCGAGCGTCTGCTTACGGGCAGGGGCATCAATAAGGCGGCGATCCGCAAGCTGATGCTTAGCTATAAGATTGATATTTCGCATTTGTTTAAAAAATATTCCGCGCAGGAGCCCAAAATGCGCGAGGCGATTGTGCGGCTTGCGCTGTTGTATAAAAACGATGCGGCGGCTGCCGCGTTTTTAGACAAAGCGGCAAAAGAGGAACCTTTTGTCACAATTCGGCGCCTGATTTTCGGCGCCCGCGCCAAAGAGCCGCGGAGCGATACCGTATGGACCATCCCGGCGTTTGAACAAATGATGATAGACGGCAAAACCTTCGGCGCGGAGGAGTTTTGCCAAAGCCTTGCCTCCGACCCCGTATTTTGCGCCATTGCCGGCGACCTTTTTTTCTCGGTGTATACGAATAATGCGCTCTCCAATATCGTGATTGTGCACAACGGCGAGGTGTGCAGCCTCGAGAACGCCCCGATTATTCTAAAGGAAAACGCCCGCGTCGGCGTGTTGCACCCCTTAGAGCTGCCGGCGTCGCACGAGTATTTAAGGCGGCTCTCCGTTACCCAGCCGTTTCCGCAAGCCGGACGCCCGGTGTTTATCCCGGGTGAGCTTGAGACGGCGTCTAATGTCGTAAGGCGCTTGGAGGGCACGGTAATTTCAGCAGGTAAGCTTAAAAAAAACCTGGGCGACTGCGGGTTCCGGCTGCTGTACGGTGCAAAAGATAACGCCTTTACCCGCGCGGCCGTTTTTATGAACGATTGCGCGTGCGTTTTAGAGTTTTCGCCCACCGGCTTTTCCGCTAAGGGGCAGGTAATTATTTTAGGCAACGCGCGGTTTTATCACGCGGCGGATTTTATTAAGGTTTCCGGAAAATTATACATCGAGGGCGTGCCGCCGATCCGCACAAGCGACATCCCTCCCCGCATGTTCAGCGAGTTTTTGTACACGCTGTACAAGGCGGGGAACGTGGGGTTGTGACGACAAGTGACAAGTGATAAGTGATAAGTGATAAGTTTAGGATAAGTGCGTGTATGAATATGCGCAAATATCTTTTGCTCCTTAGGAAAAGAAAAACATTTTTGATGAACCAAATCACAACTATCCCTAACTTGTCACTTGTCACTTGTCACTTATTACCTTGCTTCCTTTTCTGAATGCTAAGATAATCATGGAAATTGACCGCCTCCTTCTCAAAGTGTCCCAGCCGTCGCGCTACGCGGGCGGGGAATTCGGCGGCGCAGCGCCAAAACCGGGTGCGCCGCTCCGATTTTTATTATGCTTTCCCGACGCCTACGAGGTCGGCTTTAGTAATTTGGGGATAAAAATACTGTACGGGCTTTTAAACGAACGCGCGGATTGCTCATGCGAGCTGTGCTTTGCGCCTTGGCCGGACATGGGAACGTTGTTAAAGCAGCACAAGCTGCCGCTTTTTTCGTTGGCAAGCCGCACGCCCGCCAAGGATTTTGACATTATCGGCTTCAGCCTGTCGTATGAATTAGGCTACACGAATATCCCGTATATGTTGGATTTGGCGGGTATCCCGCTCTATGCCGCCGACCGCTCCGAAAGTGAACCGATAATCATGGGTGGCGGCATGTGCATGATTAACCCCGCGCCGCTCGCCCCGTTTTTTGATTTGATTTGCGTCGGCGACGGCGAGGAAGCGTTGGCCGAGGTCGCGGACATATTTGTAGCGAACAAGGCGGCGGGCGGGGACAAGCGCGCGTTTTTAGAGAGGGCGGCCTCCGTTCGGGGGATATACGTGCCAAAATTAGGAATTAGGAAGGAGGAATTAGGAATGATGGATGGAGATGAGCATAATGATTCCGAGCAAAAGTCCTCATCCTTAATTCCTAATTCCTCCTTCCTAATTCCTAATTCCAAAATTAAGCGCGCGGCGGTGGAGGATTTGGATTCCGCCTATTTTCCTACCCGCATCCCTATCCCCAACGCCGAAGCCGTGCACAGCCGCGCCGTATTGGAGCTGTTTCGCGGCTGTAGCCGGGGCTGCCGGTTTTGTCAAGGCGGCTTTGTGGGGCGTCCGGTACGTTACAAAAAGCCGGAAACTTTGGCGCGTATTGCGGCGGAGCTTATCCGTAACACCGGCTACGACGAAATTTCGCTCTCCAGCCTGTCCTCCTGCGACTACCCGATGTTAAGGGAGCTGCTGGAAAAAATGAAGCCGGTTTGCGAAAAATCCGGCGTAAAAATCAGCCTGCCCAGCACGCGTGTCGACAGCTTTGCGGCCGAATTTACCGAATCCGCGCGAAAAGGGTCGATGACATTCGCGCCCGAGGCCGGAACGCAAGCCTTGCGCGACGTCATCAACAAGGATGTTACCGAGGAAGAAATCCTGTCCTCCTGCGTCGCGGCGTTTAAAAAAGGCTTTTCGACCGTAAAGCTTTACTTTATGACAGGTTTGCCGACCGAAACCGACGAAGACATCGACGGCATCGTCGAATTGTGCAAAAAAATCAAGCCGCTGTATAAACAGCACGCTTCTAACCGCAAGGGTCTATCGATCGGCGTTTCGGTCGCGACGTTTGTGCCCAAGCCCTTTACGCCGTTCCAGTGGGAAAAGCAAATCTCACCGGAGGAAATCGCGCGCATTCACACGCGGCTAAAAAACGCCCTGCGGTCGCTCGGCGTCAGATTTAGCGCGCACGACGCGGGCATGTCAAAAGCGGAGGCGGCGCTCGCACGCGGCGGGGAAGAGCTTGCCCGGGTAATCGAGGCCGCGTACAAGGCGGGCGGGGTTTTTGACGGCTGGAACGAGCATTTTAATTTTGCGCGTTGGCAAAACGCGTTTGATTCGGCTGGGCTAAATATTGAGGATTACTCCGCCTCTCTCGACCCCGCGACTCCGCTGCCGTGGGATATCATTGACGCCGGAATCGACAAAGCGTTTTTACTGCGCGAGCGCGCGCGCGCGTATGAGGGCAAGGTTTCCGGCGGATGCGCCGAAAAATGCAGCGGTTGCGGCATCCAAAAATTCGACGCCGGGTCGTTTAAAAAGCATTGCCGCAAAAAGAAATAGCTGCACGTTCGGCGTCTCATTTGCATATTAACAAATGCGGACGTGAGGGCGATTTGTTATTTTGGAACAATTTGTCAACTTAACAAATTGCCCCCGTCCCCGTTTGTTATTTCCCCGGATTTCCCAATCCCTACTAACCCCTAGCCCATAAAAATGCTTTACAAAAAAAATCAAATGGAGTAGAATGATATGGAGATTTTACGCGATGTCTCATTGCGGGATTTTACCACGTTCCGCATCGGCGGAAACGCCGAATATTTTGCCGAGGCCAAAAGCGTTTCGGATTTGGCGGCGGCGCTAAAATTCTCAAAAGTCGTCACGGTAATCGGGCGCGGCAGCAACCTGTTGGTTTCCGATTACGGCGTAAAGGGCCTGGTGGTAAGGATTGCGCTTGCAGGGGTTGCGGTAGTTGATGACGACCCCGGCGGAAAGGGATGTAGCCATCACGAATCCCGAATCCCAAATTCCGAGAAAACCGGTACCTGCGGGTCGCAGAGAGGCCTTGCGACCCCTACGGGAATGAACGTAACCATCCCGAATCCCGAATCCCGAACCCCGAACCCCGAATTCCGAACCCCGAACCCCGAATCCCGAACCGTCCAAACCATTGCCGCGTACGCCGGGGAATCTCTGTCCGCGCTGTCCCGCTTTTATCTTAAAAACGGGTTTTCCGGCCTTGAGTGGGCCTCGGGCATTCCGGCAAGCGTGGGCGGCGCCGTAAAAATGAACGCCGGCGCGCACGGTTCGGATGTCGCGGCATCGGTGCAATGGGCCGAGGTTTTGCGGGACGGCGCGGTTGTACGGTTAAAAACACGCGAATGCGGTTTTTCGTACCGGCGCTCCGGTTTTTTGGCCTCCGACATCATTGTCCGCGCGGGGTTTGCGTACCGAGCGGACGGCCCCGCGAGGATTGCCGAGCGTATGCGCGGGTTTTCCGAATACCGCCGCGCCACACAGCCTGCGGGTAGAAGCGCGGGCTCCGTTTTTAAGGCGGCGAGGAGCAGTGGTCAGGGGTCAGGGGTCAGGGGCCAAGGGTCAGATGATAATATATCCGCCATTCCTAATTCCTCACTCCTCATTCCTCACACAACTTTATCCGAACTTCCTACTTCCTACTTCCTACTTCCTACTTTCTCCGATTCTATCCCTGCCGGCAGGCTTATCGACCGCGCGGGACTAAAGGGTACGCGCATCGGCGGCGCGGTAATATCGCAAAAGCACGCAAATTTTATCTTAAACACGGATAACGCCTCAAGCGACGATGTAATTAAACTCATCCGGCTGGTTAAATCCCGCGTTTTTGAACGCTTCGGCGTCGAACTTGAGGAAGAAATACAGTACGTCGGAGAGTTTAGCGAATAGCGAGTAGCGAATAGCGAATAGTGAATAGCGTCGGACGGTAATGGTTAGCGAATAACGAAAAACGAGCAACGATATAATTAAGGACTACCTACCGTAGGGGTCGTCGTCCCCGGCGACCCGCCGGTACAAACACGGTTTTTCGAGCCGGCGAGAACTGCGACGCCGGCGGGAACAAAAGAAAGGATATCTTGAACCTTCCCTATTCGCTATTCCCTATTCGCTATTCTCTATTCTCTATTCGCTATTCGCTATTCGCTATTCTCTATTCGCTATTCTCTATTCGCTATTCTCTATTCGCTATTCTCTATTCGCTATTCGCTATTCGCTATTCCCTATTCGCTATCAATAACCCCCCTCGGAGTATCCATGGCATTCTTTGGCGACTACCACACCCACACTAAATACAGCCACGGCAAGGGCAGCGTCGAGGACAACGTCCGCGCGGCCGTCGCAAAAGGGTTAAAAGAGGTCGGAATAACCGATCACGGCTTTAAGCATATGACGTACAACGTGCGCCGTATTGATTGGCCGGTCATCGAAAAGGATGTTAAAGCAGTGCGCGCTAAGTATCCCCAAATTAATATAAGGCTTGGGCTGGAAACGAATTTTTGTTCCCTTCAAGGCCACATCGACGTGCTGCCGAGCGAAATTCCCGCGATGGATTTGGTGATTTGCGGTTACCACGTGATGGCAAAGCCGGAACGCTCCCGCGACTTTTTCCGGTGCTGGCTGCCTAACGTGATGCAGGCCGCGTTTATCCACAAAAGCTCCCGCAGAATGTATGCACGCAACACCGACATGTATTTAAAGGCACTTGAAAAGTACGAAATCGACATCCTCTCGCACCCAAACCACCCGATTAAAATCGATGTCGTTGAGGTTGCAAAGGCGGCAAAGCACTTCGGCACGTATTATGAGCTAAACGGCAAGCGGATCGGTATCACGGACAAGCAGCTCGGGGAGGTCGCGGCGACGGGCGTTGAGTTTATCTGCGATTCCGACGCCCATTCGCCCGAGCGGGTGGGGGACTTTGAGCTCGGGGCAACGGCGGCCCGGCGCGTCGGCATTCCGTACAATCAGATCGCCAATTGGGAAAGGCTCCCGTCTTTCCGCTCCCGAAAACCGAAAGAATCAAGAGACGCCTATGAGTTTATCAAGTAGCATTTGCGGCAAACGAAAGTAAACTTGCGTTTGCGCAAGTGCGCCCGCAGCATATGGTATAAAACCCCGCGGCGGCCGAGCCGACAGCCGCTTGCGGCTGCTGGCTTTGCGATAGCAAAGCCCAGAGAGGCGAGGTGGCGCGGAAGCCGCCGCAGGGCGGCG
>WQYM01000111.1 GCA_009781235.1 Bacillota bacterium
GGCGAATACTAAATCGACTAAACTAAAAAGGAAACAGACTATGAAAGAACAAATCTCAAAAGAAGAAAAAGTGAAAGAAGCGGTTCAGCGGATGCGGCGCTTAAAACTACTTCCGAATATCATCAGGGAGTTTGAAAAGCAGGGCGTCCTTTACTATTCCGAATACATGGGCATCTTGTATTGGGTATCCAACAAGCCCGAATGGGCCGACAGAATCAAGGCATTTGAGAAAAGGCACAGCGCGCTCGTCTACCACGCCGTATTTTGCAGACTCGAGTTCGGCGATTGTCTAAGCCTCTTCTACATCAGCGACCACAAAGAGGAATGGGAACTGGACAATAACGATCTACTCGAAGGATATGCGTGCACCTACACCATTAACCTAGACGACGAGCTCTGCTCGGAATTCGGGAGTATCGGTTTTCGGTCTATGTGCGGCGGCGTAAAAAGAGTCGCTTAAAGCGAGGTGGCTATGAATGACGCAAGAAGAAGAAAACTGCAAGACGTATCCGAACGATTAAGTGAGTGCAGGGATGATTTGGACGCTATTAAAGACGAAGAAGACGACACGCGGGAAAATATCCCGGAAAACCTGCAGTCGGGCGAAGCATACTCGGCTTCCGAAGAGGCCGGCGAAAAAATCGGCGACGCCATCTCGGATATAGAAAGCGCCATCAGAAATCTTGAAGAAGTATAAGGGAGGAAAACAGCGTGAAACGCGGTGAGATTTATTTAGTAGATTTGTGCGGTGTCGGCTCCGAGCAGACGGGTCCACGCCCGGCAATCATCATTCAAAACGACCATGGAAACGAGTTCTCCCCTACCACCATCATCTGCCCTCTAACCGCGCAGCGCAAAACAAAGCTGCCGACGCATATTACCCTGACTCCGGACGACTGCGGCATCAAGAAAGATTCCATCGTACTGTGCGAACAAATCCGGTGCATCGATAAATCCAGAGTCCGCAAGAAACTGGGCGAAGTCCACAACATGCAAAAGATAGAAGCCATCAACCAATGCCTATTAACATCTATGGGATTCTACTCAGATGCCTAATCGACCGCCTACAACCGAAGAAATCTATTTCAGCGAGGATAGAAACGATGATGACAACCTCACCGGGGAAGTTGATTCTACTTCCCCGTAAGCCCACAAAGGAAACACAGCGAACCTGCTCCGAATATAAGTCGGACGGAAAAAGAAAGGCGCGCCCCGCAGACCCCATCCGTTCTTATAACGATTTTGCCGCGATGCAAAGCTATTTCTTAAAACGCGGTAAAATACGGGATTGGGCGCTATGGACAATCGGCGTAAGCGTCGGATTCCGAATCTCGGACTTATTAAGCCTAAAAATAAGCGCTTTCCTAAATCCGGATCGCACGTTCCGACAAAGGACGCGCGTCATAGAACAAAAGACAAGCAAGGTTAATAACTGCCTCATCACCGAATCGGTCGTCTATGCGCTGACGAAATACTTCGATTCGATTGACTGGCAGTTTAGTCTTAACGACTATGTGTTCCCGAGCGCGAAAACAAAAGGCAAGATGTACGAAGAATACGGCTGGCGGATTATATCCGACGCCGGGAAAGCGCTGAAACTCCCCTTTAATGTTGGTTCCCACACCATGCGCAAGAGTTTTGCGAGTATCGCGGTCTGCGTTGATAAGTCTACCATCGATATGAACGCTATCGTAAAAATCCAAGGGCTACTGAATCACTCGGACCAAAAAACAACCATGCGGTACCTCGGCGCGCTCCAAGAAATGTACGACCGCGCGCGGGCCGCCGTAAGCGACTTCATACTCGGAAAAACGGAAATCAACGAATTGGTTGTCGGAAGCTCGCTCACAATCGAAGATGTCATACAAAAGCTGGACTTACTAGAGATTAAAATATCCGGATAAAAAAATGAAATTTGTGAGGACAATCTATTGAAATTAGTAAGCGAACAATTAATAAACGGCAAAAGGTTTGCCGCGAACGCGCGGCTTGATACCGTATTTATCCGCGACACGCGCATAGACGACGGCATTATCCTTTTCGACTATTACATCACCGAAATTCAAACCCGGTTTCCGTTTGTAATCTGCGGTATCCTATTCATCGCCAAGCTATCGAGCACGAATCTCTATCTATCCTGCGTTCTCAGCCTCGATACGGAAGATGAAACAATCCTATCTTATGCGGCAGACGGTTATCTCGAATATAAAATCGAGCTGAGCGCCGCAGAAGAAAAAGAGCTTTTGCTTTTCTTAGTCCGATTCTTCATGCCACCATCCAACTAATCTTTGCACATGCAATCGTTTGACTTAAACCTCGGTTCTTGGTAGAATTGATATAGAGGTGCAAAAGTGGATATCGACGCAATCATTCGCAAGAACTTCGGGAGTACAAGTCCCGCAGAGCAAAGCAAATTTAGAAAGTGGACTTCACGCTTGGAGGAACTCGCCGGAAGCGATTCCTTAGAAGACGCTTTACGAAAAAAAGCATTTGTGTGCAAGGCCTTTTATTTGCTCAACGCGGGAACGGGAGCGTCTCTTCGGCTTTATCATTACATAAGGCAGTATTTGGCTTTTGTATATGAACATTTCGGACTCCCCGCCCAGTCATTTCTTCCTTCAAGAGAGGAAGTCCTCGCGTCACAAAAAAAGACGATTTACTTCAAAGACCTAAACGACGTGCTGCAATTTGTAGACAATATCGGCAACGCGCGCCTCTCCCCTTACGACCCGAACCAAGACCTGCTGCCCGTAAAATCCATTATCATCTTAGGGTGGAACGGATTCTTGGTTCAAGATATGATAGCGGTAAAACGGAAGGATATCCAAAAGACCGAAGACGATTACTACATTGAGCATGAGTCGCTCGGCAGAAAAACGATTAGCGAGCAAGAATACCGGATACTAAAAAGCTTCGCGCTCGCGGACGAATACAGAACCTTTCCGAGCGGTAAAATCAAGTCTCTAAAAGGCAACGACAACCTACTGTTCCGCTCGACAAGAGAAGCTGCGGAAATCGACAAAAACGACATCCTTGGTTATTTGACGCGCTTCAACAGCGCAATACCGAACAGCAGTCATTCAATCAACTTGATATACCTCAGAAAGAACGCGCTGTTTGTTAAGGTATTGAACGACACATCCGACAATCTTACAGAGAAAATCCAACGGTATTTTATGTGCACGCAGCCAATTTCGTATGCTATCAAAAAAGAATACCTGCAGTGGAAAGAAACTTACTACCCGAAAGACTAAACCTTCCCCTCTTGCCCGCTTAAATGCGGGCAAAAAAATCGCATATTTAACTAATCCATGCACATTATCAATTAATTCACCTAACAAAATAATTGAGGACACCATGCAAACAGCAAATACCAACATGCTATACACCGTTAAGGAAGTTGCCGCCATATTAAAAACAAATATTGATTATATACATAAACTCAGAAAAGCCGGGCTTTTACGGTTTTTAAAGCTCGGTCAATTCAAGGTACGCAAAGAAACCTTGGAAGAGTTTTTACAAAAATTCGACGGGTATGATTTAACCGACCCGTTAAACGTAATTCCAATAACATAGAGAGGCATACAATGCAATTTTTTAAAAGAGGCTCTACTTGGGTTTACCGTTTTGAGTTATCTCCAGTAGGCGGTAAAAGACAACACGAACAGAAAGGCGGATTTAAAACCAAAGCAGAGGCAGAAGAGGCCGGCACGGAAGCGCTTCAAAAATATAATAATACCGGTTTAACCTTTACTCCATCTGAAATTTCGGTTGCAGATTATTACGATCTGTTTCTAAAAGATTATTGTACGGTTAATTGCAACAAGAACACCACTCTTGGATACAAGAAACGAATCAAAAACTATATTCTACCCAAAATCGGGAAATACCGGCTTCGCTCGGTAACACCGACATTGTTACAAGACCTAATCAATGATATGTTTAATCGCGGTTTCTCGAAAAACACATTATCTACTGTAAAAGGCTTGTTGTCCAGCGCATTTGCCCACGCGGTACATCCATTAGGGCTAATTCAATACAGTCCGGCTGCCGTTATTAAGCTTCCCTCTAAAAGAGCAGTTCCAAAAACTCCGACACGGAAAAAAGAACGCTTACCAGCTACGAAAGAGCAGTTTGATGCAATAATGAAACGTTTTCCCGAGGAACATCCCGCACACCTACCCTTATTATTAGCGCACCGCATGGGACTGCGAGAGGGCGAAGCGTTTGCCTTACAATACAATCGGGATTTTGACTTTGAACGCGGCATTATGTATATAAACGAACAAGTCCAATGGATGCTAGATGAAGATATCGGAAAATACTTTTGGACGATTAGTCTGCCAAAATATGATTCTGTTCGGCAGGCTTATATGGATTCCGAGTTGACCTCGTTGATAAAGCGTATCGTTGAAAAGCATATCCAGAACAAAGTCGAATATGGAAATCTTTATACGCGCCTTTTTGTAAACGACAAGAAACAAATCGTAGCCGAGAATACCGGCACCGAAATCTTCTTGCTCTCCGTGCGGGAAGACGGAACCTTTATCTCGCCGAGAACGATTACGCACGCGCTAAGAGTAATTCATTATGAATTGGGCATTAAGGGATTAGACTATCACTCGTTGCGGCATACCCACGCTACAACGCTTGATACGAACGGCGCTTCCATGCTGGATATAAGCGATCGATTGGGACATTGCCACATGAAAACGACAAAGCGATACCTACATAATAACGCTGTGTTGCAAGAGAGAACTAGAGGCATTCTTGAAAATTTATATACAAAAAAGGATAGAAAATAACCATTTTTTAGGATTTGTCATCCTTGTCATCGGACTTGACGCGGAAATTCTTGTCATCCGGAAAAAATTTTGGATGACAAATGGATGACAATACAAAAACGGATATTGCTTTATGTGAAGAAATACCCGTTTTTTGTTGGATTTTTGGTCAAAAAATATCGTAAATGTGCTATTTTGCCTGTTCTACGGCCACTGCGACGGCTACGGTGGCCCCGACCATCGGGTTGTTGCCCATGCCGATGAGGCCCATCATTTCCACGTGCGCGGGGACGGAGGAGCTGCCGGCAAACTGCGCGTCGGAGTGCATGCGGCCCATCGTGTCGGTCATGCCGTAAGACGCGGGCCCCGCGCCCATGTTGTCCGGGTGCAGGGTGCGCCCCGTACCGCCGCCGCTGGCGACGGAAAAATACTTTTTGCCGTGCTCATTCGCCCACTTCTTGTAGGTGCCGGCGACGGGATGCTGGAAGCGCGTCGGATTGGTGGAGTTGCCGGTAATCGAAACGTCTACCTTCTCGCTCTGCATAATCGCTACGCCCTCGCGCACATCGTCGGAGCCGTACACGCGCACCTTCGCCTTATCGCCGTCGGAATAGGGGAATTCCTTTACGATGTTAAGCGTATCCGTATCGTAGTCAAACTTGGTTTGCACGTACGTAAAGCCGTTAATGCGCGAAATAATCATCGCCGCGTCCTTACCGAGTCCGTTTAAAATAACGCGAAGCGGGACTTTGCGCACCTTGTTGGCGGTTTTAGCGATGCCGATGGCGCCCTCCGCCGCGGCAAAGCTCTCATGCCCCGCCAAAAAGCAGAAGCACTCCGTCTTTTCTTCCAGCAGCATGCCCGCCAGATTGCCGTGCCCTAGGCCCACCTCGCGCTGTTCGGCAACCGAACCCGGCACGCAAAACGCCTGCAAGCCCTCGCCTATCGCGCGCGCCGCGTCGGCCGCCCTTTGGCAGCCCTTTTTAATCGCAATCGCGCAGCCCGCCGTGTATGCCCATGACGCGTTCTCAAACGCGATGGGCTGGGTGGACTTGACGATTTTGTCGACGTCGATGCCTTTTGCGAGGCAAGTCTTTTGCGCGTCGGCAAGGTCCTTAATTCCGTGCAGTTTGAGCGCGGAATTGATTTTAGAAATCCTTTTATCGTAACCCTCGAAGGTGATAGCCATGAGTTGTGTTCTCCTTATGTGATTAGTTGGTTTTAGTGATAAATGATGAATGATAAATTGTGGACGACTGAATGATGAGTTTTTGACGCATATTTTTATTTCAAGCTGAAAAATTATTCGGAGCAAGAGCACATCGCAATGATGTCCTCAAGCACTTATCCTTAATTTATCATTCATCATTCATCATTTATCATTACGTGCAAGCAGTAAAAACTCTCGTAAGTTTTTACTGCTTGCGCGGATCAATGTATTTCGCCGCGCCGTCAAAGCGGCCGTACGTGCCCGTGCAGACCGCCAGCGCCTCGTTGGCGGACATGCCTTTACGGATTTTTTCCATCATTACGCCGAGCTTTACAAACTCGTAGCCGATCACCAAATCGTCGCTATCGAGCGCCATGCGGGTAATGTAGCCCTCTGCCATATCCAAATAACGGACGCCTTTGGCCTCCGTGCTATAAAACGTGCCGACCTGGCTGCGCTGGCCCTTGCCTAAGTCCTCAAGTCCTGCGCCGACCTCTAAGCCGCCCTCGGAGAACGCGCTTTGCGTGCGCCCGTACACGATCTGCAAAAACAGCTCGCGCATGGCAACGTTAATCGCGTCGCACACCAAGTCGGTGTTGAGCGCCTCCAACAGCGTTTTGCCCGCCAAAATCTCGCTCGCCATCGCCGCCGAATGCGTCATGCCCGAGCACCCGATCGTTTCAACCAACGCCTCGCGGATGATGCCGTCTTTGACGTTGAGCGTCAGCTTGCAAGCGCCCTGCTGCGGCGCGCACCAGCCGACCCCGTGCGTTAAGCCCGAGACGTCCTTGATTTCCTTGGCGGCGACCCATTTGCCCTCGCAGGGAATCGGCGCCGGCCCGTGGTCGGGCCCTTTTTTTACGCAGATCATCTCTTCTACTTCTTTCGAAAAATGCATAGTTAACCTCCGGTATGTGTATGAGTGTATTGTAACAGAAAATCGGAACAAACACAACTAAAATATAACGAAAAACGAAAAGTGAAAACGAAAAACGGCGGATGGGATTGAGAAAGCATAAAACAAGGGCGATATACATACCTATCGTAGGGGTCGCCGTCCCCGGCGACCCGCACCATACAAAATTATCGGTGACGGCGGGTCGCCGGGGACGGCGACCCCTACGAAAAATCTATCGGATAACTATCCGAAAAGCGCTTATATATGCGCGTAGTTCCGTTTTGAACGATTTTGTAAACCCCGAAAAACTCATAACCACTATTGGTTTTTATAAAAACTACTCTGTCGGCAGGATTTGACGAACCGATGTAGTCGTCAACAGCTTCAATAATGGTATCGCCGTTATCTTGTATGAGATTGACGACACGTGCGCCCTTGACGACCGAGTCCAAATGCTTTTGGTCGAAATTAGCGAAAAAGATAAACCAAACATCCCGCGTTCTATCCGTATCGGCATTTTTTGCGTAGAGCGGCGTTTGCCATCCAAACTGATTGACCTTGCTTATATCCCAATTAAGCGTGCTGCAAAACCGCTCGTAAATTTTGCGGGAGTTTCCCCCATAGTTATGACCACGCAAAATCCTTAAAAAATCTTTTTCGACTTCCTTTTTGTTAGATGTTTTAAATTTCACAATATTGGAGGTGCATAGTGAACAAATTTCTTCCTCATCGGTAATCCAATTCATGTCGCATTTTGGACATTTCTTTGTGAATAGCATATGAATATAAACTCCTCCTACAAAATCGGTATCGTTGCCAAAAATACGATATCGTCGCGGCTTGCAGCGTCCCCCTCGGCCAACACGGCGGCCTTTTTATACACAATCCCGCCGGATAGCTCCACCAGCGCCTCTAAGCCTTTTAAGCTGCTCCCCGTAGAGATTACGTCGTCCACAATCGCCACCTTCTTTCCTCTCAGCAGCTCCGAATCGCGGCGCGAAAGGTACAGGGTTTGCGTTCCGGCGGTGGTAATGCTTTGGACTTGGACGCTGATGCCGTCGACTAAATAGATCTTTTTGCTTTTGCGCGCGACGGCGTAAAAACGATGCCCTAAGTTGCGGGCGACGCAGTGCGCCAGCTGCAAACCCTTGCTTTCCGCCGTTAAAATAACGTCGGCGCCGCTAACCAGCGGGGCAAGCTTTTCGGCGCAAAACTCGGTGAGTTCGGCATCGCCGTGCAGGTTAAAAAACGCGACGGAGATTCCGACTTCACTTAGACGGTAAACGGGCAGGTTTTCAACTCTTCCGCAAATATTGACGGGATATGTAAGCTTTTGTTCCATAATAAAGATTATACAACGATTATTTTTTTTTGGCAAGCGGTTTCGGGTGAGAAATAGAACCCGTAAAGGCTAAATCGGTTCCGAGAAAATCGATTCCGGCGAGCCAATGTGGGCATCGACGCAGGCGGGAAATAACGCAACCATCCCGAGCCCCGAACCCCGAGTCCCGGAAAATTCGGTTTCAGCGGGTCGATGAAGGCATCGACCCCCTACGGAAAACCAGTATCCCTTTGGTTACGGATCTGCCCGGGGGACGCGACGCGGGTTACGGATCTGCCCGGGGGACGCGACGCGGGTTACGGCTCTGCCGGGGACGGAGGGTCGCCGAACGGCGACCCGAGGCGTGGTGACACGAGCGCGTAGCGCGAAGTGCCCGCAGGGTTTCGGGAACTTGATTCCCGAA
>WQYM01000112.1 GCA_009781235.1 Bacillota bacterium
GGATAACGAATAACTCGCGCCGCTTGCGCTGTGCGAGGCGCCGTCAATTTCAACGGCATACCCGGCTGCGTCCGACACGGCAGTCCAAGTCAACATCTTGTTTTCAATCGCTAATCCTGTCGGGGAATTCAACTGCGGCAAATTCGGATCCGGCTCGGCTAAGGTATACGGAATGGTCCCCGACCAATCGGATGCGGTATAAGTAGTTCCGTTCCCGTTCGCCCTGACTTTAACGGTATAGGTTTTATAATCGCTTAAAGCCGACAGCGAATACGAATTTGACGCGGTACTGTATTGTGCGCCGTCTATATCGACGGTGTAGCCGCTTGCGTTCGATACTACGTTCCAAGTAAGCGTCTTGCCGCTGATTTGCAAATTTTGCGGCACGGCAAGCTTTGTTGTGGGCGCGGGCTGCTTATTATCCGGGCATCCCGAAAAAGCGCATAGGAAAAGGATAGCGGCTGCGATAACCGCCAAAAATCTGATTTTTCTCATGGTTGATAATTTCCTTTAAGTTTTTTTAGATTTTTTTTGTATCGGACAAAGTAACCTTTGCCCCTTGAACCTTGTAATACAATTCCGCCGCGTTTACGTCGCCGCTCCCAATTACCCCGCCGTCTGCCGTATACAACATTAATGTAAAGATAATCGTGCCCCCTTCGCCGACAAAGGCATTTTTGGGTACGCTGAGCCGTTCCGAATGGCTGAACTCAATTTCTGTGCTTTTACTTACTTCGTTAAAGACCGAGAGGCACCTGTATTTTTCGGAAAAAAAGTCCGGAATCTCTTTTACGTTAAAAACGTTGCCCGCGCCGTCTACAAAGCAAGCCTTGGCGGTAACGTTCGCCATGCTTACCGTTACCGCGGCATGATAACCGTAATAAAAATCAAGGCTGACGTCGTTAATACTGAATTGATTTTTTTCGGATTTATAGCCGCAATAATAATCAATCGCGGCTTCCGCATTTGCAAGAACCTCGCTTTGCGTAAAGCCCCATTCAATGCTTTGCTGAGCCGACGGCGTCTCACGGTTTAGCGTCATAAGCGGAATGAAAATCGCGCAGAAAAGAATGGCAGCGGCAGTTGGCACAGCAACTGCAATCCTTTTTAGTTTAAAGGGACTCCTCTCCTTTTTGGCTTCCGTATTGACCGCTTGGGCTTGAAGGGCGTATCGGAGCAGGCCGTCAATCGCTTTTTGCTTTGCGTCTTCGCTCGCCGCTAGCCCGTCGAACGTTTCTTTGTACTCGCTTTTCATGGCCTGTCCTCCAAAATTTTTTTTAACTTTTGCCTTGCGCGCCCCATGCGCATCAAAACGGCTTTTTCTCTTTTGCCCAATATCTCCCCGATCTCTTTTGCCGTATAGCCCTCGTAGTAATGTAAATAGATGACGTCTCGGTCTTTTTCGGGTAACTCTTGGAGCTCGTCAAGCACCCTTGTCTGGTGTTCCGTCAAAAGGTGTGCGGCGCTTTCAAGCGGCTCGGATTTTCTTTTTTTCGCGGCTCGCAGGTAATCCTTGGTTCTGTTGATCGCCGCGCGGATAATCCATGCTTTTAGGTGCTCTTCGCAAGAAAAAGGCGTCTGTTTAATTAACGCGAAAAACACGTCCTGCATAATATCCTCCGCATCAAATTTGTTTTTTACATAGTGAAAGGCTATCCTGACAATGGTATCAGAATATTGGTTTACTACTTTTAAAATAAACTCATGGTCGGCAACATTGCTCATTTGAAAGGCCTTTCACTTATAACACGTTTGCAACCCCGAAAAGGTAACAAAATAAACAAAAAAAATTTGCTCCGATTAATATTATCAAAAAATCGGAGTAAAATCAAATCAATCTCATGCAAAATAGTTCAACTCCAAGTAATCTGCTGGTTTGTCAACATGGTATTTTGGGTGCTATTTTTCCTACATTCAAATCCTGTCAATTATATCCTTGTCAAGAAAGAAAATGCAACAGTCCGTCCGGAGCTTCAAAGCCACCTTCCCCACCCCCAAAACACGCAAAAATCGTCGGATAATGCCCTATTTTGCGCATAAATTGAAAAAGATGCGGTACCTAAATTCATAGATATCGCATCTTCTTTATGGCAAGATGATACCTAATGTATGAATTCAGACATTTGGTATCATCTCATAGTGCGTTGATACCAAATGTACGAATTTTGGTTTCCATCTCATCCTTATAATAACAAATTGTTCGGCGTTTGTACAGCGATTTTATCCTATCCGATTAGAAAAATCTTTGCTTGTATTTTTTCGCATTTTGCACAAATGTCGCGGTAGCCCCGACACCCTTGGCGATCTTGGCGATCTTGGCGACCTTGCCCGCTACGAGCCGATTTATTGCCGTTATTATGCGATTTCCGCCCTTTTTCACCTAAAACCGATGGGGCAAGGTCGCCAAGCAAGATCGCCAAATCCATTTTTTGAGTTGGCGACCTTGCCCGCATTCCCCGACACCCATTGCGACCTTGCGACCTTGCGACCTTGCTCTAATTTTCCGAGGCGGCAATGCAAAAACCTATGCTTTTATGGGTTTTTTGCGTCTTACGAACAGTTTTTCCCGAAAGGAAGGTCGCAAAGCAAGGTCGCAAACCGTTTTGCGACCTTGCCCGATAATGCGCACTTCATCGCATCATTTTTATACCAAATCGACATGACAAACCGAGAATGCAAAATCTAAGGCTTTTTTGCAAAAAATACACGTTTCCCCGATACCCTTGGCGGTCTTGCGGCCTTGCGGCCTTGCCCTAAATATTAGTCGCATTTTAAGTCTTGGAGTGCTGAAAATGCGCTTTTTATAGGGTTTTGAGTTCTTGTAGAAAAATTTCCCGAGAGCAAGGCCGCCAAGCAAGGCCGCCAAACAGCATGGCGGTCTTGCCCAATAATTCCCCCAAAAAATCTCTACTGGGCTCCGGGAAACTGCCACCCAGCGGCATCGCAACAGAACCGACTTTCCCCGGCATCCATTGCAACCTTGCAGCAAAAAGTGCCTGCTCCCCGACACCCTTGGCATTCTTGGCATCCTTGGCATCCTTGCCTCACTCTTGCTCAGAACGATTGGATTTTTGATGATTTTCGTGCGGTTTTACGGGCTTTTCACATAAAAACTGTCAGATTCCCCAAAAGCAAGGATGCCAAAGCAAGAATGCCAAATCCGAACTCGTTTGGCATCCTTGCCCACTTTCCAAACACCCATTGCGACCTTACGACCTTACGGCCTTACTCAAATTATTCGAGCCGAGAACGCAAAAAATCATGTTTTTGCAGGGATTTTAGCGGCTTTCGGATAGAGTTATGCCAAAAGTAAGGTCGCAAGTAAGGTCGCAAAACAGTTTGGAACATTGCACCAAAAGCGCCGCTCCCTCGGCACCCTTGGCGGTCTTGGCGGTCTTGGCGGCCTTGCCTCATTCATGCTTAACATGACTAAGTTTTTACGGTTTTCGCACGGTTTTGCAGTCTTTTCGCCTAAATGTTTGCAGATTTTTCAAAAGCAAGACCGCCAAGCAAGACCGCCAAAGTCGCATTTACTTGGCGGCCTTGCCCCTTAGCACAAACAAAAAACGCCCACCCGAAAGCGTTCTTGCTCTCGGACGGGCATTGTATGTATCGTCGGGCTATATGTTCTCGCTGACCGCTATGCCGCAAATAAAAGCGAACTCCAGTTCCCTATCGCTTTTGACGGTTACCATGCTTATCAACTGCTTGAACACCGTGGCGTCGAAGTTGGTCAGCATATCGCCCTCAAGGGCTTGGCGGATTTCCCTAAGGCGATGCTTGGCCGTTTTCTTGGCGGCGATGTGTTCCGTTATTGTTTTTGTTTCGGCTGCGAGAGCGTCTATCCTATCCATTAGTTTCAACGATGCCTCGCAGTATTCCGCACTCGTTATTAAGTGATTGGCGCTGGCGCGGTTCAGTTCAAGCATCTCATCGCGGGCGGTGCTCAATTCGGCCGCCTTAATCCCATAATCGGCTTGTTCAGCATCAGTTATGATTCGACTCGCCGCTTCCATAAGGCCCGCAATAAATGCGTCCCTGTCGCCAATCAATCGATTCAGCATCCGTACGAACGCCTGCTCAATTTCGGCCTCCCGGATATGGTGCGTCTTACAGCGCGCGCCCTTTGACAGTTGCCTGCGCTTGCACAGCCACAGCGGGATAAACTCGCCTTTATAATTATGACCGTGACGGCGGAGCATTTCGCCGCAACTGCCGCATTTTATAAGGCCGCTGAACGTGTGGCGGCTGGTATACCTGCCTGTTGTCCGCTCACCATCGGCACCCAAGTCGGCGCGGCGTTTTATTTCGGCTTGAACCATGTCGTAGGTTTCACGGCTCACAAGCGGCGGGTGACTGTTCTCCACAAAATACACCTTCGCCTGCCCCACATTTTTCACCCGCCTCTTTGAGAGAAAATTCGGCGAATAGGTTTTTTGCAACACGGCGTCGCCTTTATATTTCTCGTTTTCGAGCATCCTCATGACTCCTGCCTTAGTCCACTTCGTATCCTTGCCCGCCTTTTTCCGCTTTTCGCTATGGTAGGTCGGAATTCCGTCGGCATTTAATCTGTCCATAATTTGGCTGGTCGAGTAGCCGCTTAAAAATTTGTTAAATACCCTGCGGACAATAACGGCCTTGTCGGGATCGATGACGAGTTGCCTGTGCTCATCCTTGCGGTAGCCGTAGAGCGTCGACACCATGACTCTGCCCTCAGCGAACGCCTTCTCCCGCGCCCAGCGAATATTTTCGCTGATGTTACGGCTCTCCTCTTCTGCGATGGACGCGAGGATGATGATGAGCAACTCACCTTTGGGGTCGAGCGTGTCAACGTTAATACTCTCGAAATGGATGTTGATGCCGAGGTCTTTCAGCTCCCGGATATACGAGACGCAATCGACAATATTCCGCGAAAAACGGCTGATGGACTTTACCCAGATTTCGTCGATTTTCCCCGCCCGGCAGTCATCCATCATACGCAGAAATTCCTTTCGTTTCTTTACGCTGGTACCCGACAAGCCCTCGTCCGCGTAAACGCCGACGAACTCTGTATCCTCCATGCTCGACAGCTTTTCGGTGTAAAAATTGACCTGCGCCTTATAACTGGTCAACTGCTCCTCGCTGTCGGTCGACACCCTCGCGTAAGCACCCCTGCGCTTTTTTCTAGCAGTGTTGGACGCCTTGAAATTAAACTTCGGGTTAGCGGGTATGATCGTCACTTTTCTTGCAAATGCCTGTTCCATTTACGTTTTTTCCTCCACTTTTTTATTGGCTGCGGCGACGCGCTGTTGCCAGCCGACTTTGTTGCCGGATGTGCCGTTGGTGTACGGTCGCGTGACCGTTACTCCGTTTTTAAATACGAAAGCGACAGTCCATTCCCGAACTATCGCCTCCTTTAGAAATCTGCCGACCATTGCACCGTCGTACTCGGATATTTTTTTCTTGAACGCCTTATAAATGTTATCCTCGCTGCGGGCGGCAATTTCTTTTTCAAGCGCTGTTATCTCCCGCTTAACGGCTTCGTGTTCGGCGATAAAGCCAAGCCTGCTGACATAGCCCTTTTGCAATAACCCGTAGAGTTCGGTGTCCCTAGCGCGCAGAGCCTTGACCTTCTCCTCCAACTCGCGAATACTGTCGTTCTTGCTGTCGGCTCCGACAAACTCGTTAAACGCCGAAACGAAGAGTTCTTGCAATACGCTTTCCTTTATCGCGCGGCTATTGCAGGCCGCCTTCCCCTTGGTCAAGAACTTCCCACAAGCCAAGAGGCCGTACAAGCCTTTTCCTCTGTACTGATACATCTTGTGACGAAAACTTGTCTCGCAAAGGCCACAGCGGATTAGGCCTCTAAAATCATTATATTCTTGCTTACGTCCAGCGAGCTTTGGGTTGCGCCTTCGAGCCATTTCCGACTGCGCCCTTTGGAAGGTTGCTTTATCTATTATCGCCTCGTGGCAATCTTCTACAAAAACCAGCGGAGCATCGGGATTATCGCCCTTATTCCTAAACTGCTTGTAATTCTCGCTGCAGTATTTTTGTAAAAGCGCGTCGCCCGTATATTTTTCGTTAGACAACATATCCGCTATCGTGTTGGTAGCCCAAATGCGTTTACCGTACGGCGTCACGATTCCTCTTGACGACAACTCTTTTGCGATAGCTAAAACAGTCAGCCCGTCAAGGTATAGGCTGTACATGAGCCTGACCGCCTCCGCCTCGTGCGGAATCGGAACCAGTCGTTTGCCGCCGAAAGGATCGTCTACAAACGAGTAGCCATAAAATCTGCCTTTGTACGTTTGGATTCCTTTTCGGAAGCGTCTGCGTACCGCCCACTTTTGGTTTTCGCTCATATCTTTCAGTTCCTGTTCGGCGACCATCGCCCTTAAGGAAAGCATCGTATCCGCAAGCGGGTCATCCGAATGCAAATCCTCCTCCTCGAAGTAGACAATCACGCCGTACTCGTCGCGCAACTCGCGGACAGTTTTCAAAACGTCCATAAAATTCCGTCCGAACCTCGAAACGCTTTTTACGAAGATAATTTTTATCTTGCCGGCCTTAGCGTGTTCGACCATCTCGTTAAATGCCTTACGCCGTTTCAGGCTTTTCCCCGAAATTCCCTCGTCCGAATAGACGCCCGCGAACTCCACCACAACAGGGGTATACGCACACCCCAAAGAATTAGAAAGCACCTCACCCGTGCTTTCTTTTTCTATTTCGGGGGCAACACCGCCCGAACCGCGGCCCGAACCGCCGCAACCGTCGGGATAATCGGGGAAAATGAGATTAAGCAGCAACTCGCCCTTTTGTTGGCCGCCTTTCAAGTGGAATAAGATTTTGACTTTATCCTCGTACAAGATGATTTTGTAAATCAAGGTGTCAATCAAATCCCTACGGTTCTTTACTTTGGAATAGTCGAGAGCGCGGAAATGCAACAACCACTTGCGAATATCTTTATAGGTATAGTTTATCTGCAAGGCTCTTTCGGCGGCGATGGTGTCTTTCAACTCCTTGTTCTCGTCCTCTAACTTCTCAATCTGCGCCATAATGGTATCGGTAATCCTGCCGAGCATGAGGGCTTGCATAAGATTGTTGATAGCTTTTTGATTGTCCGCAATCAAACTTTCAAGCCGCTTGATTTCTGCGTCGTTGTTCTCGGCTTGAATGAGTAAATACGTTTCGGCGGCGATAAGGTCGATGAACTCGTCCGTCAAAAGGTAAACGACGGCTTTTATTATCTCGTCCTCTATAAATTGCTTGCGTACGGGACGCTTGCCGCATACGCCTTTGGTAACGCCCACGCACTTATAATAATGGTGAATTTTCTTGCTTTTGCTCGTGGAACTGATGCCCGTCATTTTACGACCGCAACACCCGCAAAGCAATTTTTCCGATAATAGATACTCTATCTTTGCCTTACCCCGCGCCGGCGCTTGGGCGTAAATCGCCAGCACCCGCTGAACGGCGGCGAAAAGCTCGTCGTCAATGATGCGCGGGATGCCGCCGTCAACCTCGTTGCCTTGGTAAATGTACTTGCCCAAATAGCGACGGTTAGAAAAAATGCTTGCAAAGCTGTTTTTGTTCCACTTGCCGCCCTGCGACGTAAGTATACCGCGCTCGTTGAGATAACGCCCGATTTGCGCGTAATTTTGCCCTGTCGCAAGCATCGTGAACAATGCTTTGACTATTGGGGCGGTTTCATCGTTGATGACGTAGTTTTTTTGCTCGTCTATTTTATAGCCGAGGGGAACACTCCCGCCGAAATACTTGCACTTGGACGCACTAATCGAAATGCCGCGCTTTATTTTCTGACTAAGCTCCGCGCTGTAATATTCCGCCATGCTCTCTAAAACGCCCTCGATTAAAATACCGCTTGCGTCCTCGGTGATGTTCTCACGGGCGGACAATACGCGCACTCCGTTCTTTTTTAGCTTGGATTTGTAGGTCGCGGAATCGTAACGGTTACGCGCAAAACGGTCAAGCTGATAGACGATGATGTACTGCCACCCCTTGCGCTTGCTATCCTCAATCATGCGTAAAAATTCGGTGCGCTTGTCGTTCGTTCCCGTCAAGGCGCAATCAATATATTCTTGGGTGATGGAAAGCCCGCTGCGCCGTGCGAACTCGCGGCACTCGGCCAACTGACCCTCGATAGATTGATAGGTTTGGTTGCCGCCCGGTGAATACCGAGCATAGATAACTGCATTTTTCATTGTTTGGGTTTACTCCTTAAAAAAGTTTGAGCGAAAACGCCCTTAAATTCGGATTTTTGCTTAACCGTCTTAGCCAGCAAACCCGCACCGCTAAATCGGAATTGTCAAGGAATAGTCGGCGTTTTAAGCAAATCTTACCAAACGGATATTTTTTCACAAGTCTAAATAGCCGACCCTTGACAATTTCGATGACGCGGTGCTACCCCCTCGAAAGACGGTTAAGCAAAATCCGAATCCCAAACCAAAAGAATGAACCTCCCCGACGCAAGACGTCGGGGTATCGGTTTGCCCCTAGTCAAACATAGATAGTTGACCTTGGTGCAATTTTGTGTACTTTCTTCCTTGGTTTCTCAC
>WQYM01000113.1 GCA_009781235.1 Bacillota bacterium
CGGGATTCGGAGCTTGGGAATAAGGAGGAGGTTCTGAATTGTCGCAATTCAAATTTATCTGCTACCCCGAATCCCGAGCCCCGAATTCCGAATCCCGAATACATTACCGTCGCCACCACGCGCCCCGAGACGATGCTGGGCGATACCGCCGTTGCCGTCAACCCGCTTGATAAACGCTATCAAAAGTTTATCGGAAAATTTTTGATTTTGCCGCTGATCGGCCGCCGCATTCCCGTGATATCCGACCCCTATGTGGACGCGTCTTTCGGCACCGGCGCGGTCAAAATTACGCCCGCCCACGACCCCAATGATTTTGAGATGGGCGTTAGGCACAATTTAGAGCGCATCGCCGTGATGGACGACGGCGGCGTAATGAACGAAAACGCAGGGGAGTATCGCGGACTTAAACGCTTTGACGCGCGCAAAAAAATCGTCGCGGATTTAGAAAAACTGGGGCTGCTTGCGAAAATTGAAAATCACAAGAACAACGTCGGCCGCTGTTACCGCTGCGATACGGTTATTGAGCCGCTGGTCTCGCGCCAGTGGTTTTGCAAGATGGAGGAGCTGGCAAAACCGGCGATAGAGGCGGTGGTGGGAGCAGGGGAAACGGAAAACGAAAAACGAAAAACGAAAAACGACGGAAGGGAATGCCGAGTATGCGGATTTCCCGTAGGGGGCGACCCATCGGGCGCCCCGCAAAATGCGATATTGCGTGATACCGACGGGACGCCCGATGGGTCGCCCCCTACGGGAAGCAACGTCGCCGGCCCCTCCGAAATTTGCAAATCGTCAATTGTAAATTGTAAATCAAGTTCAATCCCGAATCCCGAACCCCGAACCTCGAATCCCGAAATTAAATTCCTCCCCAAAAGATTCGAAAAAATCTACCTGCATTGGATGCACAACGTGCGCGACTGGTGCATTTCCCGTCAGCTTTGGTGGGGGCATCGGATTCCCGCGTTTTACTGCGCCGGGTGTGGCGAGATGACCGTTTCGCGCGAGGATTTAGCTAAGTGCCCTAAGTGCGGCGGGGCGGTGAGCCAAGACGAGGACGTGCTGGACACGTGGTTTTCAAGCGCCTTGTGGCCGTTTTCGACGCTCGGCTGGCCGGAAAAAACGGAGGACTTAAAATATTTCTACCCGACCGACGTACTGGTGACGGCGTACGACATCATTTTCTTTTGGGTGGCGCGCATGATATTTTCGGGCCTTGAGCATACCGGGCAAAAGCCGTTTTCCGTCGTGTATATCAACGGCTTGGTGCGCGACGCGAAAGGCCGCAAGATGAGTAAATCCTTAAATAACGGCGTAGACCCGCTGGAAGTTATCGATAAGTACGGCACCGACCCTTTGCGTTTTTCGCTGCTGAATGGCATTGCGGCGGGCGGCGACCAGCGCTTTTCGCCCGAAAAGGTTGAAGGCTACCGCAACTTTATGAACAAAATTTGGAACGCCGCGCGGTTTGTTTTGATGAATTGCGAGGATGAATGCTCAATGCTCAATGCTCAATGCTCAACGTCGGATGACGCTAAGCGCAATCAAAACCATCATGGTGCATTGAGCATTGTGCATTGTGCATTAAAGCTCTCCCTTGCCGACCAATGGATTTTAACGCGCTTAAACGATACGATAATTTCTGTCACAAAAGCTATGGATAAATTCGAAATCGGGCAAGCGGCGGCGCGGCTTTATGATTTTACATGGAACGAGTTTTGCGACTGGTATATTGAATTTTCAAAGCCCGCGTTAAATTCGGGCGACAGCCAAACACGCAGCTCCACGCAAAGCGTGCTGTTGTTCGTGTTGCGCGAAATTTTAAAGATGCTGCATCCGATTATTCCGTTTGTTACCGAGGAGATTTACAAAAGCCTTCCGAACCGCGACTGCGAGACGATTATGTTGTCGCCGTTCCCAATTAAGGGAAAGAGCTATCAAAAAGAAGCCGCGCATTTAGAAAAAGTGATGGACGTTATCCGCGCCATCCGTAATTTGCGCGCCGAAAAGGGCGTGCCGCAGAATAAGCGCGTCGCAATACACCTGGTTCCGACGGAAGGACATAAGACGGTGCTGAAAGCGGCAGAGCCTTACATCGAGAAAATGGCGGGCGGCAGCGCCGTTCGCTTTGAAAAACCGTCCGCCCCCGCCGTCGAACTTCTTACCCCCGTCGCCGTCGTCTACATCCCGACCGGCGACCTAATTGACACAGCCGCCGAACTTGCGAGGCTTCAAAAAGAACTCGAAAAGGCCGAAGCAGAGTTAAAACTCGCCCAGAACAAGCTAAATAATCCCGGCTTTACCGCTAAAGCGCCCAAGCCCCTCATCGACGCCGAGCATGAAAAGTTGAAGCGTTACGGCGACTTACGGGCGAAGCTGACGGAAAGCATTGCCAAACTTAGGGGCTAGGGGATAGTAATAAGGATTTGCATTAAGTCCATTTCTAAACTGATTAAATATACCAATAGCAACGCAAAAAACAAAAAGAGCTGCCCCGCGCCAAAATCTCGTGAGGCAGCCCCAGCCTTTTTGTTTGTTTTTACGTTCCTAAAAACTACTTTACGTCACTCTGAAAAGCCACGGCCTTGCCAAGCACGCGTATTCTGTTTAATTCGTCGCCCATGTACACCACGGGTTCGCCGCCCACATTGTCTGTCTGCAACACAATCTGCTTCTTTTCCGGATAATAGTACACGCGCCTCAGTAACGTTTCGTTATTCACCCAAACCGCAGCTACCTCGCCGTTCCGCACGTAATTCTGTTTTTTAACAAACACAATGTCGCGATCCATGATGCGGGCGTTCGACAGCCCGTCGCCGGACGCGCGCATACAAAAATCCGCCTCGACAGCGGTTCCGGATTCGATATAGCTTTCAATCGCCCCCGCAGCCTCGTCTTTTTTGCCCGGAGAGGGCGCCGACAGCGGGAAGCTCTTTCGCTCAATCGTAAAAATATTGGGTGCCGCCAGCTTTTCGGCGTCGCTCCTTCTGCGCTCTAAGTACGACTCGTCCCCGGTTATCAGGTATTCAAGGGTCGTGTTAAAGCACATCGCGATTTTGCGAATCGTCTCTAAGTCAACGTTTTTAGAACGCCGCTTAAAAAGGCTGGTCATGGTGTTGTACGAGATGCCCGTGCGCTCGCATAGCCTGGTGCGGTTTAGGCCGCTTTTTTTAAGCAGCAATTCGATCCGGTCGTAAATATCCATAAATCACCTCTTGTATAAAATACGAATATATTTTTGGCGCGAAAGCAAACTCAAATGTCGCGTATGCAAAGATGCTAAATGAATTATGCGGTTGTACGTAAGCAAATATAAATCTTGCAAACGCGAATACGGTCATGTTACGGTCAAGTGTTATTAATATAGCATAAAAAACGTACAATGGCAAGCATTTTTTTATGCGTACGCACACAACACATGGAAAAACACAAAATTAATTCGTGTTTTTATAAAAACGGAGGAAATGGTACTGTGGACATCGGCATATTCAACACCTGTGCGAGCAGATGTCTAAAACACGTGTTTTCGGTCGCGCCAACAAATCGAAAAAATAACCGTAAATGCTATTGATAATAAAGTTCTTATTGATACAGCAACAATACCGCGCCGCGTATCCTCTTTCCTTGTGCTTATTCTGATTGACATCCGACATGCAAAGCCCGCCAACTTGAAAGACAATAGCATAATGACCGCAGCGACAATCAGTATCGTAAGCAAAGAGCCTGTTGATGAAGGTAATCTTGGGCGAGAGTCAATTTTCTCAAAGCCTGCTGTCCGAGCTGATAAAAACAAAGGAAAGCGAGCTTGCCGAATTGCAGAAGGAGCAGGAGGCGGCGAACAAAGCTCTTGCAGATTTAGCGGCGGTTATCGCAGAGTAGAAAGTGGTATGCGAGGGATTGGACGCTTGGTCTAAGCGTTTCGACGAACAGTCGGCGGGCGACAAAAAATCAATGCTTCTTAATATAATAGATAAGATAGTAATAACGGGCAGTAGAGTGCAGGTAATCTACAAAATCAAGATGCAGCCGACGGGCGGGGACTTCACATCCTCGTCTGTCGGCTTTTTTTATTATCAAGATTTAGTAAAAGGGTCAACGGTAGCGGGGCGGAAAACCGCGCAAAAAAATTTCATTTCAAACGCAAAAAAATTTCATTTCAACCTCTTATTATCGGCGTCTTTTAAGGCTTGCTCAACTGTTTTTGTGCCGGCAAGGACTTGCTTGAGCGAATCGCCGTACGCTTGAACAATATCGTCGCCGAAATTCCATGCGACTACCCACGGAGCATACACATTGCCCGCCTGAAAAGCCGCCTGGCAGTCCGCATAAATATCGCCTAAGTCCACGCTTACACCGACCAAAAAGGAGCTTCCGGAATTATCCTTTACCAATGCTTTTTGAGCGTCGGGAGTTGCGGTCTTATCGAGCACCTGAAGGGCTTGCTTAATATGCTTGGACTTGGCGTTTATCGCCAAAGCCGAGCCGGGGCCGCCGACCAGCCATCCGGGGCCTTCAGTTAATCCGGGAATAGGAAACATACCAAGCTCGATGTCGGGATTTATTTCTAAAATATCGTTGACCGCCCACGGGCCGCTTTCCCACATGGCCGCGTTTCCCTCGGCAAACTCCGCAAGCGCTTGCTCGTACGATACGTTAAGCATATCGGGAGTCAGGCAGCCCTCGTCAATAACCCTTGACCAAGCCGTAACGGCGTCAAGCCATTGCTCTGCAAGAAACGCTTTCCCCTCGTTGAAGTCGGCGTCAAAGCCTCTGTTTGCGGTTTTTGAATAGAATTCGTTGTTTACTATGCCGATACTCTGTTTCATCATAGGCTCGTAAGACTGCGCGCCCATCGCTTGCGGCTTGATTCCCGCGCCGCCCAACGTCGTGTGAATTTCAATAAATTCATCAAGCGATTTCGGCACGCTTATTTCGTTATCGGCAAAAATCTTTTTGTTGTAGAAAATTCCCTCAAACCACGATTGAAGCGGAGTGGCGTAGATTTTGTCATGGATTATATACGCGGATAAGCCCGAGTGGGCGTAGTCTTTTACAAAATTCTGTCTGGTAAGGTCGTACAGGTGGCCTGCCGCCGCCAAGGCTTTTGTATTGCCGCCTACTTCGATAATATCGGGCCCCTTGCCGCTTTTAAGCTGAGTGTCAAGAACGCTGTTAAAATCCTCCTGCCTTACAAACTCAAAGGTGATTTTAATGTTCGGGAGCTGTTCGTCCAAATACTTTAAGTAAGTAGCCCTTGACGATTCAGAGTTATAACCCATAAACCGCAATTCTACAATTTTGTCGCCGTTGCAGCCGGTCAACCCGCCGCCTAAGCCGATTATGAGTACCGCACTCACAAAAAGCGTGCAAGCCGTTTTTAAAAGGCGTGTCTTCATTTTTTTTTCCTCCGGAAATATTCTTTGCATATTATAGTATAAAAAAATCATTTTTGCAAGCATTTCATTTGTAAAAACGTCCGAAACATAGTATAATAGTATAATAGTCAAAAATAAGCAAAAGTTTTTAAGAAGGACGCTGTTATTATATGCGAAAAAATAAAAGGCGCTTAAGGCGCAAAATAGCCACACGTGTTCAGCTTATAAATGTATCGATATTAATTTTGACTCTTATAAGCACGATTATAGCGGCAACCGTCATGGCGATGAGCATATCCGCCAAGTCGTCGGGAAAATTGGCATATTTTTATTCGTTTGAATCGGTTGAAAAATTCAATTCATATATGCTGCGTGATTTTGCGCTGGTGCAAAAAGTAGCGACGTCACAAGCGGTTACGGATTGGTTCGCCGACGAGGGCGACGAGGTTAAGAAACTAGCCGCGTATAATGAAATGATGGATTGTGTAGACTTGTTGTCGCTCCAAGAACTGCATTTCGGAATCGACGGTTCCCTTAGCGATTATGCAATCAAACAAGACATTCCTTTTGAAGGGTTTACGTCTAAACGCAATCTTAATAGGATTGACCCCGACAATGACTGGTATTATGAATTACTTGATTCCGAGTACGACCATGTGTACAAAGTTGATAGAGATAAAGTCGAATTGAGATGGCTCGTTTGGATAAATCACAAGGTTATATCAAACGGCAGAGCTGTGGGCGCGTTTTGCGCGGGGTTGTCGATAGACGGCTTGCTTAAGCATATTTTCGAGAGGTATGACGATGAAAAAGTGCAAGGGTATGTTATAGATAAAAACGGCATCATTCAGCTTGACAGCGCGTTTCAGGATAACTACAAAATTGCCGTAAACAGGTATGTCAAGGATAAAAGCACCGACCCCGCTTTTAGCAGCCACATTGCCGAATATCTGAACGGAATTGACGGTTATTTTGGCAGGAACACGCAGCCGACGCTGAGAAGGCTGTCGGATAACGCCTTCGACTACGTTGCCATCGCTCCTATAGAAAACTCCGACTGGTCTATCGTTACATTTTTCAACAACAGCTCGCTTTTCAGTATGTCAGACCTTTTGCCGCTTATTTTGACCTTGTTTGCCGCGCTGATTATATACGCCGTCGCAAACACTATTATAACAAGGCGGCTGATGTTTACCCCGCTGACCAAATTAGCGGACAGCGTTTCCGCGGCGGGCGAAGGCCGCGCCGAGATTTTCGGAGCCGAGCGCGGCGATGAGATCGGCGAGCTGGCGCTGACGATTAAGGACGGCTGGAGCAGGCTTGAAAAAGCGTTGGAGGAAGCTAAAGAGGCGAGTGCGGCAAAAAGCAATTTTCTTGCGAATATGAGCCATGAGATCAGGACCCCTATGAACGCTATAATAGGGATGACAAGTATAGGGAAATCCGCGCAAGACCTACAGCGGAAGGATTATTCACTTGAAAAGATAAGAAGCGCCTCACAGCATCTTTTGGGCGTTATCAACGATATTCTGGACGTATCTAAGATAGAGGCGGGTAAATTTGAGCTTTCGATGTCGGAGTTTGACTTTGAAATGATGCTGCAGCGCGTCATAACCATAAACCACTTTCGTGTCGAGGAGAAAAAACAAATTTTTGCGGCGCATATCGACCCCGGTATTCCCAGGCTTTTGTACGGCGACGAACAGCGTCTTGCGCAGGTCATAACAAATCTTTTAGGCAACGCGATTAAATTTACGCCCGACGGAGGCTTTATCAGCATCGATTCCGGGCTTGTATCTTTGGAAGACGGGATTTGCACGATACAAACGGAAATTAAGGATTCCGGTATAGGCATTAGTCCCGAGCAGCAGGCAAAACTATTCAAGGCTTTCAATCAGGCGGACAACGATACCACGCGCAAATACGGCGGCACGGGGCTGGGGCTTGTTATTTCAAAGAGTATCGTAGAAGTGATGGACGGCAGGATATGGATAAGCTCCGAGCTTGGTAAGGGTGCCGCTTTTACGTTTACAATTAAAGCAAAGGTAGCGGCGGGCGAAGTCCATGATATTCCGGATTGGAAAAACTTAAAAATCCTTGCGGTTGCCGGCGACAAAAGTACGCTTAATAACATCAAGGAAATCACGGAATGTTTCGGGGCGTCCTGCGAAACCGAGCAAGACGGTGAAAGCGCGATACGGAATATTGAGCAAAAAGGCAAATATGATTTTTACTTTATAGACTCTAAGCTGCCGGATTTTGACAGCTTAGAACTCGCGCGTATTTTGAAAGCTAAAAAAACAAAAGGCGGAACAGGCACCGTGTTTATGATGTCCGCTTTTGATTCGGGTATGGCAGAAGAAAAAACGAACAAAGCGGGCGCAGACAAAGTCCTTTCAAAACCGATTTTTCCGTCGGCTGTTATAGAGGCGGTTAACAGCCGTCTCGGCATAACCGGGAAAATCGCGGAAAACGATACAGTGCAAGAGACGGTCACGTTTGAGGGCAAGACGATTCTGCTTGCGGAGGATCTTGAAATAAACCGCGAAGTCGCGATGGCGCTTTTAGAGCCTACGCTTGTCAATATTGATTGCGCGGAAAACGGCGAACAAGCGGTTAAAATGTTTATGGCGTCGCCCGATAAATACAGCTTGATTTTAATGGATATACAAATGCCGGTAATGGACGGATACGAGGCGGCGCGCACCATTCGCGCGTCGGGCATTGCGGGCGCGGATAAAGTACCGATTATTGCGATGACCGCCAACGTATTCCGTGAAGACGTTGAAAAATGCATGGATGCGGGAATGAACGGACATATCGGCAAGCCCATAAATCCCCATGAATTAATGGAGAAATTAAAGAAGTATTTATGATTTATTTGTATGGCCAACGGGGGTAGTGATTTTGTCATGAACGGAGCGGACATAAAGACCGTCTCCGCGCGGCTCGGTCATGCGGATATTAGTACGACCTAATATCTCTCCGGGTTTTATTCCCCGACGTCTTGCGTCGGACTGCTTATTGTGATATAATAAAGCCGACATGAGCGAATATATACACAAATCCTATAATGTGTCGGTTTTATTATATCACTTTGTTTGCCCCGCGAAATATCGGCGAGTAATTTTCGATGATGAAGTTGAGAAGATATTGGTAAGAACATGTGAAGA
>WQYM01000114.1 GCA_009781235.1 Bacillota bacterium
AGGGATCAGGGATCAGGGGTCAGGGATCAGGGATCAGGGGTCAGGGATCAGGGATCAGGGGTCAGGGATCAGGGATCAGGGGTCAGGGATCAGGGATCAGGGGTCAGGGATCAGGGATCAGGGATCAGGGATCAGGGATCAGGGATCAGGGATCAGGGATTAGGGATCAGGGGTCAGGGATCAGGGATCAGGGATCAGGGATCAGGGGATGTAGGGCGCGATTGCCCTCCAATCGCGCCGCAATCCGTAGGGGCAAATCTACAGATTGACCCGCAGTATCCGCGCAAATCCGAGCCCATTGGGTGCAATCCGCCCGAACCCGTAGGGGCGGTCGGCAATCCGCCCGAATCCCAAATCCCCAACCCCGACCTGAACCCCGGCCCCTGCGACGACGATTTTGCCCCCGCCGATGCGGGTGCGGGCGGAGATTATTTTTCTTCCCTTGCAAAGCCGGACGCCCCCGTCGCGGGCGGCGATTATTTTTCCGCGATGTACTCAAAAGCGCCTCCCGCCGGTTCGGGAGAACCGGCTCACGCGCAAAACCCTTTCGGCGGGGCCTCCGGTTCCGCGCAAAAACCGTTCTCGGATTTTTCCGGCCTTGTGCCGGTTCAAGGCGCAGTCGATGCCCCCGTCCAACCAAAAAAACTGTTTGGAGGCACTCCGCTTCCCGCTTCCGTACCAAAGCCCGCCGGTTCCCCCGCAAAAAAAGCCGCCGGCGATTATGCCGACCGTTCGGCGTCGGGGTTTTCATTTGAGGAAGCGCTTAACCCTAAAGACGACCTCGCCCAAATCATGCGCGATTTGGGGTTGTTGTCGGAGGATTAGAGCTTTACGCTCGCAGGGGACGCAAGGCCCCACCCATGCTGCCGGATTACGCGCCCGGAAAAACAAAAGGAGGAGCACTCACCATGCCCCACGTAGTCATCAAAGCCTTTAAAGGGCCCTCGCAAGAGGCGTACGAAAAAGCCGCGCGGCAAATCGCCGCAATTTTAGAGGAAACGCTCGGAAAGCCTACCCGATATACCTCGGTTTCGCTTGAGGAGTACGACCCTTCCGAGTGGGAAGGCGTTTTTAACGTTTTTGTCAAGGACAAGGAAAACGTCATATTAAGGCCCGGCTACACAGATCCGAACACTTTTCTCTAATAATCTTTGTTAATTTTTGCCCGAGTCGGTTAAAAACATTGACTTAATATTTATTTTAGTTTATAATCTACCCGCTATGAAGAACGAAAAGAAAGTATCATTGACCTCTAAAGAACGAAAGGATTTGCGGCGCGCAGGAGAAACCGACCGGGCTTTAATTACGTGTGCAGGCTGCGGCAATAAGATTGTGGTTCCGCACGGCAAGATTGTCGCATGCGATGTGTGCGGTGCGTCCGTTTCCAATATCCCCGAAGCAGCCGCGGCGGCCGCCGACATTCAGCCCGGCGTGGTGGAAGCAAGCGGCGGAAATATAGCGCTTTCGCGTAGGAACGTTTACCTGATTATTATTGCCGCGGTGTTGGCCGCCGTGTTGATTACGTTTGCGATACTGATTCCTACGGTGTTTATGCGCAACGCCCGGTACGCCGCGTACGACAACTCGGTTGCCGTAATCCATTTGTCGACCGGCGATAAAATTGAGCTCGAAATATTCGAAAAAGAAGTCCCGCTCGCCGCGACCAATTTTTTATATTTGGCGCGTAACGGTTTTTTTGACGGCGTGATTGTATTTGATACGACCAACAAGTACGTGCGGTTTGGACAATACGAGGATGTTTCGTTTGAGACCGGTACGCACCGCGCAACCAACACGGTGTTTACGGACAAGCTTACCGACATCACCATTCCCTCAGGCTCGACCACTCAAGCGAATGGTTCAAAGCTCGCTTACAGGATAGGTAAGGATTTTACGTCGGCCGACCCGAACTCCCCAAAGCTGGTCGACCAATCCGCAGTGCGCGGGTTTTTGTCGCAAACCTATTCGATTTCCGGCGTTGACTTCCAGTTTTGCACGGCAAGTAACGAGCAACAAAACGTGTTGAACCGGAAGCCCGGCGACACCAGGGCAACAAGAAACATGACGGGGTATGCGTTTGGCCGTTGCATCAACCAAAGCTCGCTTGAGGCGCTCGATAAAATCGCGGCGATGGAGCAAATGCAAAAGCCCGGAGAATACGCCGTGCACAAGTTTTGGAATCCGCCTCAATACGCCAAAGACCCCAAAAAGAATTCGGATGTTTTGACCGCCGTTACCATCAAAAAGGTAGAGATTGTCAAGTGGCACGACCATTGGAACAAGTGGCGTAACTTTAATTGGGACGACTATTTCAACAAAAATGCTGAAGGAGCTATCGGCTCCGGCAAGGCAACCTGGTACAGCGGCCCGGGGATAGAAGCTAAGGGGTAAGCGGCCAGTGGTTAGAACCTATTGTAATTGGACACCACCTAAGCGTTAGATGTGACCTATTTACAATTTACAATTTATAAATTTCGGATGGGATTTTGAGTATGCTGCGGAAACAGCGGCCGGAACAAAAGAACAAATATTGTGAACCCACAGACACATATCCCTAATTTGTAAATTGTAAGTTGTAAATCGTAAATAACGTCGGTGCTAGGTGGTGCTGAATTACAACAGGATAGGGGGATAGAGACTAGAACCCTAAAACAAAGTATAAAAACCCCAAAAATTACCGACACTTTCGGGTGGAGGTAATTTTTTTATGTTTCCCGTCGGTTTAATACTGCTGTCCGTTTTGGCGGTGCTCACTTTCTTCGGCGTTTCGGAGCGTTTTTTTCGAAAAATCGGCGTTCCGGACTGGCTTGCCTTTTTGCTGCTTTTGACCTTTGTAGTCGGCGCAGTCGTGCCGGAAATCCCAATCGGCACATCTGCCGTAATCAACGTCGGCGGCTTTATCGTCCCGGCGGTGTTTCTCGTCATCGTGTTTTCGGTGTCTCGCCGCAAAAAAGAGGTCGCGAGAATCTTGTTGGCTTCATTGGCCGTAGCAAGCGTGACGGTGACGGCCCGGATGCTGCTGCGCCCCGAATCCGGGGGCTTGTTTTTGGCCGCGATGGTGATTACGGGCGTATTGGGCGGCATTGCGGCATATTTGGCGGGCGGGACGCGCCTTGCCACGCTTTCGGGCGCCGTCGGCGGAATCATGCTCGGCGATATCGCAAACAACCTGATTTTTCACTATGCTTTCGGCGCGGGCGTGGCGCTGGGGTCGCGCGGCGTGTTTGATTCGATTATCATCGCGGCGGTGCTCGGCGTTGTGTTATTAGAAATTGTCGAGGCGATTAAGCGCGCCGCCTCCGAAAAAAGCCTGTCCTCCTCCGTCTTAAATACCGAAGCGGCCGAGGACGCGCGGCTTGAAAAGAGCTGGGAGGAAGCGGCCGAGGAAGAAGAGTTTAAGGATTATTTCGAAAACGACGCCGATTGAGACAATCCGATGCCTTAATGCAAGAAAAAATTATTTAGTAGGTGCAAACGCACCTTGCGATAGCGTTTTTTGCGTTTTTTTTGCTTAAAACAGATAAAAATAAACTGAAAAACAGTTGCATTATTAAATGAAGCGTGATATATTTATATGTACGGCTCATCTTTTTGCATGTGTGACTTTTGGAGGTTCGAGAACTGATGAAAACAATTTATATCGTAGACGACAACGACATTAATTTGGCGATAGCCGAGCAGGTGTTGGAGGATTCCTATCGTGTTTTGACGTTGGATTCGGCGGCGCGCATGTTTGCGATGATTGCAAAAATTACGCCGGATTTAATCCTTTTAGACATCGAAATGCCCGTCATGAACGGGTTTGACGCGCTTGCAGAGCTCAAAAGGAACCCTTTGACCGCATCCATTCCCGTCATCTTTTTAACGGCCTCTACGGACTCCGAGATTGAGGCGCGCGGTTTTGCGATGGGCGCGGTGGATTTTATTTCAAAGCCTTTTTCGGTTCCGGTGCTAAGAAACCGCTTAATGACGCACCTCAATATCGATGAGATGATAAAAAAGCGCACGATGCACATCGAACAACTTAAAAACGGGATCATCTCTGTTATTGCCGATATTGTAGAGCAACGCGACAAGGTAACGGGCGGGCACATCGAGCGCACCTCGGCATACCTGAAAATATTGATTGACGAGATGCAAAAGCGCGGGCTGTACGCAAACGAGATAAAGAATTGGGACATCAATGTAGTCATCTCCTCGGCAAAATTGCACGACGTGGGTAAAATAAAAATCACCGACCTGATTTTAAACAAGCCGGGAAAGCTGACACCCGAAGAGTTTTCGGAGATGCGCCTGCACACCACCGAGGGCGAGGATATCATCGGGCAAATCGTCGCCCAAACCGGCGAGGAAGACTTTTTGGCGCACGCGAAGCTGTTTGCCGGCTGCCACCACGAGCGCTGGGACGGCAAGGGCTACCCGCGCGCCTTAGTCGGCGCGGAAATCCCGCTACAGGGTCGCATCATGGCGATTGTCGACGTATATGACGCCCTCATCAGCGCGCGCCCCTATAAGCCTGCCTTTTCGCACGAGGATGCCGTTAGCATCATTGAAAAAGAATCGGGCACTGCGTTCGACCCGGCTTTAATCGATATATTTAAAGACGTTAAGCCCTTATTTGCACAGACGGTAAAGGACGCGGCGTTGGACTTTATTCATTTATAATTTATCATTATTCTTGTATTCCACCGAATATAAATACAACCCGCACGCCTCCGCCGGCACCTTGCCCGGCCAGTCCGCGCCTGTGCGCAATAATTCGGCCAAGTCCTCCGGTGCAAGCTTTCCCTCTCCGACCCGTATCAAGCTTCCCGCAATGATGCGTACCATCTTGTATAAAAACCCGTCCGCCGCTATTTTGAGACGCAGGGCGGGTTTTTCGTATAGCGTGACCGGCTCGATTGCGCACTCAAAAATCGTGCGCACGGTGGTTTGCGCACTAGAGCCCTTGCAATGAAACGCATTAAAGTCGTGCCTGCCGATAAAGAGGGAAGCCGCGGCTTGGACTCTTTGGGGGGATGGGGGATGGGGGATGGGGTATGGGGGAGACGAGTGAAAAGTGTCGGATGGATTTGGCCTCGCGACCCCTACGGGTTGCCAATGCAAATCCTCTCCGCCGCTATTCGCTATTCGCTTTTCGCTATTCGCTAAATTTTCATCCTTATCCCCATTCCCCATTCCCCATTCCCCATCTCCCTTTTTCCCAAGCCACAACGCCCTTCCCACCAACAACGGGCATTCAACCCCGCTAAAATACATGTCGTAATAATAGGTTTTGCGCTTTGCACTTTTGCGTGCGTGAAAACCTTCCGGCGCAACCTCGCACGACAACACGCGCACGGACGGCGGCAGAAAATGATTCAACGCATTTACCATTTTATCCGGCGCAATTGTATCCGGCGCGTCAAAATGCGCAACTTGGCCGTACGCGTGCACCCCCTCGTCCGTGCGCCCGCTGCCGGTGACGGTAAAAAACTGTCCGTACACCTTAAAAAGCGCGGTTTCCACCGCGCCCTGCACCGTCGGCTTATCCTTTTGGCGTTGCCAGCCAAAAAACGCCGAGCCGTCGTATGAAATTGTGATTTTATAACGCATATGATTTCGGGCGGATGCCATCCGCCCCTACTTTACCTTCTCCAACAGCTCTTGTTTCTCGTTAATCCAAACCGTTTGTAAGGCTTTAATAAAAAAGAGGCGGGCGAGGATGTCAAGCAGCTCGCGCTTAGAATTTACGATGCGGGAGGCGGAGAGGATGTCGTCAAAGCTCATAAGCCGCTTTCCCGATTGGGCGGTGTTTTCAATGGCGGCTAAAACGGCTTCCGATCTTTTAAAGGAACGCTTACTTAAAAACAACGCCGCCGGCCCTAAAAATATGGCGACGACGGTAAAGGCTGCCGCCAGAGCCGGAAGCGGCCAGTTGCCCGGCTTTTCTGCGTCCGGTACTTGGCTAAACAGAATCACAAAAACCACGGCGAGCGCGGTCGCGGCTACCGATAAAACAACCGCCACCGTCTCAATTTTTTTGGTCAGCGGAAAATACCGGTACAAGCCGATAGGCTTACGGAAATGCTTTGCCGGGATGAACTGGTCTGCGGACATTGTTCGCTCCTTTGTCGCGAATAAAGTGAATAGTGAATAGTGAATAGTTACGGATAAGTGATTGTTGAAATAGCACATATTTCTTTTGTCCCAAGACGCTTGCCCCGGTTTTTAAAGCCTAAAACCCATCCGAAATTTTTCACTTTTCATTTTTCACTTTTACTTCACCCTTTCCATATACGTCCCGGTTCTCGTGTCCACGCGGATTTTTTCGCCTTGGTTGACAAACAAGGGAACATCCACGTTGACGCCCGTCTCTAATTTTGCGGGTTTGTTGCCGGCTTTAGAGGTATCGCCCTGAACGCCGGGCTCGGTTTCGGTAATCACAAGCTCGACAAACGTCGGCGGCTCGACCGAAAACGGCATCCCGTTGTGAAATTGAACGCTGACCTCCATCTCTTCTTTAACGTACTGCATGGCGTCCTCTACGATGTCGAAGTTTAATTCGATTTGATCGTAGCTCTCTAAATCCATAAACGTGTACAACCCGTCCGCGTTGTATAAATACTGCATCTTGCGCGTCTCAATGCGCGCCGTCTCGTATTTTTCCGACGGGTTGAACGTGCGGTCTAAGACTTTTCCGGTCATCGCGTTTTTAAGCGTCGCGCGCACGAACGCCGCGCCCTTGCCGGGCTTGACGTGTTGAAAATCGACCACCTTATAGACCTTGCCGTCTATTTCGATGGTCGTGCCTTTTCTAAAATCTCCTGCCATTACCATGGGATGTATACCTCTTTCTGAAAATATCTCTTTACCTAGTGCAATAGTGCAATAGTGCAGTAGTGCAATAGTTATTGACTGAGTATTATTTTTTGACCAATGACCTTTGATACATATACGATTCTACATCCATCACTACTGCACTACCGCACTACTGCACTACAAAACAAGTTCCTTGCCCGTCACCGTTAAATTCTCCACGCCGTCTTCGCGCACGACGACGATGTCCTCGATGCGAACGCCGCCGACGCCCGGAATATAGACGCCGGGCTCCACCGTAATCACCGTTCCCGGCAGCAGCAGCTCCTCGCCCGACTCGCTCACACCGGGCGGCTCGTGAACCTCCAGCCCCAGGCCGTGCCCCAGCCCGTGCAAAAACGCCGCGCCGTACCCGTTCGCCCGCAGGTGCTCGCGCGCCAGCGAATCCGCCTCGCGGCAGGTCATGCCGGCCTTGATGCTTTTAAGCGCGTAGCTTTGGGCGGCCAAAACCGCCTCATAAAGCAAAGAGATTTGTTCGGATGGCTGGTTTAAACAAAATGTACGCGTCATGTCGGAGCAGTAGCCGTTCAGCTTTACGCCGAAATCGATTAAGATAAGATCGGACTTTTCTAATTTCCGATCCGATGCTTCGTGGTGCGGGACGGCGGAATTTTCGCCGAACGCAACAATCGGCTTAAACGCCGGCTCGTCCGCGCCCGCCCTATAAGCCTCGGCGCAAAGCAGCGCCCTCAACTCTTTTTCGGTGACGCCCGGACGCAAACTGTCCGTCGCTTTCTCAAACGCGCGTTCCGCAATCCGCTGAGCGGCCGTAATCGCCGACACTTCCTCTTTGGTTTTTGTGATTCTGAGCGATGCCAAAACGGCGGACGCGGGGGTCAGCGCAAAATCTCCAAACGCCGCTTCCAACGCTTTATACCCGGAAACGGTTATGTAGTCGTCCTCGTACCCGAGCGCCTTTACGCCGGATTTTATAAGATCCTGCGCTATCGCCTCGTAGGCTTCGGCGTTTTTAACACACCGCACCACGCAACCGGACAATTTGGCCTTCGCTTCCTCAAAATAGCGCGCGTCGACGTAAAAGGTCCTTGCGTGTTCCGTCAATACCAAAAAGCCGGACGAGCTGTCAAACCCCGTAAAATAAAAACGGTTCGGCTGGCTTTTGATAAGGACTGCATCAATGTTAGCGGATGTAAAGCGACTGAACATGGGAGTATTATACCATAAATATTTTTAGATGTAAACTGATTGAGTATAAAGTAAATTCGAAAGCTTGATAAACTGTTCGATACTTAAAGCTTCGCCGCGGATGTTTTCGGGCAAATCTGCCGCCGCTAAAAGCCGGGCGGCTTTTTCTTTTGGGAGAGAGAAAGCGGCGGTTAGGTTGTTGAGCAGGGTCTTGCGCCGCATCGAAAACGCGGCGGCGATGAGCCGTTTTAAAAGCGGGAAGTCTTGTATGCCGGGCTTTTTTTGAATTTTCAGGTGTACGACGGCGCTGTCAACGTTGGGGGGGGGCGTAAAGACGGCGCGCGGGACGGTGCGCGTGAGTTTCGGGTCGCCGTAGGCCTTGAGCTGCGCCGTTACCGCGCCGTAGTCCCGGGTATTTTCGCGGGCGCAAAAGCGCAGCGCGACTTCCTTTTGCACCGTCACGGTCACCGACACGAGGCCGGGCACGTCCAAAAAATGAAAAATCAC
>WQYM01000115.1 GCA_009781235.1 Bacillota bacterium
CCGGGCGCCCGGTATGTAAAACAGGATAAGCCCGTCGCGTCGTAGTAGTACCTAAGCTTTGTAACTTGGCTCCCGGTTTTGCGGTTCTCGCCTAAGACCTTGGAACCGTCTAAAAAGTAGGTCGTTACCGTGCCGTCTTTTGTTTTTTGAAACCGCGCACCTTGGTGGTTGTAGGAGTAATTCGTGCCGTTGTAATTGCGGAGCAGGTTTCGGCGGGTCCACGTTAACGCTCTAGAACCGATGGTCCGTACGTTGCCGTAGTCGTCGTGGGTGAAACTTGCGCCGCCCGCGCTCTCGAGCCTGCCGAGCCGGTCAAACGAGAACGATCTGAGCGTGGCACCCGTCGATCCGTCCTTAATCGCCTTAAGTTTTTCCCCAGTCTGGCGGGGAACTTTGTGTAATTTTACGAGGGACTTTATTTAGCGTGAATTACACAAAGTTCCCCGCCCCCTTGTGTAATTTTTACCCGGCTTCGTCGCCGAAAAGCTCGCGGTATAAATCCCATGTGGCCAGCACTGCGCGGGGCTTGGAGCCCTCTAACGGACCGATAAAGCCGTTCTCCTCCATGGCATCCATGATGCGCGCCGCGCGCGCAAAGCCGATGGAAAAGCGGCGCTGGATAAAGCTGGTGGACGCGGTGCCTGTCTCTAACACAAGCTTTAAGATGTTAGGCATCAGAGGGTCAAAACCCGTATCCTCGCCGTCGTCGTCATCGTCGTCAAAATCGTCGTCCTTGGATTTTTCGCGCACGGAAATCGCCTTTAGGAATTCCGTATCAAAAACCGCCTCGTTGTGCTCTTTTACATATTCGATAACCGCCGCGACCTCCTCGTTGGTGACAAACGCGCCCTGCACCCTTTTGGGGTCGTCGACGCCGATCGGCGCGTACAGCATATCGCCGCGCCCTAAGAGCGCCTCGGCGCCTTTAGAGTCTAAAATCGTACGCGAATCAAAAATGCTTTTGACCGAAAACGCGATACGGCTGGGGAGGTTCGCCTTGATAGTGCCGGTGATAACGTCAACGGACGGGCGCTGCGTCGCGAGTATTAAGTGAATGCCGGCCGCGCGCGCCTTTTGCGACATGCTCATAATTTTTTCTTCGAGTTCCTTTTGGTTTTTGCCCAGCATTAATTCTGCCAGCTCGTCGACAATCAGCACAATGGCAGGCAGCTTCTCTTCTTCCCCGCTTTTTACGGCATCACACCGGTTGTAATCGCCCAAATTTTTGACCAAATGGTGCTTAGAGAACATGAGGTATCGGCGGTCCATTTCTTCTTTGAGCCACTTAAACGTATTGAACGCCTGCACGGAATCCGTAATAATTTCGCCCGTCAATAGGTGCGGCAGGTTTTTGTAGCCGGTAAACTCAACGAGTTTTGGGTCGACTAAAATGAGGCGCACGTCTTCCGGCGAGCTTTTGTAGACGATGCTCATGATGACCGAGTTTAAGCAAACCGATTTTCCGCTGCCAGTCGCGCCCGCAATCAACAGATGCGGCATTTTGTCAAGCTCGCAAATGATGTTTTTGCCGGCGATGTCTTTTCCGACCGCAATCGCCAAATTGGATTTGCACTCGCGGAATTCCTTGGAGTCAATGATGTCCCTAAGCCCCACGATGTCGATTTCCTTGTTGGGAACCTCGACGCCGACGGCGCGCTTGCCCGGAATCGGGGTTTCCAGCCGGATTTTCCCGTTGCACGCCAAATAATACTCGATATCGGTTTCAAATTGGTCGATTCTTTTGACCGGGATGCCCGTGGGCATTTCAAGCTCGTACCGCGTGACCGCCGGCCCGCGGGTCACCGCGGCAACCTTTGCCGGGAGCTTTAGGTTTTGCAGGGTTTGCTCCAACACCGCGGCGCGCTCTAAAACGTCCGCGTCCGCCTCCTCGTCCGCCGCGTTTTTAGAATACGGCAGCAAATCAATCGGCGGCGGGTTGTAACGATCCGGACGGCGGCGGGGTTTCGGGGCGGGCGTAGTATCCCTTACAATGCCCTCTAAATATTTTTCAATCGGGATTTGATTCGAATTAAGCGGGGTTTTTGCGCCGCGCCCCGCAGCTTTTGCGGGCTTTTGGCCGTTCAAAAACGCGTCTAATGAGGCAGTTCGCTCGGAAAACGATTCCTTGGAAGCCTTTTTCTCGGCCAATTCTTCATAAAAACCGGTAAATTCGGAATAAGAGGGTTTTAAGTTATTGCCGCCGGGTACGTCGTCCCTATCGCGGCGAATGTGCGGGGAGGAAAAAATATCGTCTTGGAAACCCGATTGAAAATTGGGAATCGTCTCGTCCTCCTCCGATTGAGCATCCTCGTCGGGCTCCTCCCCGCTTTCGCCATACAAATTCCTCTCCCCGATTTTCATCCCCAATCCGCTTTCCGCGCTCTCTGTTAATTCGCCCTCACTCTCGCTTAATTCGTCCGGCTCGTTCTCAATAATCAATTCCGGCTCGTTCCGGCGCGGCTCAAAATGCTCCGTTTTCGGCGTCAGCTTAACGGGTTGGATTTTTTGCACATTAAAGCCGTCGTAGCGGGTGTAGTATGAGCTGTCGTATTTAGAGGGGTCGATTGTCGAGTGAGGAGTGAGGAGTGAGGAGTGAGGAGTGGTGGGTGAAACGCTTTGATTCGAAACGTTTCCGCCCCACTCCGCGCCTTGCGTGCCAAATCCCTGATTAGCCTGTCGCTGCTCGCTCCTAACGCCTGATTCCCGCGGCGCGATGAAGGCATCGCGCCCTACACCCCTGTCCCCTGACCCCTGTCCCCTATCCCCCGACAGCGGGCGGGGGCGGTTTTGCTCGGCAATATCCCGGCTAAGCTCGTCGCCGTTGACAATCGAACCGGTGGTAACGAAACTGTCTTCAAAATACTTTTCGGGAATGACCGCTGCCCCGGCCGGCACATGGGCGTAGATAGAGTTGTTCGGGGTTCGGGGCTCGGGGCTCGGGATTCGGGATTTGGAATTATCCGCAATTCGCTGCCCGCCTGACCACTGGCCGCTATTCCCTGGCCCCTGACCCCCGGCTCCTGCCCCCTCAAGAGGGCGCGGGCGGGTCGCTTCGGCAATGGTGCGGGAAAGCTCGTCGCCGTTGACAATCCCGCCGCCCGAAACCACGTTGCCCGAAAAATCCTTTTCCGGCAAAAACGGCGCCTCCGGCAAGCCGTAATCCGAGATGCCGTGCACAATTTTTGGCGGCTTATGCGGTTTGATATCCGGAGGGGCAGTATATACCGGCGGCCCGGAAGGCGAAGAATACGAATACGAGCCGGGCGGAGTCACCGAAAACGGGAAGGCGTTTGCGTCTCTGCCGCCGAATAAAATTTCATGCGCCTTGGATTTGTAGGTTCCGTCGGGATTTTTGAACTGCTCGGCGGGAGCGGGACCGACCTCGGGCGCAGGTGCGGGCGTAAGAGGCATGGAATAATCGGAGTGCGCGGACACTCCCCCGTCTTGTTCCGGAAGCTCGGAAAACTTGCCGGAGGTAGACTCGTATGATTTGACGGGGATGATTTTATCGACATACAGGCTGCGGTCGCTAATGGGCGCCACGGAAGCGGGCTCGCGGTCGCGTTTTTTAAAATCCGCCGCTTTTGCGCCGCGGCGCTGCCCCTCCGACGGTTTTATGATGCGGTTTATCATGAGAAACGCCGCCAAAACCACCGCCGCGCTAAAAACGACAAACGAGACGACCGGCGTTAAAACCGATTGAATCCCATACACCAGCGTACCGAAAAACACGCCGCCCACGGTATACCAGCCGCCGGTTTCGGGGTCGGGGCCTGAAAACACCAAGCCGGTATACTCCGCGAACGGCTTGCGGATGATGGTAAACGTGGTGGCCAAATGCAAGATGAACACGCAAAACAGCGCGATAATCCCGATGCACAAAAGGGTAAATTTTGTCGCCGCCAGCTTGCGCCCCTGAATTAAAAAGATGCCTAAAATGAATAAACAAACCAATATCGGGTATACGGTTATCCCGAAAACACCCAACAAAAACGCGGAAGCGACGCCGCTGACGGGCCCGAAAATAAACGGCACCGCGGCAAACAAAAGCAAAAAGCCCGAGGCAAAGGTAAGAATCCATCCCGCGATTTCATGCTCGGCGGAATTCTTCGGCTTTCTTCTTCCGTTGTAATTCTTCGGGTTCATTGTTTTCTATTATAGCATACGGCGCCGCGTTTTTCAAATGTTTTGAGCGGATTATTTGAAATAAAATTTTTATAGGTTTCTTTAAGGGGAGCAAATTCTCGTTAAAACTAGACCTAAAAAAGAATTGACAGTACTTCCGTCTTATGCTATACTGCATTTGAGATGAACAGGCGGTTGCGATAGCGATATCGAGGAAAGTCCGAACACCCTAGGATTAGGACGCCGGTTAACTGCCGGTAGAGGCGACTCTAAGGAAAGTGCAACAGAAATAAACCGCCCGAAGACGCCCGGGCGCGGTTTGAGAAAACCGTAGGGCGGGGGCTTGCCCCGCCGCAAACGGGTGTACTCGGGTAAGGATGGAAAGGTGGGGTAAGAGCCCACCGCAAGAGCGGCGACGCTCTTGGCTCTGTAAACCCCGTCCGGTGCAAGGCCGGATGTAGGGGACGCCGCCCTCGGCGTCCCGCGGCTATACCAGCCGCGGTATAAAGAGGGCATCGCCCCGACGGTGATCCGCCGTACACATCCCACGCCGCTTGAGCCCTTTGGCAACAAAAGGCCTAGACAGATACCCGCCCAATACAGAATTCGGCTTACAGTTCATGCTCACCAAAAAAAGCTCGCAAGTTATATTCGAGCTTTTTTAATTTTTTCTAAATTTTTAGGAATGAATCTCCCCGAGGCAAGACCTCGGGGTATCCCCCTCAGCTCACTGCGTTCGCAATAAGCAGACCGACGCAAGACGTCGGGGAATAAAACCCGGAGAGATTAAAATTAGGGGCAGCTCAGTTTGAGGAAATGCCGTACGGAGGCTCGGCTACCGTCAGGATTTACATCGGCCATCGCGGCCCTAATGTAGACGCAAGCGGGTCAACCGTCAACGGTGTGAAAAAAGGCGTCCTAGTCGGTTCCTACAGCACCGGCTCGGTAACGTGGGTGCAAGAAGAATAACCTTATGTATACGGAATCCGCTCTCTTAACGTTATATATCCCGCACGCAACGTCTCTAAAAGACAAGCGTCAAGTTTGCCGGAGCATCATCGATAAAGTCCGGCAGCGTTTTAACGTATCCGTGGCGGAGGTAGACACGCAGGATATGCTGAAAACTTTAACCGTCGGCGTCGCGGTTGTTTCGGGCGATGCATCCTGCGCGCAACAATCCATAGACGCGGTGATCCGTTTTATAGAGGAAAATGCGGATGCCCAAATGCAGAGGATAGAGCGCGGGCGCGGTGAGATGGTGAGATGAAAATAATTTCCGAGTTTAAGGATTATTACGACTATATCGCCGCCGCGTTCGGAACCGGGGCGCAGGACGAAGGGTATAAAGAGAAAGTTTATCTTAGAAAACCCGCGCTAAAAATTGCGGCGACTGATTTAAAGCCGGCCTCGTGTTGGGCATTGCGGCATAAGAACCGGTTTATCTCAAAGTGGTGGTCGTCGAACGCGCAAACCTTTTCCTTATCGGAGGTGCCGGGCGGCGTGCGGGGCGGCTGCATTTTTGTATGCGGGAAGGCGTTTCCTTTTTTGTTTACGCGGGGCGTCGCCGGAAAAACCGTCAACAATAAAACCGGCGGTATCGCCATGTCTCGCGTTTTTAACGAGGCGATGGCCGACAGTATCGCGGGTGAGCTTAGCAAAGCGCACAAGGGAAAAGCTTTTTGCAGCGATACGGACTATAATTTTTTTAAAACCTATTTTTCGTATGAGGAGTTTATTGCCGACGTCGCGATAGAGAGGGATGAGGACGACGGATGTTGGCGGCCGATTAGACCGGGCGACTACCGAGACATCAGGGCGTTCTTTGATTTTTATGCGGATAAGGATTTTACAGAATTGCTGATACGCCTTGATTGTCCTTTGGCGGTGACCATATTCTTGCGCAAAGGAAAAAATGAGGGGTTTGAGTTTGTGCTAAACCCGAATTTGAATGAATTCGGCTTTATGCGCATGAGTCCCGCGCATATTATGTATCAGGAGTTGGAACTCTTTGTCGGCAACGTTTTGGTCAAAGACCTGATGCCTTTTTCGTACCAATCCGATTTGGACAAATTAACCGCGCGCGGCTTTGACCCAAAGATTTCGTTTAGAAAAAAGTAAAAGCGTATGTTTTTGCTTGTCAAGTTTCTATAGATATGTTATGCTTATATCAGCCCGTAGGTTTTTAACGGGTTTTCCTCCCAAGTCCCTTGCCGGCGTGGTGGAATTGGCAGACGCGCCGGACTCAAAATCTACTGTATACAGGTCAAAATAACTTACTAAGCCGGTGTGGCGGAATGGCAGACGCGGCAGACTCAAAATCTGCTAATCGCAAGGTTGTGGGGGTTCGAGTCCCTTCACCGGCACCATAGACGGACGGCAAAACGGATACAATCGTTTTGCCGTTTTTCTTATGCAAAAGTCGCTTTTTGCGGCTTTTCTGCTTGTTTATCGCGTCCGCGTCCGCTTATGGTACTTTTTGTTTTGTCGTTGTCCTGCACTTTTTTATCCGTCGGGATTTGAACTTTTTGATTTCCGCTTTGATTTCCCTAAAAAAATCAATAATTCAAAAGCCCCCGAAAATGAAAAAAGGCGGGGAACTTTCGCCCCGCCGCCCGTGCTGTTTTATCCTTATTCAGCCTTGCTCTCGAAAACCTCGCCGATGGGAACGCCGAAAGCGGCGGCTATCCTAAACGCCAAATCTAACGAGGGCGTGTACTTTCCCGCCTCAACTGCGATTATCGTCGAACGCGACGCGCCCGTTTTTTCCGCAAGCTCAAGCTGTGTCATTTCGTTAGCGAAAAAGCGGAGCTTCCTTATATTGTTTGTTATCGTTAGTTTGTCGCTCATTTTTTATTCCGCCTTTAAAGTATTTGCGAAAGCCTCCGCCGCCTTTATGTCGTCGGCGTTCGGGCTGTTCTTATTCATGCCTCCGAATAGTTTTAGCACGCTGTTTGTGTTAAACCCCTTACAGCCGAAATCCCCGACGACCGTGTAACCCTTGCCGCTCAAAATATCGCGTAACGCCCTGTGGTCTTTTGCGACCTTTTTCTCGCTTGTGATTCCCGCTGTCGAAAATATAAATACCTTTTGCCCGTTTGCGGCGGGGAGGCTGTCGGCGAATTGCAGTAGCGGCTTGTAATGCTTGCCGCTGTCTATCCCTGCGCCGAAACCGATAAGGTCATATCCCGTTATGTCCGCAGGCGTTAAATCCTGCGGGCTTTTAACTTCCGCGTCGAGTATCCCCGCGATTGCGCTCGCTATTTTTTCCGTGTTTTTGTGGTGGTATGAATACACGCAAATTAGAGCTTTCATTTGCATTCCTCCCCGCGATTGCCTTTTTCGTAAAGGAAAACGCTCATCACTCCGTCAACGAACGCCGCCAAAAAGCAAGCCCCTAAAAAAATGTGCAGGGCGGTAAGTGCTATCGCTCCGCAGGCAAGCGCAATCAAACCCGCCATGAAACCTATTCCGACGCAGGAATAGCCTATGTGCGAGGCTTTTAGCGTTATCCGCTTGTCGCGCTCGTCCTCTTTTAATTCAGACTTTATTATGCGTTCAACAGTACCACGTTCAAAGGTTTTGCAGTCTTTTTTACCCTCTTTAACCGCTATGCCGACGGAAGCGGCAATATGGAAAGCGATTTGCGTTACGATTTGTATGCCCACGGCTATTCCGATTGAAACAAGCATTACTATCGCCCACGCTTTCAAATCGTCGCTGTTCGGGGCGGCGTTGCTAAGTGCGTAAATAATGTAACCGACTGCGGTCGCGACGCCTGCCGCCATGCTTGTTATGTTTCTTTTACTTTTTAGTGTCATTTTTATGCTCCTTATGTTTTATAAATTAGTCACTATGTCGAATATGTTATACATATAGTATCATATATTCTACCCGCTGTCAAATGTTTTTAACGTATTTGCAAAATATTTTCAAAGAAAAAAAGGCGGCAGGGTTATTTCACCCCGCCGCCCGTTATGCTGTGTATTACGCCGCTATGTCGACCGTGTCCGCTTTGACCTCCGTGCCGTCTTTTAGTATGAAGGTTATGTCGTCGCGGCTCTTTATGCGTATGGTGTCGACGAGCCTCGCGAATATGTCTTTGTCGAACTCCGCCGCCGCCTGTGCCTTGCGTAAAAATTCTGCGATTATTTCTTGGTAAGCCTTGCTAAGCGTCGCCGTGCTTTTCTGCTCGGCTATCCGCTCGCGCTCTATGAACAGCCCGTCGAGCTTTGCCATGACCTCGCGGCTGTCGCTGTTGTACCGCTCCGCGTCTATCTCGCGCCGCCCGTGCTGTTTGTTCAGCTCTAAAATCCGCGCCTGTAAAGCCTCGATCTGCGCGTCAATCTCGCGTATTTCGTCGCTCCGATCCGCGTCC